>PMIN01000193.1 GCA_003158275.1 Methanobacteriota archaeon
CGTCAGGGCAAGAGAGTCGTGCGGCTCAAAGGAGGTGATCCCTTCGTGTTCGGTCGGGGAGGAGAAGAGGCAGAGGAGCTCATAACCCACGGAGTCGACGTGGAGGTCGTGCCCGGCATCTCATCAGCGGTCGCCGTTCCCGCGTATGCCGGCATACCGGTCACGCACCGAGATTACGCCTCAAGCGTCACCATTATTACGGGTCACGAAGCGGCGGGCAACCAGCTTCAGTGGGAAGTTCTCGCACAGCTTGATGGTACCCTCGTCGTGCTGATGGGCGTGGGCACACTCGCGGAAAACGTCAAGAACCTGGTCGCGTATGGAAAGGACGCGCAAACACCTGCGGCGATCATAGCACAGGGAACGACGCCACACCAGAAAGTTGTCGTCGGGACTCTTAGGGACATCGTACGGAAGGCCAAAGACGCCGACATGAAAGCCCCAGCGGTGCTTATAATCGGCGACGTCGTGAAGCTCAAACATACGCTACAGCCAAGCGATGAAGACACTAGCAATCATTCGACCTGACAAGCAACTTGAGGATTCGAAAAAAGTTGTCGAATCCTTCGGGTACGGCGTGCTCGCGACCGCACTGGTCGACATCGTGCCGATACGAGACTTGCTCTGGCCTACGTTCTTGGACGAGCTAAAAACGGGCCGCGTCGACTACGTCGTGATTACGAGCGCAAACGGCGCCCGCAGCTGCGCGGAACTCAGATTAAATGCGGCAAGCTTTCCGTCTTCCACGCGAGTGGTGGCCATAGGTCCCAAAACGAGGAGTGCTATGCTCAAAGCGCATCTCCGCGTCGACCTTATGCCGTCAGAGTATAGCTCACACGGCATCGTCCAAATGCTCAGCCATGTTGAGCGCAAGAACATATGGGTCTTACGCAGCGCTTTTGGCAGCTCCGAGCTAACGGAAGGGCTCCAGAACAGCGGCGCCACCGTAAACGAGATCGTGCTGTACACGCTGAAAAAGCTCTGTGGCCGGCAGCAGCGTGACTTCATCCGCGAGCTTGTAGAGAGCGACGTCGCCGGCGTTCTCTTTACGAGCACCATGACGGTGCGCGCACTGTTTGACTGCGCCGACCGAATTGGAGTAAAGAGATACCTCATCGAGAGACTTGCGAATCGGGTTGTCGGCGCTATCGGAAAGCCGACAGCAGACGCACTCGGCAGTTTCGACGTGCGTGTAGACGTCGTACCGAGCGAAGCGACATTCCGAGAGCTCGTTTCAACTGTTCACGCGACCCTGACTGATCGCGCGCTTTAGTGAACCCAAGGAGACTCTGTGGACATACTCCTGGCCGAATATGCAAGCGCAATGCTGCCCGATCTCGCGAAAGAGGGGCGAGCCATGCTCGACACGCTGAAAGGAGGCTTTCAACGTGCCGGACACGTCGTGCACAGGCCGCACGTTCACACGGGCGACGCTGACGCTTTCTGCAGCCAAGTACAACAGCTAGCACGATCATGCGACGCAGGCATGATCATCGCACCCGACAACATCTTGTACGATTTCACAGCGCTCGTGGAACGGCACACCACGAATCTCGGGTGTCCCGCGGAGGCGGTGAAGAGAGCGGCAGACAAACTCAGCGCGTCTCGTGCGCTTTCAGAAGGATCCCTAACCGTTCCTGAAATAAACCCTTCAACAGGCCCCTACGTTCTGAAGCCACGCTACGGCTGCGGATCGGAAGGGATCAGGATCGTCGAAACGTTCGAGGCTAACTGTGTGAACGAGAACACGCTTGTTTCGAAGTTCGTGACGGGAGACCACATAAGCGTAAGCCTCGTCATTGGCAGAACCGCGCTTCCGCTTTCGATCAACAAGCAGCACCTTCGCATAGACGATGCGATTCATTACGTCGGGAACACGACGCCGTATGCAGTGCCCAACGCGAACAGCGTCATCACTCAAGCGGTAAGAGCCGCACAGCTGCTAGGGTGCGAAGGGTACGTCGGCGTCGACATTGTGCTTCAACCCGACGGCGTCGTTAACATCGTCGACGTGAATCCACGTCCGACGACGGCCATCATTAGTGTCGACAAGGTGATAGGCAACGTTGCCGATTTGATTTTCAAAGCGCGATTCAGGCAGGAATTGCCAACGCATCTGAAACCTCACGGCACACACACCTTCCGAACCGACTGCGGAACCACCTAGTCCTGTTTGAACACCCAAATGGCCCTAAGCGATACGATTGGAATCGACATCGGAGGAGCAAATACAAAAGTTGCCTCCGCCAGCGGGCAGGCGAAAAACCTGTACCTGCCACTGTGGCAAGAAAACGACCTTGCCGGCGAGTTGCGACGCATAAGGGCTGAGTTTCAGCCTAAACGCGTCGGCGTCGTGATCACAGGCGAGCTCGCTGACGCGTTTGCGAGTAAGAAGGAAGGGATCTGCTCGATCGCGTCCTCAGTCGACTCAGTTTTCGCGAGGCCGTACTATCTGAACGTTCGCGGCCAGTTTACGCGGCAGATCGCTGAGAGCGAGGCCTCTTTGTACGCCGCGTCAAACTGGACGGCTTCAGCCGCGTTTGTTTCACGGCGTGTCAGTGACTGCATATTCGTAGACCTGGGGAGCACGACGTGCGACGTGATTCCCATACGAAACGGAAAACCCGCCGCCACAACAACAGACTTTGAACGGTTGCGTGAATGCGAGCTCATCTACACTGGAGCGCTCAGAACGAATATCGCGACCATTTTGCGGCTCGTAACCCTCAACGGGGAAAAGTATCGGCTGGCTTCCGAACTGTTCGCGATTGCTGNNGAGCACTGTTATCGAAGAATCGCCAGGATCCTGCTTTGTGACGTGGATGAGCTTGGCCACAAGAACGCACTCGACGTTGCTCGACAGGTAGAGCGCGCCCAAGTCGATGAGCTTGCTCAGGCCCTCGCTTTTCAAGCACGCAAACACGACGTAAACGCGGTCGTAAGTGCGGGTCTCGGAGAATTTTTGATAGCTAAAGCCGCTTCAAAAGTGAGGCTTGAGTGCAGCTTGCTCTCGCAACAGTACGGTAAAACCCTTTCAAAGGTTTTCCCGGCGTTTGCGGTGGCAAACCTGGTGCACGACGCGTTTCAGCGGTAATCGACGCGTCGCCTCTAAACACGCGCAACGATGAAAGGCGTGCACGAAGGTTACAGACTGGTGCATCGGTAATCGAACATTTTTTTTTGCTTGTGTGGCAGCGACGACCCAATGTGCTCGCGCGTTTGCCGCCTCCACCACGTGTGACACACAAATGTGTTCACGCGGCCTTATACCGCTTTTTCGCGCAGGATGGAGAAGGAGGCAACAAACATAGTCACGAAGAATTCGGGGTGCTATTACGGGGTCCACTTTGGCTGCCTCAACGCCGCGCGCGACCCCAACTGCGACAGGTGCGCAGAACGCCTAACAAACGCGGTAAATTACGTGCTGCGTCCAGGTGTGAGCAACACCCGCGCGCCGCGCACATGTACATGGTCTGGCGCTGGCGTCGCTACAGAGACGCGCGAAGAAAAAATGACGAGCATTTTGCGAGGGGGTCAAAATGTACGGGGAGATAACAAGTTACCGCACGAGTAACGGGGCCTGTGGCATCGAAGCAGAACCGTGCGCAAAACTACTGAGTGAACTCGGGCTTGGTAAGAAGGAGGCACAGCTCTACGTCCATTTGCTCAAGTACGGACCGAAACGCGCTGGAGACCTCGCGCGATCCCTCAAGACGTATCGCCTTCAGGTTTATCGAACACTTGCAAGCCTCACCGATAAGACCATTGTGACCGCAAAGAGAGAGAGCCCGGCTGTCTATACAGCGATCGACTTAGAAGATGCACTCGATGCCGTGCTGCTTCAGCACCAACGCGAACTTCGTCGGATGGAAGCCATAAAGCGGGAGCTCATCGCACTCGCGAATAGCACGCAATTACGTGCCTCAGACGAAACCCCCCCCATCTAAAGCTCTCGCTCTCGATAATGAGCAAGAGCTCACAAAACTACTGAGTGAGCTCAGGTTTGGTAAGAAGGAAGCACAGCTCTACGTCCATTTACTCAAGTACGGACCGAAACGTGCTGGAGACCTCGCGCGATCCCTCGAGACGTACCGCGAGGACGCTTATCGCCGTTGCGCGAGATTGATTGACGCAGGTGTAATCGCGAAAAGCGGAGAGGATTTATCGTGTTACGCGCCTATAGACCTCGTTGACGCGCTTGACGACGCGCTCACGTCCCAGCTGTGCGAGCTGCATCGCTTGCAGAGGGTCAAGCATGAGCTTGGGGGGGCGAAAAAGGCGCGCTGAGCCGCGGAGCACACAACGCCCACGCGTTCAAGATGTTAAAAACCGTCGGCGAACTAGTTGAGGCCGTCTCGCAGCTCATCAACTCGGCAGAGAGGTCCCTTTTATTCATCGCCCATCCCCGATTCAACCTCATCACGATGGGAGGGTTCCTGGATCCTCTTAAATGTGCGCTGGGCCGCGACGTGCGTGTCCGCGGCGTGCTCGATATCTCGCTTCAGAACCTTTCTGCGGGACGCGAGTACCTGAATGGTGGCATTGAACTGCGGCATGCAAACCAGCACTGCGGGATGACCTTGGCAGTGGCGGATGGCAAGCGAAGCTTCAGCCTCATTCACGCTGCTCTGAAGAGCACCCTTTCGCTCGATGAAAATGTTGTGGCGCTCTGGAGTGATAGCATTGCTCAAGCACACTTCCTTATGAGCGCGTTTGAGATGGCCTGGGAGCAAGCGTCTGACGCAAAAGAACGCATAGACGAGCTGCTACGGCAAGAGCACCAAGGGTCATTAGAGTCCGTCGCAACCTCGTATTAAGACGTTTCAGTTTGGCACAAACAGCGCAGGCGCATCAAAACGACGAGAACCCTCTCGACGTGTCAGGGGGCACAGCTTTATAATTTCAAGGGCGTTAACTGATAATTATGGCCAAGGGGATTATTATTGAAAGTGTCAAGGACGCCTTAGCCGCAGGATCAAATATCATACAATCTGCGGAGAAGGAAGTCATGTGGCTTCTCGAACCTGCCATACTGGCCTTATCCTTTCAATTCGGCATACCAAACAAGACCAAAATGCTGATAGAAAACGGGGGACGCGTACGGGAGATCACCAGGATTTCTGGAAGCTCCCTTGATGTGGCGCGCAAACTCTTCGATAACGGCGAAGAAGTGCCATATCGATCAGTACGAAGGAGCGTTCATGCTTGTCGGAGACAAGAAAGAGAGCATCAGTTCGATCAACGTGAATAACGTGGATGTCTCGCTTGACGATCCGCTAGTAGCATTCTTGACCGATGACCCAGCCTACACTGAATTTCTCATCGCCACGTTTGAGGCCGCATGGAGCGAAGGAGTCGATGCAGAAAAGCGGCTACGAGAATTGTAGAACGCACTCTTTCGTTTGTTTAACCGGCAGTTGCCGCTAAGGCGCTTCATAATCTGAGCTATGGATAGTAACGCTTATCTACTGACTGCCGTCCAACCACTGTGATTATGCGTGACGACGACGACTTCATTACTCGTCTTATAGACTTCGGACTCAGCGAAAAGGAGGCACAGCTCTACCTTCACTTGCTCAAGTACGGCCCCAAGAGCCCCTCGCCTCTTGCAAAGTCGCTCAAGACATATCGCGTGGACGTGCACCGCACGCTGACTGACCTCATTGAAAAAGGCATGGTGCGGCCCTCACTCGACTCTCCAACGATTTACGCCGCAGTGGACCTGGACGCCGCTCTCCAAGCTGCAGTGAAAAAGCAGGAGAGTGAGCTGCGAGAGATGGAGGCGCGAAGGCGGGAGCTGCAGCAGCTCTCAAAGCGACAGCGGTTCCGGCCCTCGGACGAAGTTAAGACGTTCAAGGTCATCAAAAGTATTAAGGAACTCGTCGGCATCGCTAATGCTCTCACAACTGCGTGCGAGAATGAAGTGATCTTGGTAAGTCCTGAAGAGGTGATCGCTGTCGCTTCGCTGTTCGGCATATTAGACGAAATCAAGAAGCTTATAGAGCGTGGAGCGAACTTCAGAATGCTGACCGATGTATCATACTCCGCAATTGAATTCGTTAAGGAAGCACTGGACATTGGCGAGGAAGTGCGCCATCTAGATGGCTATCGAGGGGTGTATTTCGCTGTGCTAGACAGAAAAATCTGTTTGCACGGTATCAACTTGGATATCAAGCATCTCTCACTTAATCAACCTATTGCAATGCTCTACACCGATGACCCCACCTACGCTGATTATCTGAAGGAGACCTTTGAAATGCTATGGCAACAGTCAGTTCCTGCGGCACGGCGAATCGAAGAACTGCAAAAACAAGGCCCACCGCAGGTTTGACTGGCTGGTGCAAAGCACCTTGCAAGATAATGTCACCGATCGTTTTTTAGTACGTGTACGTAATAGCACCCAACCTGCCTCCGCCCGCTTGGGGGCATCAGCAATAGCTGCGGCAGATGTCTCACGACGTCAAATGGAAGAATCTTGTTGATAACTCTCGCAACAGCAGGATGATTAAAGTAGTGGCGCGCCTTGGATTCCCGCGCCTCACTCGAGACCGCGAAGATTCGGTTGTGGATTACCCAACGCAGGACTGGACCACGAGTAGTCTGTTTGACATACGGACGGAAGACTTTAGCACAAACTGCATGGACTGGAGCACCAGCGGTGATCGTGACCTCCTCGACATAGCAAATCGGGCAGCAGCAATTGTTCTTGACGAAATCACCAATGGCGATCTGGAAGCTGCGCAACAAAGCGAGCGACCTGTAGAACTTACCGTCATTGATCCCTTCATTCCCGTTCACGGGCTTGCCGAGCTGGATATCGGCCTCATTAAGATCAATATGGACGAAGGCTTTATGCGGGCTTTCGACGAGGTCGGCGCTCCCAAGACGCGACGCACGCGATGCAGACAACTGACAAAAGAGATCACATCACAACGCGTAGCGATCTGGAGAAACGAACATGCGCTCATCAAGCAATGGGCAGAATCAACGGAGCAATTGCCGCTGGAAGGCACCCGATTGGTGCATATGTTTCATCTAATGCCTATCCTTCGGATTTGGGATGGCCGAGACGTGGTTGACACAAATATTCTACGCACAATCCGCCAGCAAAAAAGAGATCTAAAGCCCTTTATTAAGGAGCGTTTGAAAATCGCTGACAGTCGCGACTCATTTCCTGATGATTATAAAGACCTATATCTGCAGTGGGAACGTCACGACCTGAGCCACGAAATGAAGAACATACCACTTCCGTCGACTCCGTGGGATCGCCTCGACCTTGGCCACTTGGGTGCCGCAGTCATCCCAGAAGAAAAGCCGCCGTAGCCGCTCGCAAATGACTCTGACGTGCTGGAATTCTGAAGTCGCACGAAGAGGTCGCTGAAACAACTAAGGCAGCAGCCCAACGATCGATCTCGATTTGATCGCGTGAGCTTTTCCGCAAGGCTTGCCGACGACGTTTCTAGCGGTTTTTCACGCGTCCGATTAACCTCGCCTCCCAAGCTCACGATGATCTTTGCACAGCGCCTTTTTCAGAAAAAACTGTTAAGAATCCTATCACATCAAAAGTCTCTTATATAGACCCTTTCGATCTCTTGTGCTGGGGCCCTCACAAAACAGCTATCGCCTTTGCTGCAAAAAAGAGATGTAGTCGCAGCAAGACCCCTATCGGTCGGGATGCGCGAGCGGAACAGCATGACGCACACCGTGCTCAAAGTCGGAGGGAGCTTAATTGAGGTCGCCTCGAACTTGATTGCCTGCCTGAGTGCTGCTCACGTGGACGCGCTCGTGGTGCCAGGCGGTGGACCATTTGCACAGACTGTCCGGCGCTATGGAGACCGCGTCGATGATGCGACTGCTCATTGGATGGCCATTTTAGCAATGAATCAATATGGCTTCTACCTGGGCACGTCCGGAGCGACATTGGTTGAAGATCTGGGTACGCTTGTGCCTGGGATTTGCATTCTGTTGCCGTTCAAAATTCTGTATGAGCGTGATCCGTTGCCACACTCGTGGGAGGTTACTAGCGACTCCATCGCGTGTTGGGTTGCCTACGAACTTCATGCCGATCTCGTCATAGCAACCGATGTCGACGGAATTTTCTCAGCGAAAGGGATGACTTCGCGCATCGCTGCCAACGAGCTTACATCGCAAACGTGCGTCGATGCGTTCCTCCCTCAGCTTTTAGAAAAGTACAGCTTGAATTGCACCATTGTAAACGGTCGCCACTTTGAACGCGTCATCGCGGCTATCCAGCGACGCAGTACGATCGGTACGACGATCATTGGACGAAAATAGTTTATAAAGGCGTCGCAGTACTGTAAAAGTAGCCAACACGAGCAAGGCTCACTTATCATTGAACCGCGCAAAGAGAAGTGAAAGAATGGAGAAGACGTGCATATCGTGCGGGACTCGAATAACAAGGGATAACGCCACGGCGTACCCGTGCCCCTCGTGCGGCGAGATAATCGCGCGATGCAAGAGGTGCAAGAAGTTGAGCAATCCGTACCGGTGTTCATGTGGTTTTGGAGGCCCTTAGATGGGAGAAGTAGCTGCACAGATAAAGATAATGCCCAACGGCCCCGACGCTGACCTTAAGGACCTAAGCACTCGAATTGAATCCCAAGTCGCCCATTACGGACGCATACACAGCTGCGAAGTGCAGCCGATAGCGTTTGGGCTTAAAGCGCTGCTGATCACCGTCATCGTTGAGGACAAAGAGGGCGGAACTGAAGCTGTCGAAGCGTCCCTGTCGGCAATCGACGAGGTAGAAAGCGTTCAAGTCGTAGCGGTAACCCGAATGCTGTGACGCCGTCGGTACTGCGTACGCGAGAATGCACCGACCGGGATTCGAACCCGGGTTGTGGGCTTTCTTCACGCGTTGGAAGGCCCAAGTCATAGCCACTAGACCATCGGTGCGCGACGCAAAACTACTTTAACAGAACGTATATTAATGCTTTGCACGGCGTGCTTAGAAAATGTCCCGACGACGAAAAAAGAAAGAGATTATCAACGACATCGTTTCGCAGCGCATAGACCGCTTGTTCGAAGCGGCCGCCACAGAGTTTCCGGCGCACGCGCAGCGAAGCGATCGCTATGTCGAGCTTGTTCGGCGACTGGCAACCAGGTACCGGGTGCCACTCGGAAAAAAGAAGATGCGTTTTTGCAGAAGCTGTGGGACGTATTTCGTCTACGGAGCGAACGCACGCGTGCGCATAAAAGACAAACGTACCGTTATAACGTGCTTAAAGTGTGGTGACCTAAGGCGCTATTGAACCGCAATCCAAGACACACATGATCAAAAGTGACATGCAAAAACTTAAGGCACTCTCAGCAGAGCTTATACCGACCCTCTGGATCGGCAAGAACGGCGCAAACGATTCGATCGTACTCGAACTGCGACGTCAACTCAAGCTGCAGAAGATGGTCAAACTAAAGATGCTTAAGGCCGCCTTGTTCGAATCAAGTCGGGAAGAGATCGCGCACGAACTCGAGCACACCTCGGGTGCACGATTGGTCGATTTGAAAGGTGCCACCGCTGTGTATCTTTCGCCGTACCNNAGTAGAGAAGTCCAATTAGGAGATTAAATGACGACGCTGTACGATGTTCCTGCAAATAAACTGATCGAACTTACTGCAACGAAGCTGAAGAGCGACGAACGATTAGCCCCCCCAGAATGGTCGTCGTGGGTAAAGACGGGGGTGCACAGGGAGCACCCGCCGCAGAACGATGACTGGTGGTATGTCCGCTGCGCCGCGCTGTTGCGACGCATCGCGATGGACGGCCCCGTTGGCACGCAACGACTCCGCTCAGTCTACGGGGGCAAAACCGACAACTCGTCAGCACCTGCGCGGTTTGTCAAAGGGAGCGGCTCAATAATTCGAAAAGCGATGCAACAGCTTGAGAGCGCGGGGTTCGTTAAGACGACCCCAAAAGGTCGCGAGATCTCGTCACAAGGCAGATCGTTCCTCGACAACAATGCGTATGAGCTCGCACAAAGCACATAGGCCACCCGGAGTGTGAGGATTATGGATGATGACCTCGAACAAATACGGAGGCGACGCCTCGAACAACTCCAAGCCCAGCAGAGCGGAATGCAAGGGCCGTCTTCGGAAGAGGTAGAACAGGCACAGGCGCGGAAAAGCGCCTTGCTGCGACAGGTACTCACCCCCGAAGGTCGGGAGCGGCTGAACAGCATTCGACTGACGCGTCCCGACTTTGCCGACTCAGTGGAGTCGCAGCTACTCGCCTTGTACCAAAGTGGCAGGCTCACGGGAACGATAACTGACGAACAGCTTAAGCAACTCCTTAAACAAATTGCCCCCAAGAAGCAGAACATACGCATCACGCGCAGATGAAGGTCGGCATTTTGTTCAGCGGCGGCAAGGATAGCGCGCTCGCAGCTATTCTCCTCAGCCCTTTTGCGCAAATTGAGCTCGCTACAGTATCTTTCGGAATTGTGCCAAATGACGCCGCGTCAGTGGCGCGCGTACTCGGTTTTCCCCACGTGATAATCGGCCTTGAGGCGGCCCTCGCAACGGCCACCGTCGACGCGATGATCGAGGACGGATACCCCAACAGAGGCATCAACCACCTGCACAAAACGGCGCTCGAACGCGCCGCCGCACGTTATCAGATAGTCGCCGACGGCACGCGCCGAGACGACAAGGCGCCGCTCCTGAACGTGCGTGAGGCTCGAAGTTTGGAAGATCGCTCAGGGATCGACTACGTGCGGCCGCTCCTCGGCTACGGGCGAAGGGCGATCGACGCACTTGCCGACGCGCACCTCGAGGTCACGTACGGGGAGTGCATCTCGTTTGACTACGAGGTCGAATTGCGTAGAGTTATGGAGAGTTCGTACGGCTCCGAGGCCGTGCAGGCCGTTTTCCCTCAAGAACACATCCAGTCAAGGGTCACAGGACGAAAAAGCGTGGTTTTTTGAGCCGTATTGGCGTAAACAATTATTAACGATGAAATGTAATAGGCTACTCTGATCGCGAGGACGTTTGAAAATGCCGAGCAATCCACCGAGATCCGCAACAGAGGAACTGTAATGAGCAAAGTAACTAAGGGGAAAAAGAAGCGACTCGCAAAAGCCACAAGTCAAAATAGGCGCGTGCCGGCTTGGGTTACAGTACGTTCAAACCGTAACGTGACGACCCATCCAAAAAGGCGGCACTGGAGACGCGGTCATCTCAAGGTGTGATCAGTCATGGCGAAAGACACGAAGGTGGAAGAAGAACGGGTGTATACCATACCACTGCGAGCGGTGAAACATACGCCCAGGTGGAGACGCAGCAAAAAGGCGATGTCGGAAATTCGTCAGTACCTCGCCCACCATTTGAGCGCCGAAGAAGATAAAGTCAAGCTTGATCCCTCGATCAACAAAAAAGTCTGGGAGAGAGGTTCGAGCAATCCGCCGAATAAGATCACCGTCCGGGCGATGAAGTTCGACGATGGCGTCGTCGAGGCAGAACTCGCGACCGAATCGTGATGTTCGTCTTCGCAAAAAGAAACCCACCTCTAGAGGATCCACCGTGGTCAAGCGCATCTCGATAGACGGAAGCGCCGTGCTCGGCGTCTTTGCTGCGTGTACCGAAGAGTTCTTGCTTAGTGCACCAGCGCCTACCGAGGAGGAGCAACTCAACTTCCTGCAGGAGCTGGACGTGACCTC
>PMIN01000078.1:0-5512 GCA_003158275.1 Methanobacteriota archaeon
GCTCTCCTCGTTGAGCTGCTTTATTGTGATAATCGAGTCATCAGGCAGGTATGGAAACGCTTCGACTACTTTGTGCGCCATGACTCGTACGCAGTCCTCCACGAATTTAGGGTTCTTGTGAGCGGTTTCAACGACCACGGCTTCGTCGGTTCGCTTGAGCAGCNNGCCGACCTCTATGGCGATGGTTCCGCGCCCTCGCTGGTTGTGGGTTGCGAGCGGGATATCTCGAAGAAACGCCTCAATGTCTGCGGGCGCGACGTTGAGCTCCTTTAGGCGCATCTCGGCTTGCTCTCGTGTGTGCTCTTGAGCGCACGGACACGCGGTCATTCCGACCACCTCAGCCCCAATCATCCGCCGCGTCCGGTGCTTGTCGTTGGTGCGATACGTCGTCGTTTCCGCGAAGATGTTGGTAATCTCTTGGGTCGTGATGCCCGTGCTGGGGGTTTCGCGTTTTACCATGTATTCGCTTCGCATGCGCACTTCTGCGCGCGATGCATACTCGTGTCGATCGAGCAGCTTTTCGGCGACATCCCCACAGAACTGTTCTATTTCGTAGACTGGCGCGTTCAGCGCATCTTCTAACGCTTCGTCCATCACCTCAAAGTTTCTGCTAAGGTTGGCACCTTTGCGATCCGAGGGCAGATCAACGAACAAGTCGAATTCTGAGACTAAGATTACCGGGCGTTTGTCACGCCGCGTAACCTTAATCAGTTTTTTGACGTTGGTCACACCGACGCGGGTGAGATTTATAGAGAATTCCGGACGATTTGCTTGTACGTCAACTTGTGCGTCCATTATACCCTCCTTTCATTTACTATGCAATAATGCTTTTGACGAACCTCTAAATAGCGGTCAGAACGGCGCGAAGCGTCGTTTGACGCACCTGTAACTCTTCTCTCTTTGATACCGCGTCTATGAGCCGCTTTTCACAACCGCTAACTTGATCAGTGGCCTGATGAGCTTCAGCAAGCGGGGCGCCTTTGTACTCAACAGCAACTTGCGAAGAACGATGGACGGATGATCCATATCACCGTACTTCGATATGATGTCCAACGTGCGCTCGTCGTCAAGAGCCCTTATCATGTAGTTGAGATCATCGTCACTGAGCTTGTTAAATCCTTCACGGATGCGCAATCCCGTCTCGAGTTCGCGCCCGATCTCGGACCGCCACCGAATGTCGTACTCCATCAGAGCATCCTTAGAAGTGTTCCCCTGTGCCGTTGCCTCGGCCGCTACGGTCCCTGCTATTTTGGCACATAGCGTTCCGGGATAGATCCCCCCGCCGCTTGTTGGTTTGACTTGCCCGGCGGCATCTCCAACGATCAAGGTGCCGGCCGCGACCGTGCACGGCGGCGGCCCAAGCGGTATGCCCCCTACAGCGAAGTGCAGGAGCGAAGGCGCGGAGCGCGACGAAAGCCGTTCTATCAGCGGGCCGAGTCGGTCGAGTGACCGTTCAGTTGAGCAGAGTCCGATTCTTACTGTGTCCCATCGCGTCGGTATTGCCCAGGCAAAAAAGCCCGGCGCTACTTCATGCCCCAAGTACAGGTCGACGAAATCGGAGAGCGTTCGGTTGGTATAGACTTCCGCTTGCGCACACGTGAACACCGTTTGCACTCGTTCTAATCCTGCAAGCCTCCCCACGGAGCTTTGCAGTCCGTCGGCTCCGATCACCACGCGAGTGCGTATTTCGATCGGTTCGCCTTGGCTGAGTGCGGCGATGATGACGTCGCTTCCCTGCCGTCGCAAACTGCTGAATCGCGTTTTGACAAGCGAGGCAACCCCCGATTTGAGTGCCTCTAAAGCCATCGCTCGATCAAGCTCTCCTCGGTCGACGACGTAGGCCATTGTTCGCTTGCCGTCGACCGTCAGGATACGCCCGTCTGGAGCGTGGATATTGGCGCCGCGGATGGCGCGCCTGCTGAGCGTTTCGGGCACTTCGCACCCTTCAAACGCGCGCGTGCTGATAAGGCCCGCACACTGTACCGGTTGGCCAATGGTCGCGTGCTCTTCGATCATGAGCACGTGTGCACCAGCTTTTGCGGCGTACTTTGCAGCCATTGAGCCTGCGGGACCTGCGCCGACCACGACGACATCGTATTCCATGCTCGTAAGCGCTTACGAGTTTAGTATTTATATAATAAACCAGTCTTAGGCTCTCGTGTTAGAACGCACACGCGAATCGATCGCGTAGGGAAGCACGCATGGAGTACAAGCAGTGCCTCATTATCAGATCAGATCTCCGCTTGACCGCGGGAAAAGCGGCGGTTCAGCTCGCGCACGCTGCCGTCTCTGCGTATGAGCGCTCGGATCCGGCCACAAAGCGTCGCTGGTTTAGTGAGGGGCAGAAAAAGGTCGCGCTCAAGGTTGCGACGCTCAGGGACTTGTATGAGCTTAAGTCGATAGCTGAGGCGCGCGGCTTAATCACGGCACTCGTCGTCGACGCAGGGCTCACCGAAGTGCCGCCCGGAACCGTTACCGCTCTCGGTATCGGTCCGGCGAAGGAGGCGGAGCTAGATAAGGTGACGAGCGACCTTAAACTGCTCTAACGGGCCAAGACGATGACCGACGCCAAAGCAGTTCCAGAAAGCGACGTGACTGTAGGAATGACGGTGTACCTGACGGCTTCTCGCGGCATCGGTGGGCGAATCCGTCAGCGCGCTGAAGACTTTGTGGTCAATGAGGTCTACGCAGACCGCTTCACTTCGGAGGGGCGCTACCAGTTAATTAAAGTGACCAAGACCGACACAGAGACGCACCACATGGCACGTGAGCTCTCGCGGCGCTTGCAGATAAGCCAGAGAAGGATTAGCTGGGCAGGAACGAAGGATAAGCGCGCGGTGACTACACAACGTATGAGTCTCGATTCGATTCTGCTTGCCGAGCCGCTCAGCTTTGGAACCGTCGTCGCTGAGCCCATAGGGCGATCAGACAGGCCGATCTCCCTGGGCGACCTCGACGGTAACGATTTTGTTATTACGGTCAGAGCCGTGGACGGGCTTCAAAATGACGTCGCCAGCGCTGTGGGGGGCGTCGTCGAGGAAACGCGCAATGCTCGCGGGCTTCCTAACTTCTTTGGTATTCAGCGCTTTGGATCAATCCGCCCCGTCAATCACGTCGTCGGCCGTGCGCTTGTTGATGGGGACCTCGAGCGGGCAGTAATGACGTACATCGCTAAGCCGTTCCCCGATGAGCCTGACGACGTCAAAGCGGTGCGGCAATCGGTTGCGGAAACGTATGACTTCAAAGAGGCGCTCAAGCACATGCCTGTGCGGCTGCGCTATGAGCGCGCGATGCTTAACCACCTTGCGAAGTATCCTAATGACTTTGACGGCGCCCTTGGAGTCCTTTCTACGAATCTGCAGAAACTTTTCGTTCACGCGTACCAATCGTATCTTTTCAATCAGATGCTGAGCAGCCGACTTGAGCGCGGGTTCCCGCTTGGGGTCGGATTTGACGGTGACCGTGTGCGGGCGCTAGATAGGGAGCGCGTCAGAACAGTCGTTCCCAAGAACGTGCACGAGGTGAACCAGAGCCTGGCCGCAGGAACCGCCTCTGTTCAAATGCCGGTTCCGGGATACGACACCGCGCTGTCAGACGGAGTTATCGGTCAGATCGAGCGAGACGTTATTGCCTCTGCAGGCGTTAATCTTGACGCCTTCACCATCGAGAGCTGTCCGCGACTGGCATCAAAGGGGGTGATGCGCAACGTCCTCTTGCCGGCAGATATCCGGTTTGACGTCGCCCCCGATGAGCTTGCGGAAGATCGGATGAAAGTCGAACTGAGATTCTTTCTCCCTAAAGGATGCTATGCGACAACTGTGTTACGCGAAGTCATGAAAACGAGGTTGGTTTGATGCGCGTACGAACGCCCCTACTCATTGTAGTTCTGTGCTGCGTCGTCGCAGTGAGCATGCTGTCAGGATGCGTTATGACGCAACCGGGCACGCCGACCAACACGAACTCGGTGACGACTGCCGCTCCAGGCAGCGCGGTCACAAACGGCAGCTCAGCCACCACGGCGTCGAAAGCACCGACCACGTACCGTGTGACGGTGGGAAACGTAACAGTTTACGCTGAGGCGGCCGATACGTTTGCAGAGCGCGAAATGGGTCTTATGAACCGGACCTATTTGAATGAAGATGCCGGCATGCTGTTCATCTTCCCAACGCAGCAACCGCAGAGTTTTTGGATGAAGAACATGCGCATCCCGCTCGATATCGTGTTTATCACAGCAGACAAGCACGTGCTCGAGATTTACGCATCGGTGCCGCCGTGCGCCGGTGATGTGTGCCCTCTTTACACGTCGAGCGCGCCGATACAATACGTACTTGAAGTGAACTCAGGCTTTTGTGCTAGAAACGGGATCGTAAGCGGCGATCCGGTCGTCATTGCTGCCGGGAGCTGAAGTGCAGCGTCGATCTGTACCGGTTGTCGATCGAGGTACACTCTTCGCGAATCGGACAGAGGAAGCACGCCGGGGCAGTCGCATGACAAAACTCAAATCCATGTTGGATTAGAAGGAGGTGACTCCTGCCGGGGTGAACGAGGTCGTGCTCGAGTGCCTCTTTGGCCAAGTCTTTTGACCTGGTGCTTCCACGAATCTCCTCCACGTTGACGTCGAGACCACGCCGTATCGCGCCGCGTTCGATGAACCCGAGTCTGCGGGCAACCCGTTCGATGTGTGTGTCTACGGGAACGATTTCGTGTCCCGCGGCGTAGAGCAAGACACAATCAGCAGTTTTTGGGCCGACGCCGGGCAGAGAAAGCAGTACCTCTCGCGCGCGGCGCGGTTCATCATACACCCACGACATGTCTCCGTTCCACCGCTGCATAAGCTTGCGCGCGATGGAAATGAGGTAACCCGCCTTTCGGTGAGGCCCACACCGCTGCAGGGCGGGCAGGAGCTCGTGTGGATGTGCCTCGCACAAAGTCTGAGGCGTGATCGATCCGAACCGTCTGGAAAGTTCGCAGAAGGCCGACCGCGCGCGCTCAGCGGTCTTATTCTGGGTGAGTAAGGTGAGCGTCAGGCACCTGAAGGGGTCCTGCCCGTTCATGAAGTATAATCCTGCAAAGAAGTCTCTAAGCTTACGTATGCAGGGGTCGTGGCTTTTGAGTTGAAGAAGCGGCGTCCAGTGCATCTCGTTAGGATGCACTCCCTCCATATCGAGGTCGGAGGCCAAAGGGCCTTTGAATGCGTGCGGACAGATCGTCTGCGTGACTCCGTCAACCACTCTCCAATAGCCGTTTGAGTTATTCACCCACTCTAAAGCGGGAATCTGAATAGTCATGGTGCGTGCAAGGTCGATGGGCGGGGTCATCGTAAATCGCATCTTAGACACCTCGGGGCCGCAAGTGAGTTTGCACAGAGTTGGTCATGAAAATACATGGGTATATAGCATCTGCATAATCATCTCAGTCGAAGCAGACGGTCCGGCGACGTGGCACGGAACCAAAAAACGCCCGTCGCCTTATCAGAGGGCAATGCGGCGTGCTGAACGGCACCAAACGGCAG
>PMIN01000078.1:5518-5745 GCA_003158275.1 Methanobacteriota archaeon
CAAGATCCCGCGTGGCGAGTGTTCGCCTATGAGCTTAACAAGTCGACGCTTCAGGTGAAAGAAGATGACCAGAGCGGTTCCTCTTATGTCATCTCCCCCACAGGTGCCAAGATCAACCGCATTTTTGTAGTTGGCGTACTCACCGAAGTGGAAAACGTTCGTTCGAGTGAAGACCTCTGGCGCGCACGCATAGCCGATCCCACTGGGACCTTCACTGTGTATGCGGG
>PMIN01000076.1 GCA_003158275.1 Methanobacteriota archaeon
GCGACTGAGGCACCGTGAGCCCGAGAAACCTCAGCGATTATCGCTGAAAACTGTTTCAGGCGGGAGTTCGTATGAAGGATGATGTCTGCATCCGCGACCTTGAAAAAGACTTTGGCGGCTTCAAAGCCGTAAACAAGCTGTCGCTCCGGGTTAAGCACGGCGAAATCTATGGGTTGCTAGGCCCAAACGGCGCCGGAAAGACGACCGTCATCAAGATCCTCTGCGGGTTGCTACGGCCATCGTCAGGGGAAGCGTACGTGCTTGACACGAAGGTTCCCGATCCGCGCACTGCGTCGCGTATCGGCTACATGCCGCAGGAGCTGGCAATGTACCGGGGTTTGACCGTACACGAAAACCTCGCGTTTTATGGCGAAGTGTTTGGACTCAGCAAACAGCAGATTGATACACGCGAACAAGCGCTTCTCAAGCTTATCGATCTGCAGGATTCCAGAGACACGCTGGTCGATCAGTTGAGCGGCGGCATGCAGCACCGCACCTCGCTCGCCTGCGCGTTGCTTCACGAGCCGCAGCT
The DNA here is from genome assembly GCA_003158275.1 of Methanobacteriota archaeon. Classification (GTDB taxonomy): domain Archaea; phylum Halobacteriota; class Bog-38; order Methanoflorentales; family Methanoflorentaceae; genus Methanoflorens; species Methanoflorens stordalenmirensis. The sequence goes on from PMIN01000076.1 coordinate 533, forward strand.
CTTGTTTCTTGATGAGCCGACAGTAGGCGTCGATCCCGACCTGCGCGCCTCGTTCTGGCAGTACTTTGAGGAGCTGCGGGATTCGGGAATTACGATCCTAATCACTACCCACTACATGGACGAGGCGCGGCATTGCGATCGCATCGGCTTTATGCGCGAAGGACGTCTCATTGCCGAGGGCTCTCCTCAGGAGCTTCTCGAGCTGACGCACACCGACTCGCTCGAGGACGCGTTTTTGTCGTATTCTCGGACTGGAGAATCTGCATGAAGGTCTCGCGCGTGTTTGCGGTGACAAAGCGCGCGTTGCGGGACATTAAGAACGATCGCCGCACCCGTGTTCTCATTTTTGTGGCCCCGCTACTCGTAATGATTCTCTTCGGCGTCGCGTTTACGGGCAACGTCAAGGACGTACGAGTGATCGTGGTTAACAATGATACAGCAGCGGCAAGCAGCTCACTGTCAGATAAGATTATCTCCAATTTCGACACCAGCACTCTCAACGTTGCGTACTCGAATAGTGAGAGCGATGCTATTGGCCAAGTGCAAAACGGGAGTGCATATGCCGTCATCGCGTTTCCATCGACCTTCACCCAATCGGTCGAGGCAAGGGCCTCGGGTCAAACGTCCATCCCGCAGGAGAACGTGACTGTTAGCATTCTTGCGGACAAGAGCAACGTTAACGTCGCCAACCCGATCATCGCGGCGGTCAACAACGCGGTGGTGCAAACTACGCAGGGCCAAGGCCATCAGCCACCGGTCTCAGTTGACGCAAGCAACGCTATTTACGGCGCGAACGCGCAGTTCATCGACACCTTTGTGCCAGGTATCGTCTCAGTGGCTGTGTGGCAGATTACGATGCTTCTCACGCTCATCGCGTTCGTCGGTGAACGGACGTCAGGAACGCTCTCTCGACTGCTTGCATCCCCGCTAAAGGAGAGCGAGCTGGTCGCAGGGTACGCTGTCGCGTTTGGTGCGATTGGCGCCGCCCAGTCTGCGGTGCTGCTTGCGGTTGCCGTGCTGCTGTTTCACATTACCATCGTTGGAAACGTTTTTCTGTCATTCGGGGTCATCGCGCTCCTTGCGATCGTGGCAGAGGGGCTCGGCATACTGCTCTCGAGCTTTGCACGACGGGAGGCTCAGGCAGTCCAGTTTTTGCCATTCGTTGTATTGCCTGCATTCCTCCTCTCTGGAGTTTTTTGGCCCATAGAAGCAATCCCAGAGTGGCTGCAGCCCGTGTCGTACCTCCTTCCGACGACCTACGCGGTAGCGGCCGTGCGCTCTGTGAATTTGCGTGGATGGGGGCTCGATAAGATATACCCCGACGTCGTCGCATTGCTCATCTTCGCCGGTGTCTTTCTCGTCCTAGCGACGATCTTGTTGCGGCGAAGAGAGTAAAGGATGAGTTGGCTTCATAGCTGCTTCTTTTTGTAGGAGTCCCTTCCGATGCACGTTGCGTACTCGGTTCTTTTGGTTCGTTTCGGTAGTTGTTAGTCCGGCTGAGCTGTCTGGTTTGATGGACAAATAGAATTAGAGGCACCGATCTACTGTGAACCGCGCCTTGAAGTAACACGCGTATTCCGTTTGAGTACAGTGTCTCACTACTCGCCGCTTTCCGGCCGCACGGTCAAACCGATGCATTCAAGGGTGCGTAAAGGAGCAACAAGCTGAGCGCAACCGCGGTCAGCACAAAACCGAGGACTGCTCCCGTGATCGCCTGCGCGACCGTATGCTTCTTGAGGTAGACCCTGCTCCAGATAACGGGCGGCAAGAGCAATCCGAGTAGCACGCCCCAATAACCGAAGACGAATATGAGAACAGTCATTGGTCCTGCGATGCCCATCGTGTGGATGCTGATCTTCCAGTACAGATTGATAAAGAAAAGGCAGAGCGTTCCAGCAAAATAGCCAAACATGAGGACGGTCGTAAGTAGCGGCGCATGTGCGACAACCAATGCGGCAGTCCCGATGAGGTATGATGTGCAGGCGAAGAGCAGCGGACGGCCCCTCTCTGTTCTCGCGGGAACGTCAAGGTCTATCTTCGCCTTCGTTCTCGTTTCCCAGAGCAGCAACATGCTGAGGGGCACAATTGCCGCAAACAGCGTGGTGATACACGTAACGGCGACAAATGCCAATCCGCGCAACAAGGAATAGTTAATGAGTGAGAACATGAGCACGGCAATGACTGGGGGGATCGTTATGTCCGAGATGAAGGAAGCCCATTTACGTTTATTACTGTCTCCGTCCGTGACGCGACTGTTTTGCATCCACGCCCCATAAACGCTGCAGTGGTATAACGCTTCTGTTTTTTAGCTCCGTTCTGCGTTGTGGAACCCCCATCCATATTCAGCGCGCGGTCGCTCTCGTTTTTACTTTGGTCTCTCGCACAGGCGACGATATGTTTCGAAGGAGAGAGCAGGGCTTTTTCTGGCTTGATCGGGGGTTCTATTTTTTTACGAAGCTAGTCTCCTGCGACGCGTCAACGACGTGGCGCAACGAATAACTCTTGAAAAGAAAGAAAAGGCCGAGCATCGTGTCGGCAGAGCGAGGCTAGCATATTGTATATAGGTTGAAGAAGAACGTCCATGCGGAGAACGAATGGTTAAGCTCACCCAGTATAGCGCAAAAAACCTTTTCGCAGAAGCTCACGTTGACCCGGAAAAGTGGAATCAACTGCCGCCAGACAACGAAGTTGCCCAGACGGTCGAAGCAGTTGGGCAGCGCGGGATAGCGGTAGTTCGTGCAAAAAATGGAAAAATCGCCCTCGAAATACTAAAAGACTTGATTCCGCCAGAGGCAGAAGTGATGCACGGCTCGTCAACTACCTTGGTCGAGATTGGCTACGAAGCATATGTGAATAGTGATGAATCACAATGGAACGATCTTCATCGCGCTATCGTTGCCGAAAATGACGAAGAAAAGAGACGTGTGCTAAGAAGGAAATCAGTCGCTGCGGATTATTTCATCTCGGGAGCCAATGCCATTTCGCAGTCAGGCGAAATTGTCGCGTGCGACAAGGCAGGGAGCCGTGTTGGAGCGTGGCCCTATGCGGCAGCTCACCTAATAATCGCGAGCGGCACTAACAAGATCGCCCCCACGCTTGACCACGCCTTACGCCGCGTCTGGGAGTATGCGTTCCCTCTAGAAAATGCCCGCGCACAGAGGGTATATGGGGCCTCGAGTGAGATCGGAAAATGTGTCATTCTCGCGAATGAGGAAATTGAGGGCAGAGTGACCCTGATTCTCATCGACGAGCCTTTAGGCTATTGAGCACAACCGGAAAATGCGCTCTCCAACAAGTGCGCCAAACCGACGCCGGATTTGACGATATTTCGTTGGCGAATGGGCGTTTCAGCAATCATCCTTCTTGCAAACTAGTGGCGTTCCGTGGGCAGATCGACACTGTCGGTTTTTGGAGACTTGCACGCTTGCCTCAAATTGCTGATGATATTTTTTGAGCGCGCGATTCAACGCGGGGAACGCGATGGCTCACTGCAACAAGCAGCATAAGGGGGATTCGCACTCAGCGGGAACGCACGTGTACCGTTCATCGTCGTGCGAAAATTTAGCGCAGCGTTGCTCGTTCCGGAAATCGGCCCAGGTCCGCTCTCCATGGCGAGTCCTGCAGTCGCATTGTCAGCAGCTCAGTGGCGCTCCTTCTTGTTTCTTATCATGCTGTCGAAATAGTCCTCTAGATAAAATAGGCGAAGATAGTCAGGCAATGAAGTCATGCGCATGTTCATGTCTTTGACCTGTAACTCAGTCGGCGGCGTTACGGTCTTTGCAAGTTCTGCACGTATCGCGTGGCGTTCTTTTGCACTCAAAAGAGCACTCTCAATGTTTACGTCTGCGGCGAGCCAAAAGACGAAACGGCTAAACGGGTCCTCTACGCACTCTTCGATTATCTTACTCAGGACAAGAGTTGCTTTGCGAGTCCGCCCCCCCGCGTCCGCGTAGGGATATACGAGGGTTGCCGCGAGTAAGTTATGGCTGAAAACAGTAGCGATCTTTTTCCATTTGATGACATAGTCAGGTGGGCCCACCTTTCCCATTCCGGGGCCCTTTTCCGATGGTTGCGCGCCTGCCCCGTCAGGTGTCATTATGTCACGCCTTTGGAATCAATCGCTTTCCACCGCACCGTGCTATATACAGATACCCACATACATTTAACTTCGTTCGCTGACGCGAGAAAACAAGCAAAGAGCTTATTGGCCTTCGAGAGCTGGATCTAAATAAGCACATGCTACATAGCCAGCAGAATTGGGGCACTCATGGTGCGTCAAAAGAAGGATTGGTAGCACTACTGTTGTAAGTGTCGTCCGGTGGGTAAGATAAGACAACAAAGCGTCGGAGCGAACAAAGAAACCTGAGCAAAAGAAGAGGTACGCAGTTATGAATGTGATAGATGCGCTGCACGCCCGCTCGACCGTGCGTGCTTACAAGCCTGATCCAGTGGGCAAGGACACGATTCTGAAGATTCTGAAAGCTGCAACCCGCGCGCCTTCATGGGCTAATACCCAGCCGTGGGAGATTTTTGTCGCGGGGGGCGAGGCGCTCGAGAGGCTGCGCACGGCGTACGTGGTACGCTCCGAGGAACGCGTGCCATCTAATCCGGATCTGCCGGCACCGCAGACGTGGCCGCCTGTCATCCGACAACGTATGGCCGAATTGATGTCAGCAAGGGCTCGACTGATATTCACGGACAGAGAACGTGACGACGCTGCAATTCGACAAAGCTTGTTCGAATCCAACTATCGGTTTTTTGGTGCGCCGACCGTGGTGTTTCTTTGCCTGGATCGAAACCTTTCGTCTTGGTCACTATTTGATATGGGGCTGCTGGCACAGAGCGTCATGCTGGTGGCACAAGAATATCAGGTGGATTCGGCACCCGCTTTCCTTTTCGCATCGTACCCTGATCTTGTTCGTGCAGAATTAGATATTCCAGAAGATCTATCAATTCTCATCGGACTGGCTCTTGGGTACGCCGATACGAACCACCCGCAGAACCGGTACCGAAGCGCTCGGCGGCCTATTCAGGACGTTGTTCACTGCAAGGGCCTTTAGTTGCAGAGCTCAATCGATAGTGCGGCTAGAATCTTTTGCAAGCATTTGAGCTTGAGAGCAAGAGAGCTTCAAAGCGGTTTTTATTGATCTCTTAACCCTCGAGCGTAGTCAACTCCCTGAGCTGTGAGGCTCAAAGATGCTATCTTTCCCCCGAGAATGGGCTGTGCTTTTAAGTATCCCGACAGGTCCAAATCCATCGCGTAGCGGTACACTTCTTGTTCACTGAAGCCGTTCGTCTTAGCAAGCGCGTACAGCTCACCGCGTTCGATACGTCTGGGGGGGTACTCCTCTACATGGTTTGACAGGCAGAGCATAAAATCATTTTCGCGGTCCGACAAATCCACCATAAATGCCAACAATCAGAGTATTTCTACAAGCGGCTTATCTTCGTTTCGCCTCCTTTAGTTGCCATGGCTGAGTGACGTGCGCCATGATCACGTTTTCAAAATCAGGCTCTGTCTTTCGCCTGCGACTGTGATTTTTCCTTTATTCATGAACAAGGGTTATTAAGCTTTAGTGGCACAATTACTTATGATGTCGGAAGCGCACCGTGTGCTGTCCTTAAGGAGTCGGCAAAAAAGCGCACAAGAGGCAGAACCGCTGTACTCGGCCCTCAATACGGTTAACGTCTTGTTGGGCAATGTCCTCGTTCGGAAGGCCATTCATAGCCTCTGTGTCGACGACACGCAGGCGATCTACAAAGCTTTGAGCTACTACAGTGGCCAAAGCGATCTGAATCTCTTAAAGAATCTCAAGCTGCTGCCGATCTGTGCGTTCGTCGAACTAGGAAGAATGTCCTTCCACGTGGACAAGTCCACGATGCAAGGATACTTCAGTCAGCAGGTGACGCGACGCGGTCTATCGAATATCGTTAAGAGCATAGCTGAGTACGGGATCAGCAAGCCCCTCAAACTTCAGGCGCCCTTTTTGGTCGTTTGGAACTACACGGATGCGTGCAATCTGCATTGCAAGCACTGCTACCAAGGTGCAGGCAAAATGTCAAAGGATGAGCTCAGCCTCGACGAGCGGCTCAACATCGTCGATCAGCTCGCTGACAACGACGTCGTCGCTATTGCGTTCTCTGGGGGCGAGGCGCTCCTGCGGGACGACTTCTGGGAAGTCGCTCGTTACGCCTCGAGCAAGGGGCTGTACCTCTCAATTGCGACCAATGGCACTTTGCTGACGAAGGACGTGGTTCGCCGACTTAGGGACGCCGGCGTTGAGTACTTCGAGATAAGCCTTGACTCAGTCGATCCTGCAAAACACGACGCATTTCGGGGTGTTATAGGCGCTTGGGAACGCACGGTAGCGGGCATCAAAAACGTCGTGGCCCAAGACGGAGTGTTCTCGTGCATCGCCAACACGATCACGAATGAGAACTACCGCGAGCTGGATGCGCTCGTCGAATTCAGCAGGAAGCTTGGCGTCAATAGGACCTTGATCTTCAACTTTATCCCCGTAGGGCGGGGTGCCGACATCATCGACATGGATTTGCCCCC
>PMIN01000084.1 GCA_003158275.1 Methanobacteriota archaeon
GTTAAAGCACACGACCTGCTCTGGAGGAGTATGTCTCTTGGAGCCAAGAAAGCCTACCGCGAAAGCTACGGCGTGGCGCGGGATGCGCTAGTCGATACGGAGGTACAACGCCTAATTGAAGCGGGCTATGTAGTAAAAAGCGACAACGACATCGAACTCACGCCGGCTGGGAAAGAGTTGCTCAAGAAAATGACGACGATCTGCAAGAAGTCAGAGTAACGGCTGTTCGACGAACGCGGCCTCGACGATCAGTTTGATATCATCGATCAATCGAATCGCCTCATCTTCAGATTCGGCGCGGCGCACGTCTATCCTGCCGCTTCGATACAGCGTGAACGTGCATCCCTTATGGGAGAATCGTGCAACGCCGAGCTTCTCCGAGCATTGCGCGATGCCTTCCAAGAGCCTGCAGAGCGCTTCCATGGAGNNCATCATAATCCAGTTACGGGATTCGACGTTAAAGATTGTCAGCCATCGACGAAGCGAGAACTGATCAACATATTCCGGACAAAACTACGTCGCGGTAGACTCTTTGAGTTTGAACTGCAGGCGGTATAATGCGTCAAGGCGCTCGAGCGTTTCAGCGTCGTCGGGGCCCTTATCGTCTCGTATCCGCACGATACGAGGAAATCGCAGCGCGAAGCCCGAAGCATAGTTCAGACTTTTCTGGATCTCGTTGAACTTCACTTCGAGCACGATCTGCGGTTCGAGATCCACCATACGCCCGCGCTCGCCGACGATGAGGGGTTTTATCTGCTCCGTTAGTTCTCTGAGCTGTTCATCGGAGACGCCGCCTGAGACACGCCCTACCGGCGCCCACTGCTCGTTGACCTCGTCGCGCGCGGCAAGCTCGTACGAGGTGATCCAGCCGGCCTTCCTCCCATGGCCGTACTCCGCAGCGATGACCACAAGGTCAAGACTCTCGAGGGTCTCCTTGAGCTTCACCATTTTCCGCCCGCGAATGCCCGGGCTGTAATCGGCGTTGAGATCCTTCGCCATCAGCCCCTCGTGTCCCGCATCAATCGACTGCTTAAAGAACGCAACTGCGGCTTCGGGATCGTCAAGAATCTTGAATTCGGAGGGCGTGCATCGCTTATCGAGCGGCACCACGGTCTTCTCAAGGAGCGAGCGTCGCTCGACAAAGGGTCGGTCGACGAGACTTTCTCCGTCCAAGTAGAGGATATCAAAGGGGCGCAGCTGCATCGGGATCTGATCGCTGAGCTCTCGTACCCGGTACTTGCGTCGGATGCGGTTGAGGACGTTTTGAAACGGTATCACCTTCCCGGTAAGCCTGTCCACGGCTATCGCCTCGCAGTCGAGGATGAGCGAATCAGCGTGAACACTTTCGTTNNGGCCCGGCCTTGTGGACCTGAATTCGCGCCCCGTCATACTTCGTTTCAAACGCTGCCCGCCCCCCCATCACGTCTAACGCTTCGGTGGCGCCGGCGACGTTCTGCGCGAGCATGGGCCTGACGGGCCGCATGGGTTCGATGTTGAGTGCCTGTAACCCCGGTAGTCCCTCTGTCTTGGCGATTCGCGCGACAAGGCCGATGTCGTTGGCGAGCATCCACGCGCGCCGCACCGCATCGGCCGGCACGCTGAAGCTCTGGGCAATGGCATCTTCAGTTACGCCTTCCTTCGAGCCAATCAGAAGGTTGCGCGTGGCAAGACTGACGACATAGTACGCCTCTCGCGGCGCGGCTCTACTCAACAGACGCGAGAGCATTCGCTGCTTCTTCTGGGCTGAGCCCTTTCCCGTCATCGCGGCGAGCTCTTCGAAATGGCGGTACAGATCGGCGACAGTGAGGTCCTCCTCAAACGCCGCAAGGCTCATCGCAACTTTCTTTCCGAGAAGTCGTTCCGCAGTAATGCCCAGGTGTCCCGTGTCGCGATAGCTCTCAACGACCTCCTCGCTGCTCTTGCCACTGATGTTCGCAATTACTTTGACCAGCGTCTTGCCAGCCACTCCGATATCGCGCGTGTCCCACGCCGGAAATATTCGACCGGTCAGAAATGTGCACACGATTTCGATATCGTCTTCTGAAGCTCCGGTCAAAAAACCAGCTATGATTTCGGCCTTCTTGAGCCTCGACGAATAGGCGCTTAGCTCATCGAACAGGGAGACAAGCTCCTTGAAATACATCGCATAATCAATACGGCGCCTGGAGTGCTTAATAATAGCGGCGTGCGGTGCGACAGCCTTGACCGAATGGCCAAAGCGCTCTCTGACTCAGTTTGCGTTATTTAGTGCGTACCGGCCTACGCAACAAAAGCCCTGCCGCGCAAGCTAAAAACCGAAACGCCGAACCCGTTAACAGCAATCGAAACCTTGAAGTTCTTAGGACGAGCGATCGAGCGACGAGCACCGCCGCGTACTCAGCGTTTAACGCGACGCAGATACCGCCGCCCTCTTGCGCGAATGGTGAACAGCGGCTCTATCGACTCCTAATTATCAGCACCGGGACCTTAGCGCCCCGCACGACCTTGTCAGCCACACTGCCGATCAGCAGACGGTCTAAACCTTTTCTCCCGTGCGATCCGATGACGATGAGGTCAATATCATGACTCCCGGCGTACGTGTCCAGTTCCTCGGCCGGGTGTCCGTCGAGCACTGCGGTAACGATCCGGTCTTCATTTACACCGCGCGAATCCAGGTCTTTTTTGGCGTTCGCGACGATATTCTTTCCCTCAACGAGGAGGACGTCGTACATGTTTTCCCACGATGAGTCGACGGGGTAGGCGGTAAACCCAGCGATGTCGAGGACGTACGCGATGTGGACGGTCGCATCGGTCAGTCGCGCGAAATAGGCCGCGTTATCATACACGGGGGCCATCAGGTCCCCACCATCGGTTCCGATCAGGATGTTTTTGTATTCCATCGTATCACCAACGATCATACAGCTGCAGCTGCCTCTTTGACGGGCTCATACGCCTCTATCTCTGCCGCTCGGCTCGTAACGAATAGCGTCACAAGCACCCCCACGAGTGAGATTCCGAGCGCAGTGAAGAAGATGTAGTTAAACGCCGTTGCATTAGATAAGCGGGAGCTGGGAACGGGACCTCGTGGCGCCTGAATCATGAGCGGCGAGAGGTATTCTGCGAGGACGACGCTTGCGATAGTCGGTCCTACGACGCCACCAGTAGTTCTGAACAGTGTGTTCATCGCCGTCGCCATATCAGTTTCCCTGTAGCTACAAACTGAATAATGATGTTTATTGTCGACACCGTCTTAAAGCCCACGCCAACTGGAGCAAATTTCATTGGCTCGCGCTTTGCGTCCCAATATTCGTCTCGACAGCTCTAACAACCGTTGCGCAGGCATTGAGCCGTAGCTCCGCGTATTAAATCTTATATATCAAAAAATGATATATCAGAATGTTATATAACAGCAATTGTTATATATAAAAATGACGCATGCTTGAATAATGATCGAACGAAAACCGCCTGAGCCACACGTCATAGCAATGTACTCGCTCTTCGCACTCTACTTTCTGCTCACCGAAGGCCCCATGAGCGGTTACGAACTGGCGCAACTCATAAAGGAACGCACTCCTGGGCACTTCCGGGCGACTGCCGGCAATGTCTACCCCCGTCTTCATGAACTGAAAGAGGCTGGCGACGTTCGCGCTGGGGAGCCGACGGGGGGGCGCGAAAAGATCGTTTACGAGATCACCGAGCAAGGAAAGCAAACGCTCCGGAAGGGGGCCCTCGAACGGCGGCAGCGCGTCGAAAATTTGCTCAAAACGATCGATCACGTGCTGGCCATAACTGCGCCTGCAAAACCTTTTTCATAAGCATCCACATCGTCTGTCCGATGCAGGTGTCCAGCGACGCCTGCAGTGCGAAGCGCATCAGCCTATGCGAATAATGGTCGGCGTTCGTGTGGGGAGCGGTGTTGCTGTAGGAAGCGGTGTTGCTGTAGGAAGCGGTGTTGCTGTAGGAAGTGGTGTTGCTGTGGGGGTCGGCGTTAGTGTGGGAAATGGCGTTGCTGTGGGGACGAAGGTCGGCACTGCTGTGGGCGACGGAGTCGGTGTGGGGCTCGGAGATGGCGTCGGAGTCGCTGAAGCGACCGCTATCGGTGTGGATTGGGGTCTAAACGCAAGGACGACCGCCGCTGCTATAACCAGAAGCACGACGACAACTACGCCTATGATGATAAGGTTCCTTCCCGTGAGCGCGCCACCTAGTCGTTCCACCAGTAGCGGATTCTCATCCTCGAGCGGCGGTTCGTAGGGTGGCGCGTGGGCAGGAGCGGTACGATCCGTGACGGGTTCTCCGCACATGGGGCAATATCGAAACTCGCCTGGGAGAATCAACTTACAAGACGTGCACAGTTTCTTCCTTGCATCCATCCAGCTGCCTCTTCACGCGCTGTCGTTCTTCCGTTCCACCATCTAAGTACATTAAGCAATATAAAGTTAAGTAATACAGACTTTAACTTGCCGGTCTCAATGTCTAGCACTACCGCTGACTACTAATAGACGCTTTCGGCATTCTTGTGCGGGGGATCGACGTGAGCAAGACCGAGTACTATCGCACGACGCTGCGAGCACTCACTGACTGGGATGATTTTCTGCTAAAAGAATCGGGATTGCCAGGCCCACGAAGCAATCTAGAGCTGGTAAATGTCGTTGCCGATGAAGGAGCTGAAGCCCAGTTTAAGCACTTTTTGACGTTTGACGCAGAGAGATTCCCTACCAACACACAGGGCGAGTTTTTAGCCGTATGCGGCGCGGTGGGGCTGGGGCGGCTTCTTGCGCAAGGGGATTGCAGCGTCCTTGAAACGCTCCGAAAATGTGCTTCTGATTCGCGATGGCGCGTCCGCGAAGGCGTGGCGATGGCCCTTCAACGCCTCGGTGACACACACATGGGCCGGCTTCTGCGCGAAATGGAGCGTTGGAGTGCGGGGAACTTTCTTGAGATGCGAGCCGCAGCCGCTTCGCTTTGTGAGCCTCGACTGCTGAAGCAAAAAGAATGCGCAAAACAGACGCTCGTGCTGCTAGATCGGATTACCGCGTCAATTTCGACCGCGAACGATCGCAAAACTGACGAGTTCAGGGCCCTAAAGAAGAGTATGGGCTACTGTTGGAGCGTGGCGGTCGCTGCGAACCCAGCCGCGGGGATGCCTTTGGTGGAACACTGGTTTTCGGCTACGGACAAGGACATACGCTGGATAATGAGGGGGAATCTCAAAAAGAAACGGCTCGAACGAATGAATGCTAGGTGGGTCCAGCTTTCGCGGCTCCAACTCGAGCGCACGCCTTAGCTGGCACTGTAGCGTCGCTTCATAGCCTTGCACCGAAAAAGAGGGCGGAGAAACTCTTTTTTTTTGCTTTTTTACGTTGATTTCCAGCTGAGCGCTTTGTCATTCTCGACGTCACGGGCCAGGCTACGCATTAGCGGATGGCTGCGACATCAAAAACGAAGGGCGCCTTACTTTCTGACGTTACCGATTTTGACTTGCCGCACTTGGTTGACAAAGGCGCTCAGCTGGAAGAGTTTGCGGCGCAGATTGATCAAGAACGCGACCACTCGCGATTGTGAAAAGGGAGGGCTAATGGGCAGAAGTAGTGGGGCGCGGCCTTTCTGACCTTGCCTTGTAGCTAGGGAGGTGAATCAAGCAAGAAGCAGGCAGGTATAAGGAAATGAGGCAACCATGCAACTGATGTGCACGCTACGCCCCAACCGAGGTATTGCCCATTAGCATGTGCATATAGGTGCGCTCATATTTAAATATTTTTCCTAATATTTATCTAAGGATATTAAAGAAGTTCTTGCTTGGGCTGAGGGCCGTCACAACGTCTGGAACGCACGTGTCTCGAGGTATGGGCGTGGATACTCTGAGACGTTATACGCAGATCCCGTTCGACACTTCATAACGACAGAGAGAGTCATAAAACAGCACGCTCATGCTCGAGAGCGCACGTTTACGCGCCGTGCACGACCATCACAGGAACCGAAGCTGTACGAATGACCTTGTCAGTTACATTGCCAATGAGCAATCGATCTAAACCTTTTCTCCCGTGCGTTCCGACGACGATGATGTCGATCGCGTGGCTCCTCGCATACGCATCAAGTTCTTCGGCCGGGTGCCCCTCAAGCAAAACGTCGATGATTGAGGCTTCGGCCACCCCCTCTTTTTCAGCGCCTCTTTCGCTGCGTCAAGAATCCGCCTCGCTTCTGCTTTGATAATCACGTACGTTTCTTCCCACGACGCGTCAATGGGCTGGGCCCCAAAGCCCGTTATGTCCAACACGTACGCAACGTGGATCGTCGCCCCTGTAAGCTGTGCGAGATACACGCATTCGTCAAATACTGCCTCCATAAGCGACGAACCGTCGGATCCAACTAAGATGTTCGCGAAGTCCATCCATCTCACCCCTCAATCTTGTTTTCTTAGCCTCGCTGACTCCGTGTTTTGTTCGCGCGTGGTCAGTGCCGCGGCGTGTGTGTTTGGGAAGGGCTTGGCTTTGCGAAGAACTCCAGTCCTTTCTGCGATGCAAGCACGGCGTTAAGTTGCGATCGATGGGTGAAAACGTAGAGGAGGCTCCAAAAACGGCGTGGCCACGAACTCGACGTTTCGCGTATGAGTCGCTGCACGCGCACGTCGTCAATGCCCGCTATCGAAAACATCGCACCGGCCGTGTCAGCGTACTCCACCGACTCAGCGAATCCGCGACCGATATCGGCGTCGTCTTTCCCGCGCACATAAACCGCGCCTTCGGAATACTGAGACCCGTTTGCAAAGAAGTTCGTCTGGCCGGAATCGACAATCGGGGTCATAGTAAAGGTGCGAATATCTTCTGGCAAATTGTCATCAAACGCGAATTCCCATTTGTTTGGGTGCCACGTGTGGGTCACGGGGTACACGGCTGGGTTTGGCGATAGCTCGCCTTTGACCCACTCGCGGATGGTGAGCGTCCCCCACGTGTTAACCAGCTCTTTGCGTTCGTTCATATATTTTCCCGAGGTATCGACCCGCATCGTGGCCGGTGGCTCCGGTCCGGTCTGAAAATAGTACGACGCGTACGCGCTGCGGTGTGCGGCAAACATCGTTAGCTGGCGATCGCCCTCAAATTGCGCCATGAACCAGTCCCAGCCAGGGGGGTCGGGTTTTTTGGTATTGTTTGCAGCGCGCAGGACTGCAGAACGCGGATTTCCGAGGAGCAAACCCCACTGGTGATCAAACCAGAAGAGCCCCTTACTAAGCGGAATCGTCTTCGAATCAAGGCGTAACTCGCTGCCTTGGGCAAGGGTGATACTGGGTATTGAATAATAGAGCGTACCCATGCCGTCCACGCACGGCATGCAGCCGTTGTCGCCCTGGCACAGGTATCCCTTGCCTGCATCAAACGTCAGCTTGACTGCAAGTTCAATGGGCCCTTCGACCGCCTTCTGCAAACCCCAGGCTTGAACGGTAAGAGGCCAGAACGACTCTTTTTGGGCACTCGCGATCCGGTTTTTTCCGAGCTCGTACCGAAATGGGTCGATGCCGCAGCTAATTAGGCCGGTTGTACCCGCGATAACGATCGGATCCGCTTGGTAATGCCGACCGCCCGCCTCGCTTATGCCGAGCTGCAGCTCGACAACCTGGTTCTCGACATCGCTGAGACCAAGCTCTGCGGCCAAGCCCGGCGGTAGCAGTGCTACGCGGAAGAACATGCATTCCACACCGTATTCGCTGCCCCCCTCGTCCCAACAGCTACCGACGAAGAAATGCCAGCCAACCGACGTTCGAAGCTGCGGCAAGTGGTCGCGGGGAAACTGCAGATCCGCTGCTTTTGGCATCGGCTCGAATCCCTGACTCGCATTCAGGCCAAGAAACTTGCTCGTAATCAAGTACGCCTGATGCGCCGTCAGTTCGGAGCAATAGGCTTTTAGCTTTTCATAGCGCCGTTTGTAGTTCGGATTGTGAGATTGTGGGTGGGCGAGAAGCCAGTCCAAATACGTGCGCATTCTGCTCCCGAAAGCCACGCTGCTGTTGTTCTCGCTGAATATCTTTTCATTAATGTCCTCAGGAATNNTCCAGCGTCACATTGTCGACGTGAACCTCGTTCATCCGAATGACCTCCGCTCGTGCTCGTGCGCTCGCACGTGCGTAAGAGCCCCGAATATGCTGCAATCTTTTTGCGTTACCACAGTTCAATCACCTTGGCCCAACATGCCGGCCTATTGGCGTCAGAGATCTGTCCAATTGTCTTCTGTGTAACGCAGCTCAGAGATTAAAGCGTTCCTATCTGATGTGCGTGAAACGAAGATCGGCGCTGTGCTTCGTCGAATAAGTCTCGCGGTCGCGCGCGTGATCTGAGCGCAGCGGCATCTTAGAACGCGCCAGACGGATTCATCGCGTGAAAAATCCGGCGTAGTTACGACAGACAGGCAAATCACGCTTCAGGCGCACGCTGCCAGAGAGGCGCCGGACACCGTCAATAATACGTAGGTATGCGCGGTAATCTGTAAGATAACGAAGCTAGGCCAAACACAATGGCGAGGGTGGACGACCTGAAGTTCGCAGCTCAGACCGACAAGGGAAACAGAAGAGAGAAAAACGAAGACGCATTTCGTGTAAATAAGCGTCTCAGATTCATCGCGGTAGCCGATGGCGTCGGAGGCCAACCGGCAGGCGAAATAGCTAGCCGTTTGGCCGTTGAACAGATTGAGGCCTACATAACGTCGCACATCAGTGAGGCCCCCCCGCTCTCGACCCTCGCCGCCGCCGCGACGCTAGCAAACGATGTCATCTTCCAGCAGGGCCGCGAAGACCAGCCACTGGAGGGCATGGCAACGACGGTTGTCGCGTGTCTCTTAACCAACGAGCGCGTTTTTGTCGCCCACGTGGGAGATAGTCGCGGCTACCTCATAACGCCTGACGAGATCACGCAGCTAACCAGAGATCATTCGCTGGTTGCAGAACTTGTCGCCTCAGGCCGCGTCAGTTCTGAAGAAGCGCGAGAACACCCGTATCGACACGTGATTACCCGTGCGCTTGGCCTTGCGGTCCGCACAAACGTGGAGCTTGGTTCTTTTTCCTGGAACCGGGGGGATTATGTGCTGCTCTGCACCGACGGGCTTACTGATGCGCTCGTCGATCAAGCGATCTACGTGGTGATTTCAGATACCGCCACGGCGCTGCACAACAAGTGCGCTCGACTCATTG
>PMIN01000120.1 GCA_003158275.1 Methanobacteriota archaeon
GTCAATTTGAGGACAATTCGTACGATATTGTCTTTGTGATAGAAGCCTTGTGCTATTCAACCGACAAGTCGCGAGTCCTTCGCGAAGTCAGAAAAAAACTAAGGGATGGCGGGCTTTTTATCGTCATAGACGGGTATCAACGAGATCGCGCTAAACCGCTTAGCTCCTCTGAGGAAACTATGTGGGGACTAATTGCGAAGAGCCTTGCGTGTGAGACCATCGAGCGGGTTGATGTCGTGGAAGACTACATGCGAAAGGAGTTTTCAGTAGTTGTCGCGCAGGACCTCACCGAGCGGGTGTGGCCGTCTCTCTTCAGATTCGAGCCTCTAGCGCGTTTTTACTTCAGTCATCCCGCGTTCGCACAGGCTGCGAACACCTTCGTCCCACACGACGTCGTAAAAAATACAATCCACATACTACTCCTGCCGATAAGCGTAGAACGGCGGATCGGATGCTACTATATTCACGTGTTGCAAAAAGATCAGCAAATTCAGGTTTGTTGATTTATCCAAAGGCCGCAAAAGCGAAAACGCAGTAGCTTTCTATCAGAATAAATGTGGACGCTCTTGCTTAGGCTTTTGGAGGGCCTTGCGCTGATAGCTTTTGAATGTGCTCAGCTGCTGGGATTGCCTGCGCCCAGAACACTTCAAACGTAGCTGTGAGATAGTCAGCATAGGTCGGGTCATCAGTCCAGAGCATTGAGATAGGTTCATTCAAAGATATACGGTTGATATCGACGTTGATCGCGCTTATACAGTGTTTTTGGTCTACCACTGCGAAATACAGCCCTTCGTAATTGTCGAAGTGCTTCAGATCGACTCCAATGTCCACCTGCTCTTGCGCACTCGCTATTTCCGCATAGCGGATATCAGTAATGCCCCTAACACTTGCCCCTTGCTCTATGATTTTTTTGGCTTCCGTGTTTATTCCGAACAAGGAGGTTATGACCAGCATGTCCGCGGGAACCACATATAGATATCCGTTTTTTGCTGAATCTACGAGGTTTATAGTAGCAGAGACGAGCTCTTTAACGCTCTTGATGATCTTGAACGTGCTCACGTCATCGGATGGCCGAAACCGCTGTTGCTTTGACAGCTCCTGCAGCTCCCGCTTTCGTGCCTCCATCTCTCGGAGTTCGCTCTCCTGCTTTTTCAATGCAGCGTCGAGCGCGGTATCGAGATCCACAGCTGTATAAAGCGTCGGAGCATCGAGCGACGGACGAACCATACCCTTTTCGATCAACTCAGTGAGCGTACGGTGCACGTCTTCGCGATACGTCTTCAGCGACTTTGCAAGCGGAGAAGGCGTCTTAGGGCCGTACTTGAGCAGGTTAAGATAAGTTTTCGCCTCCTTCTCGCTGAGCCCAAATCCGATCAGGCGCGTGACAAATGCCGCGTCGTCGTCCATCACTACGGATGTACGATAACGAGTAAATAAGCGTTTTGCCGTGCCTTAGNNCAACTAGGCGCAGTGCGACGCCTGGAAAGCCCATCTTTTTAGGCCTTGTCCGCCAATAACTGGCAAGAAAGCTCTCGATAGCTGAATCCTAGCCGGTCACACTACGTCTCTTATTCCGAAGCTAGATTTGAGCTATGCTCGTCTTTGACTCAGCGGTTAAAGATGCGAGGGGCGGTCTTCACCAAGCTCTTCTATCCGCTTTTGTGCATCAGTGGCTTCTGTCCAAGTTTTATCAAAGCCTGATAGCAGGTATGCGGCGTAATCAGGGTTCTCAGTCCAGAACGCTACAATCTTATCGTCAAGCGAGAGATCTTGGGCATTAATGTCAATCGAACTGATGCTTTGCCTGTTGTCTCCTACCACCATAAACGCCCCACTGTACCGTTTCATGTGGCGGATGTCTACACCAATGTCGATGAGGGCACTTACCGCTTCGACATAGAATGATGAGATTTCGGTGATTCCCCGCTCGTGCCCTCCTTTTTGCATCAGTGCTCTGGATTTGTCATTCAGATTGAATTGAGCGGCCAAGACCAATAGAGGGGCAGGGACGAGCCAGTAAACTTCCTTCTCTGCAGATTCTATTATAGTTGAAGCCACAGCGATCGCGTCTTTAACGGTTTCAATAATGGTCCCGCTGGTCATGAAAGCAAAACAGGAGTCCTGAGTTTATAAAGCTGCGTGACAGCGTTTACTTCACGTTCCAAGTCAGCGACCAAAAAAAGTCCCTAAAAAAATAAGCAAGGTTAAGCATTTTCACGAGCGTAGCCCGGCTTATGCTTGCGGAGGTCCTTGTTCTAGAAGCTCCTTTATTCGCTCTTCCGCCGGAACAGCTTGCCCCAAAACATTTCGAACGTTGAGATGAGATAGTCGGCAAACACGGGATCGTCAGTGTAGAGCATGCTGAGCGGCTCATCGAGTCTAAGATGGTGAATATCAACGTTGATCGCACTGATAACGTGCTTTTTGTCAAAGACTCCGAAGTACGCCCCACGATAACCGCCAAAGTGGCGCACATAGCCACCGATATCCAAGAGATTGGGAATTATGTCGACGACTCGATACGTGACATCGGTAATGCCACCCATTCGCCTCCACGCTCGATGAACTCCCTTTCAGCCTCAAGAATGCCAAAGACTTCGCTAAATTCGACTCCTTCCCGAGGTGATGACCATAAGAACTCTTCTTTGGCTGAGAGCATAACGGGTAAGGCTACGCCGATTACTTCCTTGATACTTTTAAGAATCTTACACGTTGCAACTTCGTCAGAGGGCCGAAATCGTTGCTGCTTTGCGAGTTCCTGCAGCTCCCGCNNCGCTTTCGCGCCTCCATCTCGCGCAGCTCGCTCTCCTGCTTCTTGAGCGCTGACTCAAGCGCGTTGTCTAGGTCTACCGCGGCGGACATTGTAGGTGAATCGAGTGAGGGGCGCACCATACCCTTTTCGATCAACTCAGTGAGCGTACGGTGCACGTCTTCGCGATACGTCTTCATCGACTTCGCGAGGGGGCGGCGTCTTAGGGCCGTACTTCAGCAGATGAAGAAAAGATGGCCCTCTTTTTCGCTAAGCCCGAAGCTAGTGAGGCGAGTAATAAATGTTGCTTCGTTACCCATAGCCACCAATTCCGCGGCAGATAGTAGATAAACGTAGGTATCAATAGCTCAGACTAAGAAGCTCCTTAGCGGCAACTACTGGTGAAACGAACGAAAGGCGTGCGCTCTACAGTTCTCGAACCCGCTTTTCTGCATCGACTGCTTCGTTCCATGCGGCCTCAAACGTGGCGGTCAGAAAATCAGCGTAGGCTTGGTCATCGGTCCAGAACGCCACGATCGGATCGTCAAGTGCGAACTCGGCATTCACGTTGATCGAACTAATGCTTTCTTTTTTGTCTCCGACAAGCATGAACGCTCCCTGGTATTGATCGATGTGGCGCAGTTCTTCACCATTGTTCAAGAGTTTGCGGACGATATCGAGGGAGGTTCCTGAAATCTTGGTGATCCCCCGCACGCGTCCGCCTTTTTCTATCAACGTTTTGGACTTCTTTGGTATACTGAATTGAAAGGCGAGGGCTAATATGTCAGGTTCGAGCAGCCACAAGACTTCCTTCTCCGCAGATTCTAT
>PMIN01000024.1 GCA_003158275.1 Methanobacteriota archaeon
GTATCAAAAAACGTGGACCGGCTCCTGGTCCAACTGGAAGTCTCTCGGCGGGTCCCTGACCTCGTCACCCGCTGCGACGTCACCAGCTAGCGGTGTGTTCGACGTCTTTGTGCGCGGCACCGATGGCGTCCTATGGGAGACTCCATAAAGCGCGTTCACACAGACGTTTGCACTAGTTGGCACAGCCTCGGCGCGGCTTTCATCGTCCAAAGTGCACTAATGGGACGCTGCATAAATCTGTAAAGAGACGGNNGGTTATTTGAGCAAACAACATGAGGAAAAGTCGTCTCTCTTTGTTAGTGGTCGCGACGGTGATCGCCACTATCTTAGTAGCTGGTTGTACTTCGTCGAATCAAAGTAGCCCACAAGTTGTGAGCACAAATGCTTCGTCAACGACTGCGTCAACTACGGCTACCTCAAGTTCATCAGCGGTCAAAACAGCGGCTCCAAGCGTCACGCCGTCACCAAGCGCTAGCGCGTCGCCAACTCCGATACCAACTCCCACGCCGACCCCAACGCCAACGCCAGTCAAGCTCTCTATCAGTGGGCCCTCAACGATACCTGGAGTCTGGATCTTATACATCAACGGCCAGCTCCCGACGGCAGCACAGTCAACTCAAATCACGTGGAGTAGTGGCGGCTTGTCCGGCGGAGAGAGAACACCGTCTAATCAGCTCGGACCACCTACCGCTCCTAATGGTTCGTGGGTCATAGATGCTAACGGCGCCGCGAATACGGCTCCAGGACGGTACACGCTGACGGCTATGTATCACGGAGTGAGTACGTCGTTTACGGTTACGGTCTCCTAATAGTGGATAGGGCGTCATATCGCCCTTCTCTATTTCTGCTTATTTTGAATATATATACACAGTATCACTAACGACGTTAGGGGAGATCGCCACAGCGCTCGGCATAGGAGGCGGCGGCCCGGCACAACTAAGTTTCACGAAAGGGGGAACTTAAAAACTGGGTGATCGATATGAGTTCGTCAACGGGACTGGTTCCTGGGACAACTGGCATTGTTACCGTATCGGTTCCTGGCACATCGGGAGGAAAAGTGACTTACCCGAGTCCTTCCATAGTGCGTGCTTTACGCTTAATGGCTGCTCACCGACGGGCAGGTACGAGGTAACGCTCCGCTGCCGGTGATAACATGCAGCAAGGCTCAGAAACTACCTTTTACATTGCGTACAGCTAGCTGCGGATTTTTCCAACTCACGAAGGGCGCTAACTGTCTTTGCTCGACTCTCTCTATAGCCTGACAGCGTAGAACGCTGAAGATGAGTGTTTTCGACGCGCTGCTTGGGTGCGTATCGGATCGGCGACAAAAAGGGTTTGTTGCAGCGCACTATTTCGCGTGGTCCTGCGCTTCTAGTTTTGGCAATCAATGGCTTCAACCGAGTTGGTTTTCAGATGGACCCAGAATAGCTGACACAGTTGACAGAGAACGACGCAGAACGCGGCTAAACGACAACACTTAAGCTATGACGCCGCCGTTGTACCCTTTTGATTCGTTCTTCCGTTAATGGGGCTTGTATGGTAAGAAAGGCGTTAGCTTTAATCGCGCTGGTGATGGTAGCCTCGTTATCAATAGCAGGTTGCACATCATCATCAACTAAAAGCAACCAAGCGGCAAGCAGCGCATCACAAGCAGCATCAACGACAGCAAGTACAACGACTTCTGCTTCAACGTCTGCATCAGATACACCTTCGGCGATGCCGACGGCGGGACCGACTGCAACGCCCGCCCCGATACAACTAGGAAACCAAATTATTGCAGTGGGGGGCCAGCAATTCTCAATTGCTCTGCATTCAAATCCGACGACTGGATATGAATGGCAGCCGGCGTTCAACGTTGGCATCCTTGAATTGAAAAGTCACACATTCATCAGCGACTTTCCTACCACTCAGCAGGCGAACCATATTGGCGCAGGAGGGGTCGATGTGTTTACGTTCGAAGCGCTGAGGGGGGGCGCGACTGCCATTAAGTTTGACTACGTGCGATCATTTGAAAGCGGTTCGGTAAATGAGACAACCTACATCGTGATTGTGCACTGAGCTTGTCAGGAACGAATGCTGCCTGCCAAGTAAGCGCTGCCGTATAGATTAGATACCGTTATATATCGGGTCAGCTGCAAAAACAAGAGTTTGCTAAGCGTCGCGCGTTCTTCAAGGCGCCGAAATCGATGAATTTGGGTTTTCGACCGTAATTATGAAAGCGAAGCAAGTCTTGCAATTAGTTGCAGTGTGCATCATTTTGGCCGCGTACGCATCGACAGCGATCCCGCGGGCAACCGCCGCTGAGATTCGAGTCGGTGCGGGGGCGCAGTATCATACGATCTCGGAAGCCGTTAAATCAGCGCAGCCAGGCGACACCGTGCTCGTCGGGCCTGGGACTTACGTCGAAAATATACTGGTCGATAAGCCCATTACCGTTGTTTCCACGAATGGAGCCTCAGCAACGGTAATCAAGGCTGCTGAGACGAGCAAGGATGTTTTTGTGCTGAGCGGTACCGACATTGCTGTCCAGGGCTTCACAATAACCGCAGGGAAGACGGGGGTCACGTTTGGGCACACATCGAACTGCGCACTTACGAGGTGTGTGGTGAATGGCAACGTTTTTGGAGTCTACTTATCTGGCGCCACGGGCAATCTGGTAAGCAACAACAACCTGAATGGCAACGGTTTTGGAATCTACTTGGACGGGTCGTCCGGAAATAAACTGTCGAATAACAGCGCCTCGAATGAAAAGGGCGGTGGCGGGGATGCATCTCTAAGCGACGGCATTTACATGTTTAACTCGAACGCTAACAACGTCACGCGCTGTGACTTGAGCAACAACCAAAACTTTGGCGTATCTCTATTCAACTCAAAGAATAACGCGTTTTCAAACAACACGCTCAGTTCGAACGCGCAATTTGGCGTGCGTCTTCGCGACGGAGCCGACAATAACCGGTTCTCGTTCAACACCTTTAAGGCAAATGCTGAAAACGGTGTGCTGATCGGTGATTCGCAAGCTAACACGTTTTTTTTCAATAATTTCTTAGCCGAGAAAAGCGATTTCTACACCCAAGAGGGCAACAACATCAACTCCACAAAGGAGCTCACCTATACCTATGGTGGCAATGTGTTTACCAGATTCGTCGGTAACTACTACTCAAGTTATGTTGGATCCGATGGAGACCGGAACGGAATCGGAGACACCCCATTTAGCCACGATAAGTATCCTCTTGTCAAGCCTATCGAGA
>PMIN01000183.1 GCA_003158275.1 Methanobacteriota archaeon
GTGGATGTTCCCGCTGATGGGGCAGGACGATCGTGAGAACATGACCCGTATCTGGCAGATGGTGATGCCGGCACCAGTCTTCGCCGGAGCAAAGGAACTCATTAAAAAGGCCGTCGGCAGCGACTGGGCCGAACTCACGCGCCGCATCCCAACGTTATAAACCCAATCGCTCTGAGCAGGTTTATGATGCGTCCGTAAAGTAGCAGCAAAATACCCAGCTAGGCAACTAAACTGTCGCTAACAGTTTTTGAATCAAACGTCAACACTGAAGCTAAGGAGTAAAGCCAGGGTTAACCTCTTTTTGAGCGCGCTTATTATCACTACCATCATCGTTGCTGTCACAGATGCTATTGTTTTTTACGTTATTAAGAGTGGAAAAGCACGAATCACACCACTGTTCGTCATCGTGGTTGTCTTAGTCACGATGGTACCGATGGCGATCAATCTCTGAGTTCACATTTTCAGGTAGCTTGGCAAGGCTAGTTTGCCTGCAAGGTAGATACGTCACTACTTTGCGGACGCACCTAAAAAACAAAGAAAGGAAAACTTATTAGGAAACGGGTGGTCTCTATTAAGCGTGACCGTGCTGTCTGACGTGCTTGCGGTGGTTTTCCTCCTAGTGATCCTTCTCCTGGCACTTGCCTTGGTGCTTATCCTCTTCATCCGATTGCTTCCAGTGCTGACAATCGTCGCAATTGTGCTCTTGTTGGTATGGTTTATCTTTTACCGAAATCGTTAGGTGAAAGTGCAGGCGGTGCTGAGTGAGGAGTAGAAACCCCCCTAAGAGCGTTGCGCTGTCAGATCGAAAAAAGAATTGAACGAGTTATTGCCGTGCAGAGGACTTAAATCAGCGCCCGTCAGCCGCCACCTCCCATGCCAAGAAGTCTTGGGGATCAGATCAGGGACGTGCGTCGTACTATTTGTTTAGCCGCATTAATTCTAACTCACGTCTGCGACGGGCTGCCAACTCTGTAAATCAGCAAAGTCCTAACCTGCGTTTATTTGTGCCAAGATAGCGGTCGTGTCGATATTAGGATAGACCCAGCTATTGACTTCAATACCGTTTTTTTAGCAAAACAACCGTCGGGTATGCCGTCCCATGGTATGACGCGANNCGACTGCGTTGATTTGTGCTACGCCTGTGCGAAGATAGTAGCAGCACTGATATTGGGATATTCCCAAGTACCGACTACAGCACCGTTACTGTTCACTAAAACTACGGTAGGATAGCCACTCACGGTCACCCCAAGTTGTTGGGCAACGCCCGCATTTGTGCTCACAACTGGTGTAAATCCGGGCTGCGCTGCAAGCCGAGTGTAGTCGTAGGTTTGTGAAAATGCCTCGCAGTAAGGACAACCCTCTTCGTAGAAGTAGTAAATTTTGTAACCAGCGGGCAAACCTGAGGCAGGAGTGGGCGTTGCGGTTGGTGTGGGCGTTGCGGTTGGGGTCGGCGTTGCAGTTGTCAAGGGCTTTATCGATCGGCTGGAACGAACTCCGGAAGGTCCATACGTCGTCGTTGATTTCAAAACAGGGTCTTCGATGGAGAGCAAGAATACGATTCGGGACAACATACAAATGAATGTCTATTGCTTGGCAGTGAAAAACAAGTTCGGGAAATTGCCCGCACGCGCTTCACTGCTGTACCTAAAGAAGAGGAAAATGGTTGATTACGTGCCAGACCCACAGCACTTCGAACAGTAGCAGGACCGATTAGCGGGAATCATCGCGCAAGTTTTGAACGAGTCGTTCGAAGCGCAGCCTTCCTATGACGCTTGTCTCTTTTGCGGTTACCACGAACTGTGCGAAGCGATGGAGATCAAGGATTAGTCAAGGTTCGTTCGAAGATACAGCCTTAAGATTCTATCCACATTGGTGGGATTGATGGCTTGGGCATGTACATGTTTCACAATGTCTCAGTCTTGAGCTGCGGCTTTGATTTTTTGCAAGGCCCAGTCAAGAGCTCCGATAAACTTCTGAAAAACTTCAGGATCGATCAACTTATGAAGGTCGATAGTTGGGTATTTGTTGATTGCGTCATCGGGCAGATTAATGCCGATGGCTTCGTTTATACGCCTGAGCAGCTCCGCTCTGATTTTTGGGCTCTCAAAGGGCGGCCTCCTCCTTATAACTTCAAACTCGATCTCGACAAGTCCGTTTGTCCGGACAAAAATGAGGATATACCAGTAGAATGTGCCGTCGATCGTTGCGTTAACAACAGGCCCAAAAGATCCTAGCGTTTTCCCAGTGCCCCACCAAATGTGATCGCTAGTCGCATTTCCCCACTCCAGGAGCCTTCGAGCGATGCTTGCCACTTCGGGCCCCTGCCTTTGCTCTATTTCCTCAAAATAGGTCTGTTCATCCCATTGTCGTTTTTCGGAGGCCGTGGACTTTTTAACGATTGCTTTCGATGTTTGCCCTATTATATGCGGTACGAGCGTCTTATGTTCTTCTCCTACATATTGTCTCACTTCAAGTGCAATCACTTCGGCGGGATCCATCTGCTCATTCAAAAACTCGACGATCGTTTTCAGCTCTGGTGGAATCTGATCGGCGACAAAAATCATGCGGATCTTACCAGCTTGCAGGTTCGTTTTGACTCTCTGCCAGAATTCCTCAACGTCTTCGCTAAGGCCGAGCTTTTCGCATAGAGCCTGCTCAGGCTCCTCCGGGCCTTCGTACTGCCCTTCAAACTGTGCCCGAATTGAGTCGGGGGGCCAATGACTGACGGCATTCGCTGCGTATTCAAGCATCTGACCGACGATTTCGCGTCGTATTTGCGTGTTTGAACTCCTTTTTACCTCGACGAGGGTAGGTATAGCGTTTTGGTCGAGGAAGAGATGATCTAGGAACCATCTAGTGGCGCCTCCGGCCGTATCAGGCACGCCTTTTTCGCGGGAGATCAAGACCCATTTGCGTGGGACGACGGTGTCGATTTGCTCTCCTGCCAGAAGTGTGGGGTAATTTTCAAGCAGGCTCTGCAATAGTAGTTCTGAATCGTAAGTACGCTCTTCCATCGGGATGAGTTTGTCATTATCCTTGAGAAAGTATATGAACCCGGACATAAGGTAGACCTTGGATCTCAAGAAAGTAAACATTTCGAAACTAGCGTGGATAACACTAGACTGGATTCTCTGCTGTTCGCTCAATTCCTTACGAAGATCTCAAGCATTGAAATAGCAACCTTTTCTGCGTCGTGTGTGCACATCACCTGCTGCAACACTTCAACGATCTGACGAAGAGGTGGCTCCGCTGCCTCCTCGGCGCCTAAGTGCCGACGCGGCTCTGTCAGAATCGATGTGACAAACGTAGTTAGCGTCTGGGCAAGTTGTTCCTTCAACTCCAGCGCGAACGTCCGCAAATACGACCCGTCAAGCCGTTCAGCCCTGCTTAGGCAGTAGCTGCAGGCCGCCCCGTATATTACCACATACCTTAGTTTAGCGTCTAGTCGGGCTCGTTCAACGCTTTTTGTTAGCTCTTCCAGCGGTATTGTGTGATACCCGTACTTTCAAGTAAGCCTCACTGGAAGTTTAGATAACAGCTCTTTGAGATACGCCTGCAGGCGTCTCTTTGCCCCCTCAAAATAGCCAAATTGCAAGATGATGGCCAAACCACCTACCAACATGATTTTTCTCAACAACGGCATTGAAGTCCACACGATGTCTTTATAGGTATTTAGATAGAGGAGCGCGTTTGTTTT
>PMIN01000250.1 GCA_003158275.1 Methanobacteriota archaeon
CCATCGTGGACTGTTTGATAGATGGTAGCAGCGGCACCTACAAGTCCGCTAAACTCACGCGGCAGCCGTATAATCGGGTATGCGTGCGACGGCTTCGAACTCTGGACGCTTATTTTATGCGTGCAGATCGGTTGCATGCGTCACTGGAAGTGCCACTCAAGCATAACCGTTGTGATTCGCGGCAGTGCGTTCAAGGGCCTTTTAAAGCATACCAACCTGCTATTGCCACCACGCTTCTGAACGGGCATTATAAATCAACGGAATCGGAGAAAGAGATAATCTGCCAAGAGCTGAGGATAGTCAAAAGGAAAACGCTACGCGAAGACTAAGGCCCTGCTGTCTGAGGTGCTCGCTCCGTTTCGCGCTTTCCGCTAAGCTTTGCTGAAATAGTTCTAGCCCCTGCTTCTGAATTAACAGATTCCGATTTCGCTCAAGTTCCTGTTTCCGCAGTTTTAAATATTCGCTTCGACTGATTGTGTGTTCCCGTTCAGCCCTTCGCAAGAGCCCTAAATATTCTCTTTGGCTGATTGTGCGCGGCATCTTCCTCCTTTCAGCCTTTGTAATAACTCGTTGGCGCTGCTTAAAAGTTAGCATGTTGACCAAAAAGAATACGACCGCTGTACCTTAGAGTGATGGAAGGAGCAATCTGGCGTGACTGATGTCCTGACTGAAGAACAGAGACGCTTGAATATGTCCCGCATAAGGGCTAGGGACACGGGCCCTGAGTTGCGGCTGCGCAGAGAACTCTTCAAAATGGGCGTTCGCGGCTACAGGCTAAACTGCAGGCTCGCTGGAAAACCTGATCTTGTTTTTATCAGGAAGCGACTCGCAGTGTTTATTGATGGCTGTTTCTGGCACAAATGCCCTATTCACTTTGTGCAACCCGAAACGAGAACCGATTTCTGGATGAACAAGATTGACCGAAACGTAAAGCGTGATGATGAAGTAAACGCAAAACTGAAAGAAGCAGGCTGGCGTGTGTTGCGGTTCTGGGAGCACGAGATCCGTGAGAATCCGGAAAAAGTCGTTCTAAAGATCGTCGGATTTCTGAATCAGGAAACAGATGCCAGCCGTTGCTGAACAGTGCATGGAGGCGCAACACGCTGGGGTCGTTCGGTGAGTGTCTTTACTATCGCCTGTGCTAGAATCTCCATCAGGGGGACTGCAACTGAGTTACCAAATTGCTTGTAAGCCTGCGTATCGGAAACGGGTATCCTGAAACTGTCTGGGAATCCCTGGAGGCGTGCACATTCCCTTGGTGTTAGTCTTCTCCACTTACCGCCCTCAGTCTCTATGAGGATCTCACTTCCGTCCTTGCCATAGCGTGCTGAAAGCGTCCGAGAACAGTCATTTCTGTCGACAAGACCGTATCCGAAGCCGTTACCTTTCGCATGGTGTCTTTCTGCATAATCCTGCAGATACTTTTGCAGGTGCTCTGAAAGCGTATATTTCTCAGGAACATTATCCTGAAGGATATCGCCAACGCAGGATTCCAGCTCCGGGACATTCGGAAAAACGAAATCAAGATTTTTGTCTTTGAACCCGATTAGGTATATCCGTTCTCTATTCTGAGGGACTAGACCTTTAGCATTTATGACCTTCGGGAAAAGAGAATATCCGAGCTCTTCTTCAAGTGTTTGCCCAATGATTGCTAAGGTCTTTCCGCCGTCGTGCCACTTGAGGCTCTTTACGTTCTCCAGAAAGAACGCCTGTGGCTGTTTGTCTTTGATTACCCGCTCTATCTCACCAAACGCAGTGCCATGCGTTTCATCCTCAAATCCATGAGGTTGGTCAAGGCTATTCTTCTTTGGCAACCCAGCCGCAGAAAACGGCTGACATGGAAAACCCGCACAAAGGATATCAAAATCCTGGAGCTGCGACGAATCAAGATCACGAATATCACGTGGTACGAAATATCTGCTTCCGAAGTTAGCTGTATATGTTTGCTTGCAGAACTTGTCATTGTCGTTTGAAAGTACACATCTGCATCCGGCAGTCTCAAAACCAATTCTGATGCCGCCGATACCGGCGAAAAGGTCTGCAAACGTTGGTGTTTCACTCATGTCGCTTTAAGTTCAACGGAGATCGCAAGTACAAGCGCCCCCTCACATCCTTAGAATTTGTCAGGACAACAGATTTGATAATAGATCGGACCACTATTTAACCTGCCGATAAAACCAATCAAACGATTTTCTTAAAACGGCTTCTTTTTTTGAGTAGGCTTTGGCGTCAAATAGCTCATCAAGTGCACATGCCTCAGAGAATCTGAAAAAAGATCTATTTTCGTCCAAGTTCCGTCTTCACGATGTTGAAGGCACACGAAACTTATCAAATTCTTGTGGCAAAATATCAACAATGTCTTTGATTTTCATTGAATGCATGTCATAGGTGAGGTCAAACTGCAGAGCCACCGCAACAAACCTTCGCACATTCCCACGTTTTTTCCTGTTCTTAGCCCCAGGACGAGGAATTGAGTTCTCCTGATCCCAGTATAACGCTTCGGCTGCTTTTAGCAAACGTGGATTCATAAAAACTTCTTGGTAGCTCATAAGCTGTTCTATAAATTCGCCCTCTATGTGGAGCTTTTCAGCAAACAGCAACTTGCAGCTTTCTTGGTGGACTTCATATATCCTTGCTAAAGCTGCCAGCCGATGACGGTGAAATTTCCAAAAATTACTAGTTAAAATGTATGGGGTGTCTTCTTTGCCTAGCTTCAAGTTTCCATCACGATCTTTCGGGCATATCTGATCAAAATAAAACGCGCCAAGCCAGCTCCACAAGCCGACATCTGAATAAATCTTTTTGCTGAGACTTTTCCTTCTGATTTCGGCAACCAAGTCCGCGAAGTATCTTCCGGCATTTAGCTTTGATAAGAATTGTTTGCGTTCGACGTAAAGGCCCGGTATTTCTTCTGAGATGCTTTCATCATCTACTAAATGTTCAGGTAGCTCTGTTATCGCCTGTTGCCGTGCATCTGCAAGAGTTTGCCTGAATTTTTCAATTCCAGGCTCAGTAAAGCGACGAACCTTAACTTTGCTATTCATTTTCGCGGACCATCTTATAACGCGTTTCGAAATCTTCAATGAAAGAATGGCTGTAACAAAAAGCTTGGACTGCATCATTTATCCAGTCCTTCAAAGTTGTTTCATAGTCATCTAAAGTTTCTTCATCCTCTCCTTCGATAGGGGGCTGTCGAATATGGCATTCGTTAACAATGAAGTAAAGCCACAAATTCTGCCACTTATTGCCGTTTATTTCAAGTATGGCGTCATCTAAGACAATTTGAGTGAGAATTTTTTTTACAACAGCAGGAAGAACAAGAGCATGGAAGATGGGATCATTTTCGACGATCCATTCAATATCTATCCCTAAAAGGCGCTGATTTACTCGTAACAGCGGCTGTTCGTAAGTTGAACATTCTACTTCATACACTAAATTGGTGAGATCGTCAAGCTGGAAAGGCAAAAGGCTATCAGGTTGTTGAGATGATACCGTTGCAAGCCCTTTAGCTTCGCCAAGGATGCGGCCCTGTGTTTTGTCGACTAGTTTTAGGCGGTATCTCAGTGCTTCCCTGCTAATCAGCTCGCTTATTTTTATAGAATCCTTGCGCTTAAAACTGCTGAAAGAACCCAAAAACTCTCTCTGAAAAGCATATCGATCGTAGATTTCAAGGAAAAGCTGTGCGTCAGGCGGAAAGTCGTAGTCGGCCAAATTTTTATCCTCAACGCAGCAGGACTGTCCGTTTTCTTGCAGCTCAACATTCACTGAGTCTCTTTTCATCGTGATCCTGTCTGTATAATTGAAGTGGCGTCGCATCTAAGTCCTCGGCTTTAGGTCAACAATGAGATCACGATTTTGGTCAAAACCCGCTACAGTAACAACGAAAGGATTTCCCAGCGGCTGAAACTCAATAATGCAGCGATGGCGTCGCGCGATCTTATAATTCTGTCCTCTGGTTGTTATCCCTGAAGCTGTGATGTTCGCAAAATCGAAGTCGGCATTGTCATGTTTTTTAAAAGGGTCGCCATGACTTGTCGCATAAGCCGCGCGTACTTCTACCTTTGGCAGTATATCTGTACCACGCGGCTGTCCGCGGATTGTAAAACCACCTGGTACTTTTTCGACCACGAATCTGTGTTTGACGCGTGGAATATCGGGAACTTCAGGCGGCTCAGTTTTCACACCGTCGCCTGACGCGCTCGTTCCAACACGAAATTTTTTGTGGCTTTCTTTTCGATCTTCCTCGACAAGTTTCCTATTGTTTTCAAGGTTAACTGGGTGCGGATTTGGAAAAATGTGGGAAAGGAGATTTCGATTCTCAATATGCACTTGCTGGTGGAGAATGTTTTCAATTTTTGTTAAACACTCTCTAATAAAATCTAGTGTTTCGCTGCCGTTTTCATACCTGTCCTGAAAGTCCGGCAGGTTTTCGTCCCAGGAAACGTGGGAAACATCTTCGGCGTTACCGAGCATGCTTGTCAACGGATCCTTGTCAATCACGACAAGGCCCCGAGTCCTGACTCCTCTTTTTTTGGACTCTTTCGTGATATTGAAGTGCGACCTGACAAAATAGTTGAAACCAATTTTTTTCAGAGGATCATTTCTCTGCAAGAATATCTTAAACCAGCCCGTCTTTGTGTGCCCCTCTAGGTCTGCAACTCTTAAGGGCACCTGAAATGCAAGAAAATCCCCGCTTTCATATTTCGTGCCAAGCGCCTGCAAATCGTGGCCGCTGAACCAGTCATCCCCCCATTCAGGCATCTGCATCAGCTCTTCCTGCTCCTTGAGGACGTAAAAATCATCGCAATCAAGGGCTCCGGCAACAAAACCAACTACTGAACTGTAACGAATCTTGAAATTTGCGTCGTTACTTCCATCGATGATTTGATTTATGTTATCAGCAGTTATCGTAAGTTTTTCTGATTCGCTATCTTCAATGCTCACTACGAGAGCTTTTTGCAAAATTGCATAAAAATACTCCTTGATGACTGCTTTTATCAGTTTCTCTCGGTCTATTTGTTTGCCGGGGTACAAAACTACTACAGAAAGGCCAGGTTCGTCCCGCCGTTCTATGTCAAATAGCTCTTTGAACTGTCTAAAGAACGTTTCATCATCTTCGATAGGTTCTGGCTTATACCGTTTATTGACATCATCGTAAGTGTCATTATACTTTGCAAAAAAGCCTTGTGACTTGCAATCCGCCTTTTCTCTCTCTTCGTC
Organism: Methanobacteriota archaeon; assembly: GCA_003158275.1. Lineage (GTDB taxonomy): Archaea > Halobacteriota > Bog-38 > Methanoflorentales > Methanoflorentaceae > Methanoflorens > Methanoflorens stordalenmirensis. The sequence goes on from PMIN01000250.1 coordinate 5,221, forward strand.
AACACAATCGTGATATCCTAAGATGGCAGTACCCATCAGTAACTGCTTTCGATCCTTGTCACTCTCTCTTATTGTTAGCCCAAAATACGTGTTCAGCTGAGAGATCTTTTTAAAAACTCCTTTTCCCAAACCGTGCCTGCCTAAGTCAGTCCCAGATTTTTGGGTAATCCCCCTCAATACGAAGAACCCGGTCCATCTCTTTCCGCTTTTATCCCTAGGCTCAGCCTTCGTATTCCCTTCTAAACCAGTTGTACCGAAGTCTTCTATGGTCAAATATGGCGGCGCATCATGAAAATTGAAATCCGGAAAGTATTTCCGAATCTTCCTGTCTTTGCTCGCTTTGAGATGTTCCCCTAGTGAGCTGACAATACTGTGGAAAAATTCTGATGCGACGTTGTCGTTTCTTGTCGAAAGTTTGATGCGAACTTTTACAGGGTCCTCGGAATTTTCGCTTTTTGCGTCAAGGGAGTTTTGAAGGGCTTCACGCACCAAGGTTTCATTATCCCCGCCTGACTCTGTGTGTGATGTGGTGGTATCCTCCTTGGGATCCTCCCTCGTTGGACTATGGTCCGGGTAGAATTTCCATTTATATGGCCAGTCTGCAGTCACTTATAAATTCGCCCCCTCTGTGATTTTGATTCGGCACTAATTCATATTATGTTCATCCTAACGAAAACTCGCTGACTGGTTTATTAAACGAATTTTTGACACGCTTCGTCTCTTTTTCTATAGTTGAAAAAATTTTATCGACTTCAACTTTGGTGTATTTATATGTGGCTGTGTTTGAACAATTACCAAGTAACCTCAAATCGTCAAGAACCCTCTGCGTTCTCATCGAAGCAATTCTCTTGAATTTCTCATCCGGCGTTTCGTTGTCGACCCTGGGTTTGACCATCACTGCTTCACCTGAACAAACAGGTTGAAATATAGAATAAGATAGTTCTCTTGATTTAAAACTAATCGGATTTATTTCAATTACCAAGATATTTACGATATTAAAATCGCATTAACATGTCGTGAATCAATTCGCTTCATTCGTCCCGTGTGCAGCTCCTCTACTATAACCTGCCATTCTGTCTCGCGTTGTGGCAGGTCTAGCTCGAAAGAATGCCATGTGCAGAACGTTATCTTCGTGAACAAGCGTCAGGCTTACGGACATATATGCTCGAAATCAAACGCAGAGGCGTCTGGCGAAGGGCAGCTGTCGTTAAGGCTAGCTGGCAGGTGAAACAAGTGAACAGCCGGAACAGCAGCCCCCCATTCACAGACGACGTTTTTTTGGCTATATCAGGTCAGGTCAAACTCCCTGACTGGCTTGTTGAACGATGCTTTTACTCGTTTCAGTTCTTTCTCGATCGTTACGAAGATTTTGCTGACTGCCACGTCTGAGTACTCATAGCTGCTCGAATTAGCACAGTTGCCGAGCAGGCGTAAATCGTCGAGTATTCGCTGGGTTCTCATCGCCGCGATTCTTTTGAATTTGTCGCTTCTCGTCTCATTCTCAATTTGTTGTTTTACCATTTTCATTCACCACCGTTTTTCCCATCGATTTTAGTCTACTAGGTATCCTCTAATGCGTAATAAAGATATATATAATTATCTAATGGCATTAAAAAAATATTAATGAGATTTTAATAGCAAAGAACTGGATTATATTAAATCGGCAGTATCTTGTTGTGCTCTGAGGATTTTGCCACCGAACAGTTCCTGATTTTTCTCCTCAGGAGAATCTATATAGAAGACGAACCTTCTAGTTACTATGGAGCCGCACCCGAAACACGCTAAGTCAACGAAGACACAGCGTCCGCAACTAGTGACACTAAAAGTCACACCTAGGATACACGATGAACTCTTCGGGTTTATCGGGACCTTACAAACAGAGCGAAAGCGTCGAGTGACCGTAGGTGAAGCTATCACAGAGCTTCTTGAAACGTACAAGGAGTGCAAAGGGTATCAACTGCCTCCACTACCGGAAGACATCGAGTTCAGCGGCTCAAGCATTCACGGACGCGGACGATTGCCCAAGAAATTGGACAACCCCGAACAAGAGGGGGACTAAAAAAATAAGGAGAATATTGAGACACTAAAAAAATCCAAAAAATAAGCTGAATGCAGGGAACGCCGGACTTCAGGTTCGTGGCCTTGTCCGGCGCACCCATACAATCTTAGTGCAAATCATTAGTACGCACTAAGCCCTTAAAAGCCTTTTCTCCGCCAATCGGGAATGGGGTACGCTTAGTGGTTAGTCTACCATTCACAGCAGTCTCTCCTTTCCTGCATTCTGCGCTTAATTTTGGTAGGAGAGATTGATGGTATCGAAAAGTTCGAAAACACTCAACTTTAAAGCTACCTCGCAAGAGGCTGGCGATACAACACGCATACGATCAAAAGCGACTTTTTCTGCTCTCGATTCACGCCAAGCCGAGCTGTTTAGAGCATTGGACGCTACTATGCAAGCGCTTGTGCTCGAAATCGATCATCAACAGGAGGGCCAGCATGAATGATAACGTGTTTTTAAATGCTGCTCTCGAATACGCAGGGCGTGGGTGGCCAGTGCTCCCGCTCAAACCATGGGAGAAAGCACCGAACGGGCAGCTCGTGCCTCACGGTCATAAAGATGCCACAACCGACCTCGATTTAGTAAGTGTGTGGTGGACTTCACACCCAGACTCAAACGTTGGCGTCCGCGTGGGGCGTGAAAGCGATCTGATTGTTCTAGACATAGATATGCACCGTGACGATGGTAAAGCCGCGCTCAAAACGCTGGAAAGGGAACGCGGCAAGCTTCCCGAAACTTACACTGATGAGACAGCAGGAAACGGCTTACACCCTTTCTTCAAGTTCCCTCCCACACTCAAGAATGCGGAGTTAAAAAGAGAACTAGCGCCTGGAATAGACCTCAAACATGACGGCTACGTGGTTATGCCCCCCAGCGTAGTGAACGGAAAAGCATATAAAAACGTCAAGGACTGCGAACTCGCGGAACTCCCTCCACAGTGGGTCGAGCTGTGCAAGAAGCAGGAGCCAACATACGAAGAGTGGACGCAGGTACGTCGTGCTGCCAATCCAAACGGCGAGAGTTTTTGCGAGCAGCATGGCTTATCGATGAGCGATGTGTTGCTGAGACCTGCGGACGCAAAAAGCATCAGCGGTGGCTATCTTTGTAAGCATCCTGATTGAAGGCCTAGATACTCCAGAATTAGATTTCGAAGCTTCAGAAGGCACGATTGAAAATGAGCCACAAAGCGAGAATCACGTGACGGAACCTGAAAGTACCCTAACCAAAGGTAAGTTTCAGCCATTCCAAGCCGATCTGGCAGAAGCTGTCCACAACATTTTGACTGAGTTCATACAGGCAGCTGAAGTGGCCAAACTGAGAGTTGAGCATAGAGCTCTAAAGGAAGCGGTGTGTGCTAGAGTTCGCAGGGATCGCCCGGAATGGTCAGAATATGATTTAGAAGCAGCATACGATCATCTTCATGAAAAAGATGCCGAGATTAATGCAATGGTTGCTTCGGTCTGCGCTTCTTCATCGAGAGTTCGCAACGAGAAAAGCTCTGCGGAACGACAGTAAAAGATACTCACACATCGGCATTGTTTGATTACAACACTGACCGGATATAGGCAGTTTTTTCAATTATTGAGTATAAATATGGTTTTGGAGCTTATTTTGCGACACTTTGAGTGCAGCCTTTTCGACAGCTGGCAGCTCACTAACCGCCTCAGGCCTCAATGGAATACAGCCCACAAAGCATCGGCGTGCAAATGTCGCGCAATAGTTTTGAATCCATTTTTCAGCTCTGATAGAAAAAAGAAAGGCTAAAAGGACGTATGGGGGGATTCCTGAAGCAAAAGTGCAATTAAATAGCTATTCAGGGATGCAGTGTAGAGCAAATCTGTCTCGAAGCTATCACTGAATGATATATTGGGTAGTCAAAAAACCAAACGGAAAAGAGATCATCTTAATGTTTGCCTTAGCCTATCCCTAATATGGTCGGTGACAATTTTTTTTGCACACGCCTGGGCCAGGATAGCGCACGAGTTCCGTTCGCCCTTCTGCAACTGTTAGCTTATTATTTCCTTTTTCAGTGTTGGATACTGCATTTCAAGACGTTATTACAGCTGGCTTGGAAGCACGCCAAAATAGATGCCAACGCCCCAAATAACTAAAATCAGCACGAAAATCAGCACGACTGCGGTCATCGCTTTTATCCACCTGTCATTCATCCCGACATAGGTGATAGGCATGTGTAGCCTTGTTATCGCATCTGCTCATCGTAATCCTTTGTGACACACAACTGTAACAAACGTCTATACTCAAAGAGCGAAGGGTTTACGGTCGAAGAGCGCACTTAATATAGTCTTCATTGACGGAGGTATCATCGCCACCATCAGCATGAAATGAGGTGAATCAAAAATGAAACGACTAATGATAACTATGATTTTGGTAATAGTGATGGTCGCTTCGTTGTCAATCGCGGGTTGCACGTCATCAACCAGCAGCAACCAAGCGGCAGGTCAACACGCGCTCACAATGAGCTTTGCGGATGACAGCATGTATCAGCCTCCTGAACTCACCAGAACGAGTAGCGTAAAGTAACGATATTGTTTAAGGGACGTTTGTTCTCTCTTCAAAAAATGGTAGTAGGTGTATGACCGATAAAACTAAATGGTGCTCTTTGTGCGAGCGATACGTAGTTCCTAAAAAGCATTTCAATTCGATTGGGTGGATTGGTTTTGTTGGAGCATTATCGGTTCTTGTGGCATCTGCCTCTTTACCAATCCTCTCCCAATATACTACAACTACTACTATTGCGGCTAGTCTTGAAACTGGAATGGGTAATATTGTGCTCAACGTGCTTATTCTGCTCGCAGCTCCATTTTTGTTGGTCAGCATACTCTATTGCGTGTATTATGGGCTAAAAAATAGGCGCTGCCCTATTTGTAACTCATCAGATTTTTTTGACGTTCGTCCACAAGAGTACAGAGAAATATCGACAGAGATGGAAGATGTTCCCCGTCAACGCGCTCCGGTTCCCCGTCGCCAAACCCGTTGAAATAATAACTAAGCTAAAATGGGAATTAAAAATGGAACCGAGGCCGCGATAATTTTGTGATAATTTTGTATCTATACCTGGGGTTGAATCGGAACAATTAATATCCGCCCTTGCGCTGTCTTTCTAACTAAGGGGGAACGAAATGAGACTAAAAATAGCAAGCGGAATCGTGGTTTTCGGACTTATTCTAACCGTTCTTATAGCTGGATGCACGAGTACGCAGAATCAGAGCAACGCAAATTCGATAAACATTAGTGCAAAGGCGGTTCAGTCGCCACAACAATTCAGCAGCGGTTCGTTCGTCGAAAAACCAGCATCCGGCAACGAATACGTGATGTACAACGTCACTTTCACGAACATAAATGCACCAGATCGACAGGTGCAAGCGAACACGTTCACAGTACAGGATACGAGCAATAACACGTACTCTATGGCTAATTTTAATCAAGAAGGCTTGGTTAGTCACGCATTTCCTTCCGCTTACACGACGACGCAGCCTGGCACCAAGATAAATGGGGTTATAGTGTATGACGTGCCGCAAGGCGTGAAGCTTGTAACAATGACGTACGATGACCAAAGCGCTAATCCAGGCTCTTATAGTCACGTAGTGATCAATTTAGCAGGAAGTCTTAATGCAGCGACCAGCGCGACCAGTAGTACATCTGCTACTCCAAGTACGCCTACTTCAACGCCATCCGGTTCCCCTTCGTCAAACCCGTCATTGACTCCATCACCAATCGTGACGCCCACGCCAACTCCGACCGCCACGCCAACTCCGACGCCGTTCCCCACACCGACGCCGTCCCCCACAGCAACGCCGATCATCATCCGCAGAGGTTGACGCGTTTCCTCGCTCACGCTAAGCAGAGGTACAGGCAAACGAAATTATTCAGGTTAAATCGTGAGGTCGACGTCTCTCCAGTACTTCATGTAGATATCATATACGTTCTCTGGCAAGGGATTTCGATAATGACCCCACGAAACGCCTGAAACGCCGTGTGTCAGAATATAAGCTCTGTTTGATTGATCCCATTGAATAATATCACCAGTTTGCTCTGCGTGCTTCCTGAGATCTCCCAGCGTAAAATGAGTTGCTACCCGTGAAAGGGGAATATGCTGTCGCTTTAGCCACATGACCAGTGAGTTGTATATGAACATAAGTTCATCGTCGCCTTTTCCGTCCAACAGCGGCCCAATAGCTTGCACCGCTTGAGGACAAAGTGGCACATAGTGCTCCATTCTTATCTTATCCTGGTTAGCTTTTACGAGCAGCACTGGCTTTTCAGTTTTGAGAGCAGCTCTAAATTGCCCCACTTTGAGATTGGAAATCGTCGCCATAGCCCTCTGGCCTGTGTATGCTCCGAACAGAATAAACGCTGCATATTGCAATGATCTGCGCTGCGATATATTGCCCTCTTGTTCAGCTCGTTTGATGTATCGAAGCACATTTTTGATGTCGGCCTGCGTAATAATGCGCGACGTAGTAGCTTTTCGTACCTTAACCGCTTTGGGCATCTCTAAGAAGATTCCGAAGGCAAGATAGCGGGTATCTAGCCTAATCTTCGTGAGGTACGAGAGAAAAGACTTCGCAAACGAGAGGATCTTTCTGTGGCTCGTAGAGCAGTGATACCGCTGCAGCGTTTCTGCTCGCAGTGGTTGCAAAGTACGTTGCGAAATGATGCCCAGAGTAGTTTGCCAGAACATCTTCGCAGCCCGTTCAATCCAAA
>PMIN01000219.1 GCA_003158275.1 Methanobacteriota archaeon
AATTGCTTAAAATGAATTATTGGCATTAGTTGGTTCGCTAGATCAGGGACAATTGATAGGTAATAGTATTTAACATTATTTATACGATAACGAATTAAATATAGGAACCACAATAAAATTAAAATTGGTTTTTTATTGCCTCAGAAGCTCGATTTCAGCTCCTAATTCGTTGGCTAAAAAGCATCATTTTTGAGCTTTTTGAGGTGCTTTAGATCCCTAAAAACTAGAGGTCTGTTCTGGCGTGCGCCTCTTCGTTGCCATTTCGAACAGATATGACGTAGAGGCCCCAAATCGCCCACGGTGCAGCTAGCCTTTGTTGATAACGTCGCGAACAGCTACCTCACCATATTTCACACGGGTTCGCGTGTATGCGGGACGTTCGCACATTCAGGCCGGCCGCTTCTGATAAAGCGTGTCTCGTACTTGAGGGACACGTCCAAGGTCGGTGATCATTCTGATAAACTCGCTTGGCGCTAGGCTTTGCCCAGCTGTCCCTCCCGCGCTCCGAGTTATGTTCTCCTCTATCAACGTGCCGCCAAGATCGTTTGCACCGCAGGTTAGCGCGATTTGAGCGAATTTCGTTCCCAACTTGACCCAAGACACTTGTATGTTCGGGATGTTGTCGAGATACATTCTCGCCAACGCAAAGATGAGAAGATCTTCTCGTCCTGTCGCGCCGGGACGTGCGAGGCCCGCACGATAGATCGGCGTGTTGTAATGGATGAAGGTCAACGGAACGAACTCCGTAAAGCCGCCGGTCGTGTCCTGTATCGTTCTCAGAAGCTGCAGGTGGTCTATCACGTCCCTATACGACTCTATAGAGCCGTACATCATCGTACACGTCGTAGGAATTCCAAGCCGATGAGCCGTAACAATGATATCAGTCCACGCTTTCGTGTCGATCTTCTCTGGGCACAACGTTTTGCGCACGTCATCGACGAGAATCTCAGCTGCCGTGCCTGGCATCGAATCGAGGCCCGCTTCTTTGAGCATCTTGAGCATATCGACGTGTGAAATGCNNCCACTGAAAATCCCAACTTCGGTCGCACCTGTGCGTCGCGCTTGGACCGCCCGTTCGACGATCTGATCTACGGACAAGAAATAGGCCTCAGGATCGCCCTGTCTCGCTCTGAAGGCGCAAAATCCGCACGACCCGATGCAGATATTGGTGAAGTTTATGTTTCGATTGATCACGTAGGTGACGTCGTCGCCGACCCGCGTCTCTCTGGCAGTGTCCGCAGCTGCGAGCACTGCGTGAAGATCAGCTCCACGCACATTGAGCAAAGTAAAGGCTTCTTTTTGGTCGACTCGGCCACCGCTTTTGACTTTTTCCAGAACGTCGGAAACAGTGTTAGTCATTGCGTCTTGTCCACCGGAGGGTCCCTAGTAACGCGATTCTAAGCGATCGATTTTTCTTGCGCCCGTTTACCTTGAGAATTGCTCGACCCTGACGGGGTCGATAGTCGCATCAATCAAAAAATTGAACGGTATAGCCGAGGTCCACCCAGCTTGTTCAAACATGTTCATGAAACAGACACCGATTACTGAACCTCCTGGAAGCAAAACGCGCTGGAGGAACAAGGAGACGTCGTCGCGGCTTACAGGTGAAATGGGCATCGCTAATCCGCCCAGGACGACGACGACCCGGGCCTTAGTGATTTCAGCGGAATCTCCGAACTGGATACCTATATTATCCACAGACTGAACTTTCTTTGCTAAGTTCAGGTCGAGCTTAGGCACAAACACCTGTCTGATTTTGAGAGTCCTAATAGCGTACGACAGTAGCTCAACAAACGGAGTGCAGACTCCAGGTAAACCCACGTACATTATAGTATCTTCATCGTGCAGACCTAGTTGCTCTATCATGCTCTTAAATGGACGCGAAATACCCGCGACGCCCTTGGTAGTGTTAATAACCGTTCTTTCCATATGTCCACCCGCTTACGCAGCTAAAGAATTCTCGCGCGAGTTAATAAACGTGAGGGCTACCTCCCGGCGACGCAGCGACTGCTATGCCTCTGCGGCACGGCAATCACGCGCCACGGTTTCGCGATTGCCGTGTCAACCTTTGCGTTCCTCCAGAATTTCAACAGTACTTACGAAAGTGCCGTTCACAGCGGTCAAAGCAGATCAATGGGCTTGCTACGGTTTACCCACCTGACGCAAGTGCTGGGGCTTCTAATGGTGCCGCCACGCAGATCGAATCTACAGGGAGCCTTAGAATCGTATGACGTTTCCCTGCAAGGCCATTCGCGAGAGCGCGCGTGAAGGGCTCAACTAAGTTATCATCAACAACCGTATTGACCTGTATAGCCCCCTCAGTATGATCCCGTTCGAGACTGTTAATTCTCCATCTGTGTAGGTTCATTTGGATTGCTCCTCGAGCGCGGTTATTCTCCCCTCAAGATTCCTGATTTCGATGACGCGTAGGCCGATCTCCACGGCGCGCAGCTTGGTTCTTAACTTCGCCTCAAGCTGCAGTGAAGAGTCATCGGTAGTCCGCACCTCTGCCACAGCCTCGTTGAATAAGTCACACACGTCTCGGGCAGTTTCGATTTGAAGGGCGGTTAGACGTGTATCCAACCTTTTTTTCGTCCACCCCTGAGCCCGTTTCCTACGCTTGCGTGCCGCGTCGTATGCGCGACGTCGCGCAGGGTCTGCGTGGGGCATTTACCGCCTTCCTTATTCTGTCCGTCGGGTGCCTTCAAAACGCGTTACTTCGAGGCCGGTCCACTCGATATCCGTGGGCCGGCGCGAGAGGGCAGCGTGTTTGTCGGTCGTAACCGACTTCGTATTCGTCTTAGATTCCATTATAGATCACTAAATTACGCATGAAAAAAGAGAGCTATATAACGTCGACTAGCGGAAAACGCGAAATCGACTACACGCTGCTGTACGTGCTCACTGAGCGCGGCATCTACGAGAATTACAAGCGCATATTTCGGGGAGATTTGAAGCGGATCGAAGCGCTCGTTGGAGACGTTGACTCAGAGAAGAAAGCCGCGAGCCGGATCTTTCTCTGCGTGATAACCCGATAGATCCCGATCAAGAGGCCCATACGAGCTCGTAGGTCAAAGCAAATCGAAAAATAAATGGTCTAATTACCGTTGAAAACCGTCAAAGCCAAGGTTAACGCAAAGATACAATAGCTGACAATCTAAAACTCAATCTCAGTCGTCACCGCTTTAGATTTCGCTTCCATTCCTCAAATTCTCTAGCGGCTGGATCCGCTTGCCATCGCGCTTCTGCTTCTCTAGACTCGCCCTTGCGTCGCTTTGCATAAATCTCACGGTAACGTCGGTTTGCATACTCGGCATACTTCGCCACAGTATTCCAGCATTCTCCATTCCTGTTTATTGCCGTTTTGTCCTTCCTGCATAGATATATGACTCTACCACCAATAACCCGTGCTTCTCCGTCAGCGGTTTTCGACAAGAAGCAGCGGGTCCATAGTTCGGGTGGCTCATCAGAGAGAATATAAGGCACGTGCACTCTACTCTCGTCGTCGGCAATCCGCTCTATGCCGTTTGCATCAAAATCCAGAATCTCTATATCTCTAAAGGTCATGCGGGTTTCCTCTCTTATCCTCTGTCAATCCTACCACAGTCTCCTTGACTGGAGAGTTTGCTTTGGTGCCTGTTATTTGGCACCGCACCCCATATATCTATCTACAAGGCAGTCTGCACGGCTTTTTTCTTTTCTATTGTCCACACGTGCGCGTGTCTTTGTGCGGTCTCTGCGCGGCACGCTTCTGGCGCCTTGAGCCAGAATATATACCATCTCGAATGCCTGTTTGCAGGACAAAAGCCGCCTTGCTGCGCGTTTATTGCGGATTCAAAGCTAATGGCCTGGCGACGTCCTTCGTCGCACGAAGACGTGCTTAAGCGCTGGTATCTCTCTTAGTGTGTTCCTCAAGTTGCTTTAATATCCGGAGGTATTTGCGCTCCAAATCTTTGTTCTCTGTCTTTAATTTGTCGTTCTCCTTATTCAGGCGTTCAACTTCGGCGCGCACGCGGGTAAACGCTTCCGAATGCTTCAGCTGTAGCCTTCCGTTCTTAGCTTTCAAGAGCTCGTTTTCGACCGTAAGTAGAGACTCCTTGAGCATACCCGGTCATAAGCTATAATGGCATAAATAGAGGGCGCCGCAAAAAAGCGTAACACGTTCGTTTAGCTGCGATGCAGCCTCAAGCCCTCCCAAGCGTGTTACCTAGGGAGTCTGCGGCTTACCTAGCGTCTATGAGCTAACACTTGAAAACGCAACGTGAGGCGTGTGCGTCGTCGTCGGACGAGGGGCGCAGTTTCGCGTGCTCGAACCCCAAACGCTTTGTTGTGAGGGGTTCAACCGCTCGTGCGTCTTCTAGCTCTCTGAGCGTCTCTGTGGCGCTGTCGAATCTCCGCGCTCTTATCACGCAACGCGACGATCAACTCATCGACAGTTGTTCCGGCTGCCATTGTGCTCGCATCGTTTGCAAACTCAAGGCGTTATCGCCGTCTCTGCCGCACTCTAAAATGTTTGGCAACGAAGCCCCGTATTTTAGTAATGACCGCTATGCCGGCTGCCGTAACGCTGCCCGCTCTGGGCTGCACCGTCGGCTCACCCTTCGAAACCTCCTGACCGATCTGAACCTGAATAGACCGGGATTTCTCCGTAGCAAGCACCTGCGATGGATAGATGCTGCGGTGGCCGGACATCACGTAGCTGACAACGCACGCTACTGCGGCGTACGGCGCGACTGCCGGCCCGAAGAGCTCAATTGATATGATACTCGCGGCAATGGGGGTATTGGTGGCTCCCGCAAGAACGGCTACGAGACCAATTGCCGCAAACGTCGCCGAATTCAAGCCAAATACCTGCGCGAAAAGAGCGCCGGCCGTGGAACCAATAAAGAAGATGGGGGTGATGATACCGCCGCTTCCCCCAAAGCTCATCGTTATGCTCGTGAACACGATCTTCAAGGGGAAGGCGTACCAGACAGCCTGCTGCCCCTGCAGCGTGGCCTGAGTCGTGGCCAATCCGAGCCCAAGGTACTGCGTCGAGAATGTCAGAGTCAACAATATGAGCGCTGCCCCGCCAATGATGCCCTTGGCAGGCGCCCATAGGGGCAAACGTTCTGCGGCCTTTTTGAAGAGAGTAAAGAGCTCTATGAGGAGGAGCGCGACGAGTCCAAAGAAGATGCCTGCAAAAATCACTTGCGCCAAGAAGAACCCGCTGAAGACGGGCACGAACTGGAGTGGGCTGTAGAAATAGGTGATGCCAAGGGCCGCCGACACCTGGTAGCTGACGATCCCCGCGATAAACGCGGGGAGGAGCACGTCGTACATAAGGCCTCCTACGAAGAGGACTTCGACCCCGAAAATAGCACCCCCTATGGGCGTACCAAAAACGGAGGCAAATCCGGCGCTGACCCCACAGATGACTAATTTCCGACGGTCACGGTCGTCGAACTTCAAGAGGTCGCTAAATAGTGAAGAGAGCCCTGCTCCTATCTGAGCGCCAGGCTCTTCTTTGCCTGCGGAGCCGCCTGACGCGATAGTGATGAGCGTGGCAGCGAGCCTTACCAATACCGTTGACGGCTTTATTTTACCGGATCGTTTGTGAAGGGCGTCAATAATCACCGCCGTGCCGTGCCCTTCACCATCTGAGGCGAGGTATTTCGTCATGGCGCCGCTGACAAGGAGCGCTAGGGGAAGGAGGAGAAAGTAGTAGGGAAACTGGCCGGTCAGGGCAATGCTGTAGTCCAGCGCCTTTAAGAAGACGGCTACCGCTAAGCCGACGGCGACTCCAACGAGTGTGCCTAGCACGCACCACTTGCAAACGCTGATGAATAAGACGATTTGCCTGGGGAGGATATTAGACGCATTCGACACACGTAAGAAAGATCGAGCGAGGCTTTAATGGTTACCCTTTGATCGCGCCCGGAAGTCGACTTTGAGCGCGTTGGCGAAGACCAAAGGTCTCGCCGTCGTAAATTTCCCGTTGAGAGGTACTGACCTCTTGCAGCGTTTCTTAAGTTGCTCAACAAACCGACACCTAGGGGGTACCAACCTAAAGCAGGCATACCTGCTCAAACTCTTCAGGGCGTCCGCATTGCGAGACCGAGAATCGACGACGATCACCTCCTCAAAGATGACGAAGTTGCCCGTGTTAAATGCGTCGGTATAGCGGAGATTGATGGCCTTGTTCACTTCTATTGACGTAGGTCGTCGTATCGTGTATTGCAGCAATATTTTGTCTCTTGTAGCTAGGGACCCTAAGTCCGCGTCCGCAAGATTCTTTTCGATCTCCTTCTATATACCCACTCAGCAACGAAACTAAAAATGACGACGCCGGCCAAGGTAGCTACGGCGTTTGGAGAGCTCTGAGCCTCATAATCGACGAGCAGGAAAACGAATGCCAAAGACACGAGAATAGCAAGCCACAACATAAGCGGGTTTGCCTTAGTCTCTCGAAGAAGTCTGAGATGTGCTGCGTTGACCGCAACGTATATGAGTAGTATTGAGGCGCTGCCGACCACAGCGATGCCCTCTAAGTTGAGGAGGTTTGCAAAGACGATAGTCAGGCCTGCCGTTATAAGAAGGCCTTCTCTGCTCCTCCTCCAAATCTTTCGCTCAAAAAATTCAGGCAGTTGCCCCTCTTTCGCCAAAACATAGCTGATATTGGCCCCTCCATAAAGCGTGGCATTAATGCCGGATGATGTTGACAGCAGAGCAGCAATGGCGATGATTTTAAACCCGATTGTCCCGAGGAATGGTTGTGCTGCTTCAGCGAGCGCGTAATCTTTCGCGCTTACTATTTCTGAAACCGGCGTTTCCGAGCACGGTCACAGCGACGGCAACGTAAATGATGATAACGATGGATACGCTGATAAAAAGCGCCTTCAGCACCGTCTTTTTTGGATTTTCCATGTCTTCCGCGGCGTTAGTTATGAGGCTAAAGCCTTGGTACGCAACGAAAACGATTGCGGCGCACGAGAGAATGTTATAAAAAGGGGGCCATTGGGATAGAGCGAGACGACTCGGTTGAGTCGAAAAAATGCCGAGGGCGACGAATCCAACTAGGATGGCAATCTTGGTCGCAACGATATACTGTTCAGACCGCCCCACCGCTCGTGCTCCGATGAAGTTTATGGCGGTAAAGACGACAATAATTCCCGTGGCAAATATGCCAACCCAGATACTCGCTGCATTTCCC
>PMIN01000050.1:0-4992 GCA_003158275.1 Methanobacteriota archaeon
GCTCGATTTCGGTTTTGGCGACTGATTCATCGACCTCAATTTCTCGTGCATTTACTTCTAGGCCGTATCCCCCATCCCTCACGACTCCCGCAATCTTCAGAGTCTGCCCAATTTGAAGCTCTTCGACGTGTTGCGCGAGGTCATTCCACAAAACTACGCGAATTGAACCCGTTGCGTCCGACACGACGAGATTGGCAACATATCCTACATCGCCGTCGCGGGAGAACTCTCGTGTCGGCGAGACACGCGTGAGCTTGCCAACAAATGCGACAGTTCCCGTTTGTGCATCAATTTGTGCGATCTGCACGACAGTGTCGATACCGAGCTCGTGGGCGACAAGCAATGCCGCCGTCTTCTCGTCACACAAGCCCGACATGTCCTCCACCTTCTGCCGCACTCTAGCCGCGAACTCCTCTTTCGAGATTGTGGTGGTCAGGCGCTGGTAGATGCTCGCCAAGTCGTCGGAGAGAGCGTCCATATTTCCTTGCACTTACCGTAGTACACGCCCCTATCTTAATAACTTTGTCAAAAGAGATACAGGCACGTACGAAGCCCAACAAGGCAGTGAAAGGGAGAGAGCCCTTGAGAGAACGGGGTATCACTGAGGCACGGTTGCCGTACGCGCCCCTTTTCGCGATGAAATATTTTTATACTTTCTTCGCGTGTTATGAGAGCGGCCTACGCGTTGTTTTTTGCATAAGGGGCAAATCGAGAATGGGGCAGACCATTTCCGAGAAGATATTCTCGAAATCTGTGGGAAGAACCGTGAAAGCGGGCGATTTTGTCGACGCTGCAATAGATGTCGCTATGATTCACGATATTACTGGACCTCTTGCAGTAAAAACCCTCTACGAAATAACAGACCGGGTATGGGATCCTACAAAAGTAATCATGCTTTTTGACCACCAGGTACCTGCTGACTCGATCGACGCCGCAGTCAATCACCTGGAGCTTCGGAAGTTTGCAAAAAGACAGGGGATCCTCAACTATGATGTGCAAGAGGGAGTGTGCCACCAGGTCATGGTCGAAAAGGGGCACGTGCTTCCAGGGGAGCTTATTATCGGCGCTGACTCGCATACCTGCACGTACGGGGCCTTAGGAGCGTTTGCGACAGGTGTCGGCTCAACCGACATGGGGGTGGCCCTTGCTTCGGGAAAGCTCTGGTTCAAAGTGCCAGAGACCCTCGCATTTGATATTAATGGAAGCCTTGGACGGCGTGTGTATGCCAAAGATCTGATACTCACTATCGTTGGCGACATCGGCATAAATGGCGCCACCTACCAGGCGTGTGAGTTTCGCGGTGACACTGTCAAGCACATGGACATCGCGGATAGGATGACCGTGTGCAACATGGCAATCGAGATGGGGGGAAAAACGGGGATAATCGCCCCCGACGAAACGACAGCCACGTTCTTGGAAGAACGAGCACTCGACGGAGACTTCGCTCTGCACTCAGACGATGATGCGACAAAAGTTGTGCGACGCTATGCTGCGACTGAGATGGTGCCGATGGTCGCAAAGCCCCATCAAGTCGACAACGTAGTGCCTGTTACAGACGTCGAAGGGCAGCACATAGATCAGGTCTTCATTGGTTCGTGCACAAACGGTCGGTACGAAGATCTAAAAGCGGCTGCGGAGTTACTGGAAGGCGAGAAAGTGGCACGTGGAGTGCGGATGATAATCATCCCGGCTTCGAGAACCGAGTACCAGAGAGCGCTTAAAACGGGCCTTATGGATATCTTTACCGACAGTGGCGCCCTAGTAGAGGCCCCGTGTTGCGGGCCGTGTATGGGTGGGTCATTTGGGCTACTAGGTCCCGGCGAGGTGGGTCTAAGCACTTCAAACAGAAACTTCGTCGGAAGACAGGGAAGTCCTGCGGCTTCAGTATACCTCTGTTCACCGGCGACGGCTGCAGCGTCCGCGATCGACGGCGTAATAACCGATCCGAGGTCGGACTAGGAGTGGAACATGACACGACCCAAAGGGGGCATGATGGGTAGGGCTTGGAAGTTTGGCGATAACGTTGACACGGATGCCATCATTCCAGGTAAGTATCTCGTACTCAACTCGTCACAAGATCTCGCAAAGCACGCGTTCGAAAACGTCCGCCCCAACTTTGCTCATCAGGTCATCAACGGCGACATCGTCGTCGCTGGAGAGAACTTTGGCTGCGGTTCCTCACGAGAGCACGCGCCTTTGGCTTTAAGAGATAACGTCAGCATCGTTATTGCACGTTCGTTCGCACGGATCTTTTTTCGAAATGCCATAAACATCGGACTGCCTGTCATCGAATGCGACACAACCGAAATCGAGGACGGAGATATTCTGCACGTCGATTTGGAAAAGGGCAGCATCTACGACGAGACTAGGAAAAAAGAATACGCGATAATGCCTTTTCCGCCGTTTATAAAGAACATCATAGAAGCCGGCGGACTCGTCGAATACGTAAAAAGCGGCACGCAGCTTAAAAAACGGGAGCCCCGCGAAACTGAGACGGATTCGTCGTGGTGACTTGTTTCACTGCTTCTCGAACACTTATGGTGAAGCCAAAATGAAGACGTACAAAATCCCGATAATCGCTGGAGACGGCGTCGGACCGGAGGTCATCGCCGAAGGGAAGAAGACTCTCGAAGCGACCGGCCGTATGTATGGGTTCGATATCGAGTGGAAAGAGTACCCGTACGGAGCAGAGCATTACCTCACAACGGGAGAACTTTTGTCAGAGGATGCGCTCAAAGAGCTGAGCGACTATCGCGCTATCTACCTCGGCTCGGTCGGCGACGCGCGTGTCCCCCCTGGAGTCCTCGAGCGCGGAATTCTCTTCGCACTGAGGTTTTACTTCGACCAATACATAAATCTCCGTCCTATTCGGCTGCTAGAAGGCGTAGAAACACCAATTCGAGACAAGGGCCCTGATGATATTGATTATGTAGTCGTGCGCGAGAACTCTGAAGACTTCTACGTGGGCGTAGGAGGCCGTGTCAAGAAAGGCAGCGTCCACCGCGATGCAGATGTAACCCGCAACCTATACAATGTAAAGTTCGGCCTTGACATCGACTCTGATAGCGACGAAATAGCCTATCAGCTGGGGCTAATATCAGCTGAGGGCACGAAGCGCATTATGCGGTANNGCCTCGCGTTATCCAGAAGTTAAGACCGATTTTAACCTCGTCGACGCAATGACGATGTGGCTGGTGAAGAATCCTGAATGGTTTGACGTCGTTGTAGCTCCAAACTTGTTCGGCGATATAATAACGGACCTAGGGGCTATGGTGCAAGGGGGTCTAGGGCTAGCTCCGGGCGGCAACATAAACCCTGAAGGAACGTCAATGTTTGAACCGATTCACGGATCGGCGCCAAAATATAAGGGACTCAACAAAGTCAACCCAATTGCTACCATTTGGGCAGGGGCAATGCTCCTTGAGAGTCTTGGCGAAATGCAAGCTGCGAACGGCGTTATGAACGCTATTCAGCGCAACCTGCGCGAACGTAAAGTGCGAACGTTTGACCTTGGCGGCAGCTCGACCACATCCGAAGTAGGTAGTGACATAGCGAGATACGTCGAAAGCCCCCACCGCTCAGATTGAATACCGATTTATACCCTTAAGCACATAGACATATGCGAGTCCTGGTGGGGTAGTGGATATCCTATGAGCCTGCGGAGCTCAAGACTCGGGTTCAAATCCCGGCCGGGACGCTCTGTTTTTGCGCAAAATACTTATCTTGGAACGCAGACCAAAATCAACGCGAGGCTTGAATTGAGTGAGTCTATTGCACACCCATATGGGCTATGCTTAGGCCTTTCCACCAGGCGGAAAGTGGATGTTGAAACTGTAGCCAAAGGCTTCTAACCCCAGTCTCTGGTAAAACTTGTGGCTACCCTCCCTGTGCACACTGCTTGAGAGAATAACCCGAAAACATCCTCGGGCTCGCGCAAGACCTATTGCGTGTTGCATCAATCACGCACCAATGCTCGACTTTCGAGCTCGTTCGTCTACCACGACGTTCTCAATAACTGCCCAAGGCCTGCCACAATGTGACAGGTTTGGGATCATTGAGATCGCTACCGTTCCGACAACCGCCCCAGCTGATTCGGCCACAAGCACATAGCTGTCCGGGCTTCGTTTGATCTCCGAAAATGCCTCATAATGCGCGGAGAGCAGCTCTCTTGTGTTCTCTGAAGCTTGATCCGTGTTTGAGAAGAGCTGGGCGTACAGCTCCAAAATGCATTGCAAATCATCTAAGGTTGCTTCTCGTACTACCAGATCATCTCGTTGTGGCCGCTGCGCGACTTCCAAATTTATATCCTCGCTGTAAGTTACTAGACTTGAGTGCCGAATTCGTGCAGCTGCGTTTGCACCGAAGCTGGGCGTATTTTGGACGAGCGCAGAGAGACGTTGTTGCTGATTGCACTGGCTATGCTTTGCTCTGTCTATCTGCATCCCGAATTGCTCGCCTTATTATGTCCGTTTCTTCAGAACGAAACACTGGACAGTCGCGATCCTCATAGCTGATACCACGCACGATAACGATCGGAGTACCCCCTGCTGCCTCCCCCATCATGAGGTTGGCCAGACCAGCTATTTCGTCACCAACACCTTCGTTGGTTATTTCTAGCGCTTTCCCTTCAAGGTCTTTCACGCCGCGCCAGTCCTTCATCGCAGCAATTCCGGCAAACCCTATGCCGACTCCGGTTTGTCCTTCGCGAAAAGACCTACCGCAGGTATCCGTAATGATCACAGCAACATTTTTGTCAAACCGGTCTTTTATTCGATCGCGTAGTTGACGTGCATTTTCAGAGGGGTCATCTGGAAGGAGCAAAACAAAACCTTCGGCCACGTTTGAGCGATCCAACCCAGCATTGACACAGACCTGACCAAACTTGCTCACAACAAGAAAGAACGGTTTCTCGATCAGGATCTCAGTTGTTTCGCCGAGTACGGCTTCGATGAAACGGGGATCCTCGTGAAGGCTTGCAGCGATTCTATAAGC
>PMIN01000050.1:5043-12777 GCA_003158275.1 Methanobacteriota archaeon
ACATTCATCGGCAGTACCCGGAAAAGATATTTATCGTCTAAATCGCTCATGCATCGGTGACGGTGCATGATGAGAGTTACCCCCACCGAGCACAAGATGAGGAGAGAACCTATCTGATGCCGTCAATCCGCTTTAGCCATACGCTGGCTTACTCGATAGAGATAAGCTTCTTGTCAGCAATTCCAATCTTTGGCAGGTGAACTTCGAGCACGCCGTTGAAGAAGCTCGCGCGAGCGGCAGCGTCATCGATGTTCGTGGGGAGCTTGATGGAGCGGTAATATTCGCGAGGGGCGCGTTCTCTTATGAGGTGGTCGTCATCGTCATATTTTGAAGTTCTTTCCGCCGTGATTTCCACCATGTCGCTGCTGCCTTCAAGCCTGACGTCGTCCTTGCTAACTCCTGGAAGATCAACCAAAACAACGATTTCCCCAGGGAGGTCTACGAGGTCGACGGGCGGCGTTGAGGTAATTGGTCCTACATACTCGTCGTGGTCATCCTCCAAGAGCCCATCCATCCTGCTACGGATATTGCTCAGCGGGCTTATTTCCTTCCAAGACATGTCAACTTCTCCGCATTTCTTTTCTCGGTGCAGATATAAAACAATATGCTATTTGTGCTGGCAGTCACGCATTAGGCGGCATTTCTGACTGAACTTGTGCCAGCACGCGTCATGAGGGCCCAAATGGAAAATGGCCAAGATGCAGTATTCAGCGCGATTTGCGCGCGCAATGATCTTTTTGCCGCGCCACAGGTCAGACCAAAAAGATTTTATTGCTTCAGCTTGTTTAAAGAGTGACGTCTCGCTCAAGCGATTTCTGGAGCGTTAACGCCGGCCGAATTCTTACAGAGTTCGACGCAGAGTCTTAAGACTCAGCGAGACGGAATAATCGAAAAAATGAAATTCATTGAGTACGCAAATCTCATGTGAGAACTCGAACTATTTTGGAGGTGAAAAATGGTCAGTAAGAAACTCTTTTCTGCTGTAGTGGCAACCGCAGTGATTCTTTCAATCGTTGGAGCGTCGAGTATCGCTTTCGCGCAAACGCCGATCAATACGATTACGCAGACGGCAGTTAATACCCCAGATTTGTCAACGTTAGTGAGTTTCCTCAAGCAAGCTAACTTGACGGAGATGCTGAACAATACGACGGCAAAGTACACTGTTCTTGCACCTGACAACGCTGCTTTCGCAAAGCTCAACAACACGACGATCGCCAACTTGAAGAATGACACGCCGACGCTTACACAAATTCTCGAAAACCACGTTATACTCGGCACAGTCAACTTCACTAAAAATGGCACAGTCACCACGCTCGCAGGAAACTCGATCCCATACACTGTCAACGGAACGAAAGTGACGTTCACCAGCCCTTACAACGCGACGATAACGCAAGCGAACATCAACACAACGAACGGCGTCGTTGACGAGATCAGCGGCGTACTGGTACCACCGACCGTGACGACGACTGCAGCTGCGTCACCCACAGCGAGCAGCGGGTTCCTTGGATTGCCGGGATTTGAGGCAATTTACGGGGTCGCAGGGCTGTTGGTTGTTGCGTATTTGGTGTTGCAGCGTAGAAAGTAAGCTCCTTGGCTGCATGCGCAGGTGAGTCTGGCACTCGGCTGGACTCGCGCCTTTATTTTTTTACTTTGCCGTCTGTTTGTAACAAATCTGAATTAAGGAAGCGCTAAAAATGCAAAAAAGAGTGGTTACCTTCGGTCTAGTGGTGTTATTGCTATGGGCTTGTACTGCAATACCCACGCTTGGACAGGTGACATTTCACCCCGTAACTAATCAAGCTGAGCTTAACAACTTGACCAAGATGCTCAACAATACGTCAGAGTCAGCAAACAGCACCGGGAATGCGACGACATCAACGAGCAGCGGGTTCCTTGGCTTGCCGGGATTTGAGGCAATTTACGGGGTCGCAGGGCTGTTGGTTGTTGCGTATTTGGTGTTGCAGCGTAGAAAGTAAGCTCCTTGGCTGCATGCGCAGGTGAGTCTGGCACTCGGCTGGACTCGCGCCTTTATTTCTTTTTTTCTGATTCCAAAAACTGGGGGGGATACATCAGCCCGGGTTGGTTGACTTGCTGATTATAAGGCGTTGCGCGCGGTAGCGGGGCGGTTGGCGTTGTATATCCAAGTTGCGCGCAGGAACGAGAAAAGCAAAGTTTATTGCGCATGTGAAGTCATGACTCTTTGAAAGCTAGGTTTATACTGGAGGTGAAAAATGGTCAGTAAGAAACTCTTTTCTGCTGTAGTGGCAACCGTTGTGATTCTTTCTATTGTCGGAGCATCCAGCGTTGCTTTTGCGCAAACGCAAACCACGACGGCGACGGCGACGGCGAACGCGACTAAGCTGGCGAACGCGACTAAGCTGGCGAACGCGACTAAGCTGGCGAACGCGACTAAGCTGGCGAACGTGACTACGGCTGCGACAACATCAACGAGCAGCGGGTTCCTTGGATTGCCGGGATTTGAGGCAATTTACGGGGTCGCAGGGCTGTTGGTTGTTGCGTATTTGGTGTTGCAGCGTAGAAAGTGAGCTTTGAGCAGCACGCGCAGGTGAGTCTAGCACTCGGCTGGACTCGCGCCTTTATTTCTTTTTTTCTGATTCGATAGACGACAGAAGGCGCGCACCACCAGAGCCGAGGGTTCCTTGACTTGCCGGGCTTTGAGGGCGGTGCGCGGTAGCAGCGCTGTTGGTTGTTGCGTTTGGTGACGGGGCGTAGGAAGTTGAGAAAGCAAAGTTTATTGCGTATGTGAAATCATGAGTGTGCGAAAGCTAAGTCTATATTGGAGGTCAAAAATGATCAGTAAGAAACTCTTTTCNNGCGCAAACGCAAACCACGACGGCGACAGCAAAACCAACCCAGACCATCGCCCAGATTGTAGAGAGTAATGCGAACTTCACAAAGCTTGTAAGTCTGCTGAAGAAGGCAAATATTACCACCGTGTTAAGCGGCCCTGGTAACTATACATTCTTCGCACCCGACAACGCTGCTTTTGCCAAGGTTAACGCATCCACTCTCGCGAATTTGCAAAATAACAAAACGGCGCTAACAAACTTGTTGCTTTATCATGTCGTTCCCACGAAGCTGCTCGCGAACAACTTCACCGGTAGTGGCACGCTCACGACGCTAAACGGTTTGTCCCTACCTTACTCCGTCAGTGGCACCACAATAATGGTTGGAAACGCGACGGTAACCAAAAAGGATATTAACGCAACAAACGGCGTCATTGACGAGATCAACACCGTATTAATGCCGCCTTCCGGAACGACGATTGCGACTGCGTCACCCACAGCGAGCAGCGGGTTCCTTGGATTGCCGGGATTTGAGGCAATTTACGGGGTCGCAGGGCTGTTGGTTGTTGCGTATTTGGTGTTGCAGCGTAGAAAGTGAGCTCCTTGGCTGCATGCGCAGGTGAGTCTGGCACTCGGCTGGACTCGCGCCTTTATTTTTTACTCTAAAGCTCAGCGAACACAGATTATGCGCCACCAAAGCTATTCGTGCGGTGCTAGTCACTGTTGATCCTGAATCCATTTATAAAGGTACTGTAAGCCTGTTTTCATATCGACTTTAGGCTCCCAGCCAAACGAAGCAAAAAGCGAAAGGTCAGCCTGCGTTGACTCAACGTCGCCTTCCCAAGACTTGCCGCCAGTGCGATAGATATCGGGACGCAGGCCCATCAACTTGCAGATAAGCTCGACAATCTCGTTGACGGTGGTGGCGCTGCCGCTGCCTATGTTGTACGACTCGCCTGGGATCCCCCTATCATACGCAAGTACGAAGGCGTCAATCACGTCATCTATATACACGTAATCTTTCTTCTGGAGTCCTGTACCGAGGATTTCAAGGGTGTTATCATCCCTCTGCAGCTTCCTTATAAGATCATACATGACGCCTTTTGCATTGCCTGGCCCATAGACATTATAAAGACGAAGAGAGATCGCTGGCAATCCCAAAATGCCGTTGAATGCAGAACAATAGAGCTCGCCAGCAGCTTTGGAAGCGCCGTAGAAGGATACAGGACGTAGCGGGTGAGCTTCGGTGGTCGGGACGGAAGCGGTTCCATAGACTGTACTTGTCGACGCATAAATGAAACGAGCGTCCGAGGCGCAAGACAACACATTGAACGTGCCTTGCGCGTTGACACGGAAGTCGTAAGCCGGATTTCGCGTCGAATCAGGCACCTTTGTCTGCGCTGCGAGATGAAAGATGCCGTCGGGTTTAACGATGCTTGCCTGGAGTCTCTCCAAATCGAGGATATCCCCTTCTATAAACTCAAAATTTGGGTGAGCGCACTGGGGTTGGACTAAGTCGTAGCCAGTGACGATATGTCCGTTACTAAGAAGACGAGTAACGAGATGGGAGCCGATAAACCCACTACAACCCGTCACAAAAAACTCTCGACTACGTTCGCCTGCTTCAGCCTCCGCATCAAGAATCAAAAGCTCTTCTAGGCTCATATCTCACCAGGACCAGAGTACACGATTCGCACGCTCTGACATCAGCAGCCTTCGGTCAGTTGCTTACCTGCTTCTAGGAGGTCTCTAGCTCTTCGCTTCGTTTCAGCTTCGACAAAAATTCGAATGATTGGCTCAGTCCCAGAGGGGCGTATCAGCAACCAACCGTCGTCATACCAAATCTTTACGCCATCGGTTGTGTCGATGTTTCCTTCGACAGATGAGCGAATTTGTTGCATTGTTGCATCCCGATCGCGACAGGTGACTTTCGTCTTGTCCATATATCGTTTGGGAATTTCTTTGACGAGCTCAGAGATTTTCTTGCGACGCTCGGTCATTATTTCAAGTACCTTCGCTACCGTCATCGCCCCATCTCGGCAGTATTGATGTTCAGGGAATATGATACCCCCATTGCCTTCCCCCCCTATCACAGCATTTACTTGCATCATCATCCTCGCGACGTAGATGCTCCCCACAGGAGTCCATATGACGTGACCGCCTGCTGCTTCAGCCACTTCGACTATCCGCTGCGATGAGCTGACAGGGGTAACAACGGGGCCTACTTTCTTGGAGAGAACGTGCTTGACGATAATTGCAAGTAGTACGTCTTCATTGACGAAATTCCCCCCTTCATCAATAAAAACCGCTCTATCGGCATCTCCGTCGTGTGCAACGCCCAAATCGGCGCCGTTCGAGATGACGATCTTTCCGAGATCGGTGAGGACGTCCTCTGTCGGTTCTGGATTTCTACTCGGGAAAGTGCCATCGATCTGCGCATTAATCGTCGTGACTTTGCAATTGAGTTTGCTCAGCAAGAAGGGCGTAACAATGCTGCCCGCCCCACAGCCAGTGTCGACGGCCACAACGAACCCGCGTTTTTTAATGTCCGAGGCGTTCACCTTTCCCATAATACTCTCCATGTAAGCGGGTATCACGTTGGTGTCCAAAAGTTCCCCGGTCTCGCGCCAGTCAGCAAGCTTGAGACTACCTTTGAAATACACGTCTTCGACAGCGAGTTCTCCTTCGATTCCGAATTCTGTTCCATCTCCTGCGATCAGTTTTAGCCCATTGTATTCGCGCGGATTGTGCGATGCGGTGATGACGATTCCTGCGTCGGCATTGTCACGCACGAAGTACTGCACCGCAGGAGTCGGCGCTATGCCGAGATTAATAGCCTTGCAACCCGTTGCGAGCAGTCCGGCGATGGCCGCGTGACTAAGCATATTACCGGACACGCGCGTATCCTGTCCGACCGCAACAGTCCCCCTTGTAAGTGTTCCCAAGCTCATCGCCAGCCGCAGGGCGAGCTCTGAGGTTAGATCTTGGTTGACAATCCCCCGCACACCGTTCGTTCCGAAAAGCCTCATGATAATCCCCCTCGTCCAGGTCTGGCAGAAAGAATAGGTGCCTCTCTCATATTCCTACCCATTTGTCACCCTGCTCAGTAAGTTCCTTTTTCCAAATGGGAACTTCTTTCTTGATCCGTTCTATTGCATCCCTTAGTGCCTTAAATCCCTCTTGTCGATGTGCCGCCGCAACGACGATGTACACGATGTCTTCGCCTTTATTGACGCGGCCTGATTTGTGGTATATCTTTACATCGACTATGCCCTCTATTGCCGTCAAATCGTGCGCGATTGAAGAAATTCGCTGCTGGGCTTCTCCTTCATAGATGTCAAATTCCAGGGCTGAGGCCTCTCCGCGGACAACTCCGGTGAACGTGAGTATCGCTCCTGCTTTGTGAATATCAGGGTGTGCGCGCACGGCTCTTACGAGTGCACCAAGCGTTATCCATTCTGGTGCAGTCGCAAGCGACTCGAAATGTTGTTCAAAGTTCAAAGAGGGCGCTAATCGCACCTCGTAAACCTCGTGAAAGGATGCGATTCTTGATGCAAGCGTGCTACCCACAACAACAGCAAAATCAAGGTCTTCCCGTTCCGCCAGCTGATCGAGCTCTCGCGCGATCTGATTTGCGTCATCAATAGCGCGCTGCGTCAGAACGTATCTGGAGGGTGATTGTATGGAAAGCAGGTCGTCTGCGACTTTTTTCGTGAATGACGCCGGTTTATCGTTGTGTTCCTCACGGAGCGTCGCCGCCTTGCAGCGGCGAGCAAGCTCAGCAATGAAGCGCTCACGCTGTTTTACTTCACCCGTGAGTGCAACAACCCTCACATCCTCATAGAACACAATAAGCGCATAAATACGTATTGATGACAGCCAACCGAGCTGAGCGCATCAATGCAATCAGAGAGCACGCGGGCGCCCTTGTTATGATGTCCGAAGAACTCAGATAGGCAGGCCGACCTTATGTAGATCGATAGGCGCGGGCAAGAATAGCGCAGACACGGTCCCGCCATCTGCGAACGCAAACGTGCATAAGACTGGCTTGGCGTGACTTGAGCCGGAGTACGCTCAGCGCCTCAGTGCTCTGCGAACTTAATTCGTCCTGCGCAGTGAGAGCAGACCCAAAGAACGCTTTCTCCTTTTTTTTCGCGTCGTAGGATTTTGATTCGACCTATCTCTGACTTTTCGAAGCTGCGCTGACAAAGTTTGCAAACCGTAGTCGTGTCCTGCCGCCCCATGCCCTGCTCCCGCAACAATCGACTGCCATACGGAGTGCAGTCAAAACTCAGGTAGTAGTAAAAGGACAACGTACTAAATAATATTTGCGTGGCCGTTTACCACACGTCAACTGCCCGCAATCTGCACCCGCCGGCAGCGCTTTGGTGAGTCAATGTTGAATTTGAGATTCACATTCCGCGAGTTGCAAATCACCAGCAGTTTTTCATATTTTCAGCTAACGTAAATAGTGATGATCAAGATTGACGGCAGCATAGGCGAGGGGGGAGGCCAAGTGCTGCGCATTTGCTTAGCGCTTTCAGCCTTGACGGGAGAGTCCGTCGCAATCAAGAACGTGAGAGTAAACCGCGCAAATCCTGGACTGCAAACTCAACATTTGACGGCGGTGCGAGCCTTAGCGGAGGTCGCCAACGCGAAGGTGATCGGGCTCGGGCTTGGCTCGTCTGAAATAACTTTCGTTCCAGGGCGGAGGCGCGGCGGGATTTATAGCTTTGATGCGAAAACGGCCGCCAGTACGACACTCATACTGCAAGCCCTTCTGCCCGTGCTTGCGTTCGCCGATCAACCTTCATCTGTTACCCTTATCGGTGGCACAAACAATCCTTTGGCTCCGCAAGTCGACTACGTGATCAATGTTTTAAATCCTGTACTAGCTAGCTTGGGATTTTTCTACCAATTGCGCCTC
>PMIN01000050.1:12836-13818 GCA_003158275.1 Methanobacteriota archaeon
CGACCAGAGAGAACAAAGCCCGTCTACTGGAAGCGGCATACTGCTCTGGGCGGAGACGTCTACTGGGGGCAGATTAGCAGGGGATGCTTTAGGCGCGCGAGGAAAGCCTGCTGAGCTCGTTGGACGAGAGGGGGCAGCGAGGCTTCTAATGCAATTGTCGAAAGGGGCACCGTTCGACGTGCATCTGGGCGACCAGCTGGTTATCTGGCTGGCGCTAGCGGAGGGACGTTCTAGAATTGGAACAAGTGAGCTGACGCTTCACACCGTCACTGCCGTGGAGGTTACTGAGATGTTGACTGGCTGTCAGTTTAAGGTCAGTGGCGAGATCGGAAGCCCGGGAGTAATCGACTGTAATGGCGGCATCACGCCGCGGTAGCAGACGGCACCTTTGTTAAGCGGGAAGCTTGTAGAGGGCTGTTGCCGATCTCGTGTCACTCAAGCTTGCAAAGTATAGTGTTTTGAGTAATCATGCCGACCATAGCATCTATTTGATCAAAGACCGCGACACCCTCCACGTCGTGTTTCAGCATCAGATCCACCACTTCAATGCACGGGGTACTAGTTCTCACAAATACGATGTCAGTGATCATGATATCATCGACGACGAGTTTCCTTACCCGTGAATCTTGATAGTGAGGCTTTACTACATCCATAAATTGGCTCATCGCCTTCGCGATGTCATTCTCCGTTATAATGCCAACGACCTTACTGTCTTCAACGACCATCATCCACCACGCATCTTCGTCGATCATCCTTCGTCTTACGTGGGTTACTCTGTCAAAAGACGAACACGTTACGGGCGGATCCATGATTTCGCCTGCAGATCCGACCGGTCTGCTTGCTTTGACGATCTCGTTAAACGTTATCCACCCTGTAGATTGCTCACAGACGACGACCAATACCTCGGAAGATTTCATCAAATGGTTGATCTCGCCTATCGTCATTGCGCCGCTTACGGTGGTTAAAGTTTCATCTACTGCCT
>PMIN01000014.1 GCA_003158275.1 Methanobacteriota archaeon
TTAAATTGCGCCATATCTTCACCTTAGTTCTCTTTGGATGAGCTGACTTATGACGTGCTTTCGGTCGCAGATTACTTCGCCGTACCAGGGGCACGCGCCGTTACAACGCGCGAGCAGCTCCTGTCCCTGCGAGAGGTCGAGCTAAGCTATGAATGCCGCGGTCGGGCCATCCGCGTGCAAGGGCGCTGCCCACGACGTGACCAACGCGGCGGTATGTTCGAGCTTCATCTTCGCGCCTCGTTGTGCCACTAGTCTCCGTCTACGCTCTTGGCGGCTGCGCTTACTACAGCGCTCAACGTCCTTGGTCTTAGTACTTGTCAAGCAGGAGTTCTACTTCTTGCTCAAATGTGAGACTTTCCAATGTTGCCAGCTCTGTCTTTTTCACCCCGACGTACGCGCGAGCAAGTTCCTTCCCAAGCGCAGCCAAGATGACATCATCGCTTTCGAGGATTCCGAGGGCATCGCTCGCACATGAGGGAAGGGGTGAGATATTGAGTTCCTCACGCTCGCTCGGCGACAAGCTACAGGGATCGAGTTGGATCGGGGCGCTTAGTTCCAAGCATCTTTCGATCCCGTCTAGGCCAGCCGCAATTGTCGCGCCGAAGGCAAGATAGGGGTTCGACGACGCATCCACCGTTTTGAGTTCAAAGTGCCTGATCGCCTGGTCGCGGTCGACAACGACGCGAACAGCGGCCTCTTTATTATTGAAGCCCCAACACTGGAATGCACCGCTCCAAGTGGATGGCTGGATTCTTCTGTATGAATTGGGGATCGGTGTGGTAAGTGCCATCAATGCAGGAAGGTGACTTACAATCCCCGCTATAAACTGGCGTGCACAGTTCGACAGCCCGTATGTGTCTCCTTCATCTGACAGAATGTTTGTTGTGTCGTGCCACAGACTCAGATGCAAATGACACCCATTACCACTTTTGGCTGGGAATACCTTAGGAAGAAAAGACGCCCGCAGATCGTGCTTCTGTGCGACCGCCCGCACTGTTTCCCTGAAGGCTATTTGCTGGTCACACGCTTGAAGTGCCGAGGCGTACCTGATCGTGATCTCGTGCTGGCCTGGCCCCGACTCGGGATAGTACTGCTCTGCCGTGATTCCCTGCGCAGTCAGCGCTTCGATAACATCCTCAATAACGTCAGCGCTGGTATCCATAGCATACGTCGACGCGAAGGTCGTGTTGTCGACTGGTTCGACCTCGCCCGGCACGCTTTTCAATATGTAGAATTCGTTTTCAAATGCACCTTTGACTGCCAGGCGCATTTCCTTCGCTCTCGCAATCATCCTCTTTAGGAAGCTTCTAGGACAGCAGGCCCAAGGTACGCCGTCTTTTAGCATGTCTCCCATGGCCCGAGATTGACCGGGAGCATATGGGAGGGGGACGATACTCGATAGATCTGCATTCAAGTGAACCTCCCCGACATGACTCAGACCGGTCTCTTCTGCAGCTATATCATACATAACTGGCAACGCTTGCATCACCTCAGAAATGCTAACGAAGGCCTCTGATGCGGGAGTGCTCTTGGCATTTATGCACAAGCTCTTTGCCCGTATCAAGTTCGCATTATCGCACCACGCTATCCTAAGCATCGCAGTATCCGGCGGGACTTCGTTCAGGGCGTCGGCACTCCCGTCGGGCAGCGGATCACCTAGTTCTAACGATTTTCGGGTCATCTCGCGATTGATTGTTATCCCCTCTTTCATAATCACGCACCGGCAAGAAAGGTTGCAAATGAGGCGTTAAATGGACCCAGGGTAGATATCCGGCAAACGGCTAAGCGCAACCCTTCTTGGACACGAACCAGTGCGAACCCCCCCGGAGTTGGGGGCAGATGCCTATTTGCAGCCATCCCCCATAAAAGCGGGTTAAGCGGTAAAACTTGTCTTCATTCGCGCGCTCCTCTCTTGATCTGCGTTACGCACGCACACTTAAACCGGATATACGCCACATACAACGCGAGATTGGGTGAAACGCATAACCACCGAGAGAGGCGGCCCCTGCCTTAAAATCGAAAAAAGAAATAGTGAGTTATAGGCTATGGAACGGGTACAAGAACTCCTTGTTCGCGCGCACTGGCTACGGCGCCATTGTAGCATCGCGAGGTTGCATAAAGCCCTGTAATCTGGTTTTTTATTGGGTTCTACCGGGTAGCGCCCAAGATAAGCAACGGTATAATCCGTTAGATCAAACGCCAGAGTAGTATACGTGTTTTCTTGACGCGCCGGAATCCACCTTATGAAGTAAAACGCCTGGGCGGCACATATTCCTGGACCATTTTTACCCCAATCCAAATACCTTTGTTCTATTGACGCAAAGCACCGAGGTAACGCGCCAGTTCATTGCCATTACGGTCCTCTGCAGACTGAATGGATACGCGTGATGAAAAAAGATATGAAAAATAATATAGGAGAGTAAACGATTATGACAAACGAAATCGACGTCACCCATATCAGAAATCTGGACGTGACCGCAAACCCGGCGGCGGTCTCGCTGACTGCCATCGGGGCGGTACTCGTCCTTTTGAGCTTGAGCAATGCAGGGGTCTTTGGGGTCGGCTCTATGGTCCTCGCGATGGCATTCCTCTACGGGGGTCTCGCCCCCATTATTGGGGGGCTTATGGAGTGGAAGAAGAACAACACGTTCGGGTTGACCACATTCCTGTCTTTCGGGTTTTTCTTTCTGAGCTTTGTTGGCCTTCTGGTTCTCCCGAAACTTGGACTCGCGACTCCCGAGAGTGCGAGCGGTATGGCGGCCTATTTTGCGATTTGGGGACTCATTACGTTCGTCTTGTTCATCGCTTCGCTCAAAACAATCTGGGCATTGAAACTTGTCCTTGGCCTAATCACCTTGCTGCTCGTCCTGCTGGCGATTGGTGCGCAAACAGGGAATGCGACGGTTACCACGGTTGCTGGCTATGAGGGGCTCCTCACCGGTTTCGTCACAATCTATGCCGGCCTCGCGCAGGTGTTAAATGAGGTGTATGGAAAGACAGTTGCTCCGGTAGGGGGGTGAAGAGCACTCCCTGCACCACTCATAGTATTAGAATCTGTTATAATATCGGCGCCACAATATCTTTTAGATTCGTCCATCTAAGCGTCCTCTTCCCCGTGACAGAAAAATGAATCAAAAGAGTAAAAACGGTGCGTGATAGCTTAAGTGAAATGTTTTTTAGAGACGTTAAGTAAATTTCGACGTAAGTGAAAAAATGCCGGCGCATGCTAAGAGCTGGATGCGAGGCTTTCAAGCTGAGATAGAGTTAAAAAATAGAAAAATACTATTTCTCCAGTTCCCCCAATATCTTCATNNCATTCCCGATGTCAGTAAAACCACTCTCAGGACATCCACTATCTCTTCCTTGGTGATTCCCAGCTCCTTCATGCCGCTCACCATCTGCTTCTTGGCGGCCCGGTCGTCCGAGGCGGCAGCAGTGATGGCTATGGCAACCAGCTTCTGGGTCTTATAGTCCAGGACCTTACCAGTATAAGCTGCCTCATTCAAAGATACAATGGCTTTATAGAGGTCTGGATATTCGTTCTTGGCCCTTGCCATTCCCTCGCCGAAAAAGACTTCATCCTTCATAACATCTCACCCGATATTCCTTGTCGTGCTTGGAGTTACAGATTTTGTCATTCTCTGACCAAGACCAGATCAGGATTCTGAGCAGTGGGTCTTTGCTCCTCTTCCCTAAGCACTCCTTCTTTCATCAAAAATGCCTATGTCCAGCTGGGGAAGACTAACGCACTGAGATAAACACGCGGGAACCGTGGCCGCTGGAGCATCCATATAGGACCGGAAGTGCTGGCACCCTTGTCAGTTTGCCGCACAATCGTAATATTTTAACCTAGTCCAACCGAAGTGAGACGGCACAAAAACGATGGACGCCGCAGCAGTGATAATTATTTCCCAAAATGATGATTGTATCCATAAACGCCCTCTTGTGTATGGTCCGTCGTATATTTCAGAGGAAAACATTCAGCCGAACCTAACAAGGAGCGGCACAGTATATCGATACCAAAAACCAT
>PMIN01000026.1:0-239 GCA_003158275.1 Methanobacteriota archaeon
ACGTGTGCAGACATGTAATTCTATGCGGCCGAAACGTCGTCAGCGTCTTTCCCTTTCGAGTTTATGCACTTGTCAGCGGTTTGGTGCCTACAGCTGAACAGACGATACGTATAGTCTACTCGATTGATTGCGCGTACGCAGCTGTCTGCGTAGGCTGATGAGCCGCTCTGCCGGAGGCTCTTTGCACGACAATGAACGTTTCTGCCAAAGAGCACAATGAACGTGATGCTTCCGTGCTG
>PMIN01000026.1:328-3013 GCA_003158275.1 Methanobacteriota archaeon
ATGACGCAGATAACGACAAATATGGTGATGTTCTTTCTCCACGCCATAGTGATCATCGAGGGCTTGGTAAGTTCGATGAGCACGAGGAACTCAATGATAATGAGTATGAGAAAGATCTCGAGCGCGTAGACGTTGAGGAAGACCAAAAGGGCGATGGTGACAAACGTGAGCACTAGTAGACTGTACACAAATCGCTGCGTCTCGGTGATAATCATGCTATTCAACCAGAGGTGGGAACTAGGTATCAATAAACGTCAAGAGTAGATATAAAAATGCGTCTGGTATGCTCATTACCCGCGGTGCGTCGAGAGGTTGAGTCGATCCCGACGGAAAAGCTGTTTGCGATGATGCGCACTTTTGTCGAGACGCGCAGTACGTGTTGCCGGAGCGTACGCTTAGGCTGAGGATGAGGTCCTTCAAATCCGAGCGGAAGTGGCGTGGAACTATGGTATCGGAGAGAGGCAAGTGAATATCCTGCTAAGAGTGCTGGACAAGAGTTGACCAAAAGTAGACCAAAAGTAGGCCAAAACTTTGCCACATTTTCAGAGGACAGCTGTAGGGTCCACATCGCACCATCGCACCTTCGCACGCATCAGTGATGGTTAGGACCACCACGTGTAGCCGTAGATCACTCAAACGGTAGAGAACCGTTGGAGCGCCACGCTACGCTTTAAATTTATTTAATTGGTTTTATAATACTTTATATATAATATTAGGGAGGACACTCGATTGACTGGTCACGTTTAACTGATTAGATTAGAGCACGACGTCATTACCCGCCCTCGTGAGCGGTACGTATGCGACCTCGGATTCGCCGATAATCACCTTCCCATCGCTCTCCAGCCACGCGTGCGCTTGAATTAACCCTTCCTCCTTGGTCACGCCAACATGGACGACGGCGCGATGTCCACAATGCTGAAGCAGAACCTGTCCTGCGAGCGCTTGGGTTAAGCACGTGGCACGAGGCACATAGTTGCTGACGGCGCGTACATCCCGCGCGAGCTGCTCGGTCGTAGGCCCTGCACCGCTCTTCACACTCGCCTGGGCCCTGAGTCGCGCGAGCAACGCCTGAAAACGCGGGAACGGCACGACTGAAAGCCCTATCCTCACGCCTGCGACGATGAGAAAAGCTCGAACGAGTCGTCGTTGCTCGGCAGGCGGTAAGGAGAGGAAGCGACCGACGTTAGACATTGTCAACGAAGTCGATGAGCTGGTGCTGCGCGAGTTGCTCGAGCAGAACGATGAGGTCCTGTTCGCAGCGGTCGGCGTCCACATCGTACTCCGCAAGGAGCGTATCGCGAACCTCGCGCACCGTGCGTGGCTCTTGAATGAGCTTCCAGATGCGGGCGCCAACTGGATCGAGCCCGTAGTAGACGCCGTCTTTGAGGTTGAGTATTGCAGCTTCATCGCCGAGATCGGCGGAGGCTTGCTCCTTTGACGCGACGACGGTGGCGTCGAGTGAGATGCTTTCACGTGCAGCCATGGTCTACGTCCTGAATACTTCTCACAACGCGTGTGAAGATGCGCTGTGTTTAACTTAGTGCATTGCTCTCTCGCTTAAAGCGTTTTCTACCACTCGCGCAAGAGGATCCTTGTGGCTGTGATGTGTAGCATTTTTTAGCGCCCATCAACCTTTAGTACGGAGGTCGCGTTATACGATTGACGGTACGGAGGCACGATGAGTGACGAAACGCTCAGCAGGAGACTGCGCGTCCCGTTATCGGCGCGCGCACAAAACGGCGGGCTTTTGAGTTACCTGTCCGCGCTA
The DNA here is from genome assembly GCA_003158275.1 of Methanobacteriota archaeon. Taxonomy (GTDB): domain Archaea; phylum Halobacteriota; class Bog-38; order Methanoflorentales; family Methanoflorentaceae; genus Methanoflorens; species Methanoflorens stordalenmirensis. Next base: position 2,097 of record PMIN01000026.1, read on the forward strand.
TGGGCTGACGAAGGCGCGAAGGTGGCACTGGCGATAGCACTCGCAGCGTGCCTCTCCCTCACACAAGGCATCGGACTCCTCCTGCTCCTGCCGCTTTTGCAACTGGTGGGCTTCACCACCGCGCAAGGGGCGTCTGCAGGCGTCGCGCACTACGCCTCGGCGGCCTTTGCCGTTATCGGGCTGCCCCTCACGCTGGTGAGCGTGCTGGGCGTCTATGTCGTGATCATGACGCTCTATTTTCTCCTCACACGCTGGCAAAACAATCTCGGTTACGCAATCCAGATTGACTTCGGAACTCAATTAAGGCAAAAACTCTACAGAGCGATTGTCAGCACCAACTGGCTCTTTTTCACGCGCAATCGTGCCTCGACGCTCACCCACGCGTTGACCGCCGAGGTTGATCGCGTGAGCTATGGGACGCAGCTGCTCTTCTCGGGGCTCTCGGGCGTGATGGTGTTGGTCGCGTACGTCGTTGTGGCCTGGCTCCTCTCCGCGGTAACGACCGCAGCCGTCGTTCTCTGTGGCATTGTCCTCATCTTTGGACTCAAAAACAAGATTTCAGTGTCGCGAGAGAAGGGCAAGGCCCTTTCTGCGGATATGCGGGGCCTCTACGGGGCGGTGACCGAGCACCTTGACGGAATGAAAACCGTGAAGAGCTATGGCGCGCAGGAACGCAATATGGCGCGCTTTTCACACCTCAACGTGCGCGTCATGAACGATTATGTGGGGTATGTGCGCAACGTGAACACCAGCCAGCTGCTGATCAACGTCGGCTCAGTGGTCATTCTCGCGGGGGCGCTGCTCGCGCTGATCGATGTGTTGCACCTGCCCGGTGCCACGACGCTGGTGCTGCTGTATCTGTTCTTTATGATCATACCACAGTTCAACTCCCTTCAGCTCAACTACCAGGCGGTCGT
>PMIN01000093.1 GCA_003158275.1 Methanobacteriota archaeon
CTAGTCGAACAGCACGACCTCTACCTGTTGACCTTCGTCGTACCCTTCAACGTTTTCCGGAATGATAACGAATCCGTCTGCTTTAGCCATAGAACTGAGTATGCCTGATCCAGGGAGTATACCTGATTTAGACGTCATAACAGGTTCGACGCGTCCGCGCCTGATAGCCACGCGCGCGTACGTTCGCGAGCCAGGCTTTCCCATGACCTTACTCGCCAGTGTGCCGGTCACCGTCCGCTCAAATGTATGGTCGAAGTGAGCGAGACGATAGACCGCTGGCTTGACAAATGCATATGAAGCGACAAGGCAGGCGACCGGAAACCCAGGCAGACACGCGACAGGGGTATTCTCCACGAGCCCCAGCGCTGTAGGCTTTGCGGGGCTGATTGCGATCCCGTGCACCAAAAGCTTGCCAAGCTTACGTACCGCCTCTGGCACGAGGTCCCGAATGCCAACTGAGGTCCCCCCCGTCGTAAGTATCAGGTCGGCATCGATGTCCCGCAACAACGCGGCTTCAATGAGCTCTCGCGCGTCGGTAACGATGCTTCGATAGCGGTAGTGAGCGCCCCACTGTTCTACTAGAAGCGCGGTTATAAGACCATTTGTTTCGACGACTTCCCCTTCTAAAGGCCCTTTTTCAACGAGCTCCTCTCCGGTCGGTATGATTGCGACATCTGGTCGCCGGTAGACGGTAACGTCGCGAACCTCGAGGGAGGCGAGCAGACCGATGTCCGCAGGTCGCAGTTGATGGCCGGGCTCAACAACGACATCACCGCGGCCAATGTCCTCCCCTTTGAGGCCGACATTTTCGAACGGATGTACTTGCGCTCTAACCTCAACGACGTCGCCGAGACGTTCTGTGTCCTCAACCATCACGACGCTGTCGGCTTGGTCGGGTATTTTGGATCCGGTGTGGACCCGCGAGGCCACTCCGCGCCTCACGGAGTTGCCAACTCCAAGAACGATTGGTGAATGTTCGCTCGCGCCCAACGTGTCGTCAGCGACGACGGCGTAGCCATCCATTGCGGCGCGTCGATAGTTGGGTTCGTCCCTTTGTGCGATGATCTGATGTGCTACCACTCTCCCTCGCGCCTCTCGTATGGGCGTCACCTCGGTTTCTTCGATCGGCACGATGGCGGTGAGGAACGTATCCAGCGCCGCTTCGAACGGAGTTCGTGTTTTTAATTTCATCGTTATGATTAAGTGTGCACATAGCCTATTATAGCTTACCAGCATGAGAATTAGGCCACGATTCAAACTGTGGTTCGTCGGCGAAGATGGGGAACTCGTGTTTGGCCTCGGTACGATGCGGCTCCTTGTCGAAATAGAGAGACTTGGATCTGTAAGCGCCGCGGCGCGCGAGTTGAGGATGTCGTATCGCTACGCTCTGGAACGCATAACCGTCGTTGAAAAACGGCTCGGTCGGTCTCTCGTTGAGAGGACGCGAGGCGGAAGAGAAGGGGGAGGGGCCAAGCTGACTGCGTTCGGTTATGAGCTTCTAGAGGATTATCGAGGCATGGAAGGCTCACTGAACCAACTTACCAAATGGTACATCGACCTCTCTGATTAATATCTACACTCGTTAGCCGCCTGAAACTGGCGGGAATATGGCAACTTCATCGCCATCCGACAGAAGCGTGGCGAGCGCTTCAATTTCGCGTATATTCTTGCCGTTTACGAGGATCGTGATGTATGAGCGAACCTCACCGTCGTCGTCACAGAGCATGGCCCGCAATGCCGGGTACTCTGCCTGAAGTGTTGTGAGTACCTCGCGTATTGTGCCTGCCTCTACAGTTAAGTGGGGGTTTCCCACGATTTCGCGCAAATTTGCGAACAGACGGACGTTCACAAGTCCCATGAGTAACTTACTCGCTTTAGTGCACTATAAATACTTTCTGTCGTTTTGGTAAGACCATACATATATATGACTAAGGTTATATAAAATGATACAAGCATTAGATCGTTGCCTACTGCTTAATATCGCGTTATTTCATTCAAGCAGAATGCGAAACACACTTTGCCTCGTCCCCGTGGGGAGTCCGCATTTTCATAAGCACCCAGGGGCTCAGCGAGTTCTCTGCGGCTATGAAGGGACCAGGTAGTATTATGAATACCANNGAACTGTGTAGCGTGTAAGACGTGCGAGCTTGCGTGCGCCCTGCGCCATAGCCAGTCAGGCGACATTAACACTGCGATGTCGGAACACCCTTCCCCGATCTCGAGGCTTACCATCGGATACAAAGACGGCAAGCTACATCTCACACGATGTCTGCACTGTAAGCGGCCGAAGTGTATCGAAGTGTGTGAAGCGGGTGCGATCGTAAAAAGTGAAGCGGGCGTGGTGACGATTGACGACGAACGCTGCACCGGCTGTTTCGCGTGTATTGATGCGTGCCCGTTTGGGGCGGTATTGACGCGCGATCGCAAAGCGGTTAAGTGCGATCTATGCGATGGCGCAGCGGAGTTGTCGTGCGTTCTTGCGTGCAAGTGTGGTGCATTGGTATATGGACAAGAGACGTAACAAAGGAAATACAAAAGCGGTAACTGTGGACCCTGCGGCGCTCGAGATGCTGCCACGTGCAGAGCGGGACAATATGCAAACGATGTGGGACAGGGCCGAATCCATGCAGCCTCAGTGTGGCTTCGGTGAGTCCGGTCTATGCTGCCGGATCTGCTTGCAGGGACCTTGCCGGATCAATCCTTTCGGAAAAGAGCCACAAAGAGGAGTCTGTGGGGCGAAAGATTACACAATTGTGGCGCGT
>PMIN01000043.1:0-762 GCA_003158275.1 Methanobacteriota archaeon
GGTGGTGCGGGAGAGGGTGGTGGGAACGGGTTGTGAGGAATTATCGGCAAACGCAATGGTATGCACATTCTCGTTACCGCTTGCCGGATTACTAGTAGTGAAGCTACTAACGGATGAGTTTGACTTCGCCAGAACAGATAAGTCGATACTACCACATAAGGATACTGTGATCATAATGGCGGCAGCCACTACGATGGCAATTTTACGACGACGCAAGTGATCTCTCCTAAATAGCAAGAAGTACACGTATCGGGCCTATTTATAGTTGCTTTGCTTGCTTTGATCTTATCGAAATTGCCTTATTTTGTCAATTGCCTTGCGTTATCAATCCCTTATCAACAAAGAGAAGAAGTGTAGTCTATCATTATCGTGGGGTTGCTCAAAAAAAACAGAACGTAAGAAAACGTCTTTGTAATCCACATGTATCTTCCACCCGAAGATGCGAGCGGACAACGACGCCGGGCAATCCACAACCTACGAAATATGTCTTCGCGTCGTTTTTTGACTAAGATTGTTAGCTCACAAGAGACATAGCAATCACGTGCCTACAGATTTCCTTCAATTTCAAACAGGAAGTCGCTGCTCACTCCGCGCATTTAGAAGATCTGTGCGTGCTAGATTCGAACGTTCTCCAGATGTCAGTACCCCCGCATACAACGCACGCTAGAGTGGACCACGACAGAGCCGCTCAAAAATGAGCAACACGAGCTACTGGGGCCGCTAGCGAGAGCGTTTGTCTCTCGAGAGCCGCACCGAAAGTGC
>PMIN01000043.1:780-3010 GCA_003158275.1 Methanobacteriota archaeon
ACCGCTTCCTTAAATGCTGCCACAACGAAAAGCCTTCTTCGTGATGCAGTATCTCTGACGTGACGCGGGCTGTCACGATGTACCCCAAACTTTCGATCTTTTGGGGGAGGACTGATTCTTCGAAGAAGATGAGGCCTTCATCAAATCCGCCGACCCGCTCAACCAAATCCCTGCGGAAGAATCGTGCAGACTCGACCAGGCTTCCGGCATAGAAGCTCCTTTCAAAATCCCTGACGGTAACCCAAAAAGAGCCGCCAACCGATCGCTCAGGTATGATCACTCCGCCCACGCGCTCTTCGATGGCAATGCGCTCCACGCATTCTTCGATGACGGTGGGGGTCAGTTCCATGTCAGAATCGATGAAACAGATGAATTCTCCCGTTGATACCTTAATCCCAAGGTTCTTTTGTGCGCTACGCTCCTTTGCCTCTGTAACGCAAACGCGGTCTGCGTAACGGCGCGCAATTTCGACCGTCCTATCCTTCGATAACTCGTCAGTCACTATTAGCTCGATGTTCTTGTATGTCTGATTCCGTATAGATTCGAGGCATCGAGCTAGGGTCCTTTCTGAATTATGAGTAGGGACGATAATAGAAACCTTCGGCGACGTAACCATTACTCACACTCCTGTCGTCTTATGCCCGACAATCAAATATCTATTTTGATCGCGTTTTTTCGGGCTTCTTCGACACTTATGGAACTCTAGCGTTTTCACCCGAGCGCCGCCCTCATTGACAGCGGCAGCTCAAGGCCGCAAGTCATTGGCCCTAGGACGTGAGAGGGCACGGGCGAATGCATCAATCCTGCCATACTGTCCTTGGCGCCTTTTCGCAGGGCTTGATGTCGGACGTATTTCCTCAGCACGTAGCGCCGCATTTCTAGACTTCTGCAATGCAAAGTGGAGAGGGCACGGCGCCAGACACCAGTCCTTGTTCTTGGGCTTAAACGCTATCATTTATTGCACGAATGTCTAATCGCTTGTTTGCCTTATGATCAAGAACTATTCAAACAGCATGAGGATTAGATTTGACAAGTGTCTGTTTTTTTGCAACACGGCTGTCTGGAACATTCGCGAGGGAACGTGTGATGGAACTCTGGAGATGACTACTTCTTTGACCGCTCATCGAAAGGCAATTGCCCGGTACTAGCTAAGGGGGGCGCTCCATATACTGATCGTCGCCACCGTTTTTTCGGTCAGAGTTTCCCTGTTAAGGGAGAGAGTTCTTTCAGGCGTAATCCTCGAGTCTCCGGGCACAACGCTTCGATGAACTCACGCCATTGAGTCTACTTGTTGTGGGTTCTCCTTCATTTTAGGAGGGCTCGCGCGGATTCAATTGCGTAGCGCCTCCAAGACTTAGGAGCGATCCTGATTTCAACTCCGGTGCAAGAGAGAGCCAAGTCTGCCGACAACCTGAAACATCCTTGAGTAATACTTTGTGTACGCGTACCGCTCGACAAGTTGGCCTCCGAAATGTCTCTTAAAAGTGTTAATGCGCATCTTTTCTTTATCGCGATCGCCGGTATAGTACCCTCCTAAATCATATTCTCGTATCCCCTTGCGTTTAGCATAGTTGATGGCGTCCCAGTGTAGCAAACTGGTCGCTTTGCCTATTAGACTGGCGCGCTCCTTGCCGACTTCAAGTCGTGGGGATGCCCCTACCGTATATCGAATAGTGTAGTCGTCCTCGAAATATGCCAAGCCAGAAACTACCTCCCCGTCGTGCTCTGCAGTAAAAAGCGGGCCGCTTCGCTTGAGAACATCAGTTGGGAAAGAGTATTGGGGCAATCCTTTCGCCTTTCTAAACCTGGTATTCATGTCTTGGAATTCTTCATAGTTTTCGTTCAGTTTGACTTCAACCCCGGCCTTTTGTGCGGCCCTAATCCCTCGAGTCGAAGTTTTGCTCATGTTATTCCATATCGTTTCAAGTTCTTGATTTAGATCAATAACCAAAGTGGGCTCAGCTTCCCTTTGAAAGCCGTCTAGATCCAGCTTTGGCTTGGCTGCGTGGAATACAACGAGATGGTACCCAGTTACGTCAAAAGGGGGGCTGAACCAGACTTCTTTTGTCTTAAACCGATATCGTTGGCGTTCTATCTCCATCACGCTTTCGTCCGACCATCAGTGCGGCAACGACAATGAGGGCAATTTTAACTCGACTCGCATCGTGTTCCCCCAAAGGTCAAGAACTGTACAAATATCGGGCACTAGCGCCTCCAAGACTTAGGAGCG
>PMIN01000096.1 GCA_003158275.1 Methanobacteriota archaeon
TGAACCTAAGATGATCCCATCTGCGTGCAGCATCTTGGCAATGTAATCGTTTACCGCGTCATCAGTCACGACGCAGCACTGGTCACGCGTCTCGAAACACTCCGAACACGCGATGCAGCCTTGAATTCGTGTTCCTGCGAGCTGAACGAGTTCGGTCTCAATACCTTCTCGTTCAAGTTCGCGCAGCGCCTGCTTAATGAGAATGGCGGTGTTGCCATCCTTACGGGCACTACCGTTAAAAGCGATAACCTTCAATGAAATACCCCCTCTTTGCTTGCGGCTAAATTGAACGATCTTTGTTACAACGACTGCAAATCATTCTTATAATGGTTGCGCTGATTTTTGGCAGCGCTTCGCTGCGCAGCTTGTCGCGTCTGTTTGTAAAGGAAGTAATATGAAATCTTCAAAAACTGTTTAAGTGCTTGAGCGAAACTGCGGCGGCTGTCAGTTCGTGCTCCTGCTTCTCCGTGCTGAAAAGCGTAAATTATCCTATAGTGGCGTCTCTTCTAACGAAATGCAACCTTCACCACCGGCTTGTCTGCTACTAGCTCGAAATGGGCTTGTCTGCACACCACGCGTCGTCCTTTACCGTGTGGTCATTCCTTGCTATACAAAACGGACACAGACTGTAGCCGTTGAAAGGATTCATTCGTACTGGCTTGCCGCAACGGGCACATATTAACATTTCTGCCTCGGTCATGTTAGTGGCCCCCCTGTACTTGCGAAATCCGAATTTTGTGGGTGACGTTCTACGCCATTCTTCGCATTTAAGCTTTTCGAAATTCAGTTGTTTCGCGTCGCAAAACGCCAACCGAGGCGTTCTGAAAGCCCTCAACCAGTTTTTTCAACTTAAAATGATTTTTTGGAAGAATGAACTCCACTGTGCCGCGTTTTGGTTTAAACTTCAAATGCAACGAGCATTGATGATTGCTTAGCGCCATCCAATTCAATCCACGCGCTGCCGCGAACTGGGCTAACAAAGCTGCTAGCGTGCTCTGAGCGAATAGCTCAGACTCTGTGAAGTCCTGTATATATACGACGGGTCTGATACATAGGTACCAAGGAAAAATTTCGAGGAGCGGGTTTGCTCAAGAGTGCAGCTAGGATTCCACGCGCCACGTGCCGGCTCTTCGGCACGATAAAAGCTATAGGCAACATCAAAGACAGCGTCATTCTCGTCCACGGCCCGAAGGGCTGCGTTTATCACATTAACTATATACTTGGGATGCGGGGCGACAAAACATCCAACGTCTATTCGACCTGTATGGATGAAAAAGACGTCATTTTTGGGGCCACGGAGAAACTTAAAAGCGCAATCGCCGAATTAGATCGCGAGTTTAACCCCGCGCTCATCGCCGTGCTGTCGTGCTGCGCTTCCAGTATTATCGGTGAAGACGTTGAAAGCGTCGTGAGAGAAGTTCAGACGAATGCAAAGGTGTTGGGAATCGATTCAGGAGGCTTTGAAGGTGATTACCGATCCGGCTACAGCGAGACGCTTACGCGACTCGTTGAAGTGCTCGTAGAGCCGCCACGGACGCGTGATGAGCTATCAGTGAATTTGATTGGCCTGCTGAGGGCAGGTCCCGATCTTAAAGAGCTCAAGCATGCCTTGGCGCTTATCGGCGTCCGTGTCAATGCGGTGCTCACAGCGGGTGCCACCGTACGCCAGATCGAGCACATCGCCTCAGCGAGATTGAACGTTGTCGTCTGCGAGGCCACAGGCAAGGATGCTGCTGAGCAGTTGGAGGAGCAATTCGATATGCCGTACATCATCGAAGAACTCCCCATCGGGCATCAGGCAACGAGGCGGTTTCTGGCCCGCATAGCCGAGGCGCTTGGCACGTCAGTGGATTTGGACGCCCTGTGTCCAGCGCAGGCCGCAGTTCCTACCGTCGTCGGGAGGCGCGTCGCGGTGATCGGCGGTCCGACGCGCGCAATCGCCGTCACAAACTTCCTCAAGGAGTGCGGCATCGAACCAACGCTGATTGTATCCGACTTTGACGTTAATACGGCAGCACGGCTGAGCGGGCTCGTCAGTGAGCGCTGCGAGGTACTCATCGCTCCCGAGCACGAGACCATCCTGGAACGATGCAAAGCGCAGCGCGTTGATCTGATCGTGGGCGGCATGCTCGAACGCCCAATCGCATCGAGTCTCGGAGCCGAACATCTCGATATCATGCACGGGAGCGAAAAAACCGTCGGCTTTGCCGGCGCCGACGCACTGCTCAAACGGTTGCGGGGTGACAAAAAGCCGTGATCACGGAAGGATGCTTGGTGAAAAGTAAGGAGATCCGTGGGACGGTCGGCGCGGTCATCCCGTATAATAAGTGCGTGTGTGCGCTAACTGCAGGTCACGTTATTCGCTACGGCCACGGCGCGGTCGGCACGAAAGTCGTCGTGGACGGGCACGACGGCACCGTCGTTCACCTGCTTAATGACTATGATCTAGCGCTAATCGATGTCCCCCCTGAGCACGCAACGTTCTCCGCAATAGGGCGTGCCCGTTTCGGACCAGCGGAGCTCATTACGTATGATCGGCGCATCGAATGCCGAGTTGTCGACTCTGGGCGAAACCTCAACCGGTTCGCA
>PMIN01000074.1:0-2910 GCA_003158275.1 Methanobacteriota archaeon
CCTGCACGTACCGCGTCGTGATGTAGCGCCCAATCATCGCGCTGTGGGCGTGTATAACGCCTTTTGCCTTGCCGGTGGTTCCCGACGTGTAGTGCATCATTACGGGGTCTTCCCGGTCCATCCACTCGGTTTGATGCGTCGTTGAGGCGCCCTTCATCTCCTTTTCAAAGCTGATCGTACGGTCGCCCGTCAGCTCGGCACCGCCCGACTTTGCGACGATCACGTACTGGAGCTCAGGAAGGCTATCGACGATCTCATCGACGCTTGACGCCTTGAGATCGGGGGTGGTAACCACGGCCTTAGCGCCGCTGTCTTCCAGCCGGTCCATGACGGCTTCAGCCCTGAACCCTCCAAACAGCGGCNNTAGAGCTCAGGGTAACGCCCCATGTACGTGAAGACACTGTCGCCCCGGGCGATGCCGAGACTCTTCAACACGTTGGCGAACTGGTTCGACAGCAGCTTTAAATCGAGAAACGTGTACTTAGGTGCGCCGTCAGGACCATCAGAGTAGAGAGCTACTTTGTTCTTCCTCCACCCCTCAGCGTGCCGGTCAATCGCTTCGTGCGCGAGGTTCACGCGGCCTGTATCGTACCAGCTAAACTCTTTTTCGACGTCTTCGAAGCGAAATTCGGCGCAGGCTTTTTCATAGCTCGGCATGTTGCCTGGCCACTGCTTTTCGATGATCTCTCGATCATTCACGGTCTTGATAGTCCATTCGTAATCCGCTCGGTTTGCCAATGTCCTACACTCCTTTTGAAGACCCCACCTTCGCTCAGCCTTAAAGGCTAAATCGTCCAAATATCATTATTAATGATGGCTTATGCTCGCGCTGTTTTTATTTATAATTTGTGATGTTAGTAGCAGACGCGTTGGCAGCCAGTCGGCACGCGCCGTGGGCCGCAATGGACGCCAATTACAGTCGACCTTAGCATCTGCGGAAAAATAACGTCGTCCAGGTGGAGCTTCACTGCACCGTGGTTGTAACTTGGTTCTGTGCGAGCGTTTTTGGCAGCTTTGTGATGCTATCCCCCGCGCTAAGGGTGTTCGAGGTGATGATGGCCAGCAGGTCAAACTGCTCGTTATTGTTCCCATGTGTATTAAAATACACNNCTGAGAACGTGCCGGTAAGGATAGCGTACCCTGGTTGCACCGTGGAAGGCACGCTCAACGTCACTGATGCGTTTTCCTTCGTCACGTTAGAAGAAGCGCTCGGGGTCGGAGTCGGAGCGATCTGCACCTGGAACGTCGCCGTTGCGTGCGACGGCGTGTAGTTAGCATCACCGTCAAAAGAAGCCGTGAGAACGTGCTTGCCGATCGATAAACCCTGAGTTTCGGGTATGGTCAAGTTCAACGTCGCGTACCCCCATACGGTGCTCGTGGTATTTTTGTTCACATTGTCGATAGACCAGCGGATCGTCTTGTTGTTCAAGCCTGGGCCGTGCGTCACGTTGAGCTGACACGCAAAAGTCGCATACTCGCTCTGGTTAACGCTTGGTGCGCTGATCGTCAGCGTCGTTGTCGCCAAGGAGGTCGATAACGGTGCATTCGTGTTCGCTTGTTGCAGACAGCCCACGGAGACCGCGATAAGCAAAATCGAGGCTAAGACAACAACAAGCTTCAGCATCTTCTATCACTCTCCTATTAGAGGGGATAAAGATTATGCAGGCCTCGCAGTACCATGTTTTATGTAGATGAACGAAGAGTCTTAACGCGAGTGATCCGTTCAATCCGTGGGCTACTGAGCGGTGCTGACAGACTATGACGCAGACCAAAAGACCTTTTGAGGTGTTGTCTCGCAACATCGGCAAGAATGTTACCGTGCGGTTAAAGGGCGCGCAAGTTTTCACAGGAACATTTCTGGGGTACGACCCACACTGGAACATTTCGCTTGACGAAGCTGAGCAATGCAAAAATCATCGGCGCACAGCATTCGGCAAACTCATTCTGCGTGGCAACAATGTGTTATACGTCTCTGAACTAGACAAAGACTAGCGCAGTGCGCTCGGCGATGTGAAAGACTGTTCTCGATATGGATCTTCCCGATGAAGCTGTGCGGTTACTGAACGATCGCAGTGCGGTTAAGACGCTCGCGACGACTGCGCTTGATGGCACGGTAAGCCTTGTGAATATTCGAGGAGTGAACGCGCCTGAGCGAAATATCATTATGCTGGCTCAGCCAGGGGGGGCACAAATCGACCAGGAGCTTATGCGCCATATGGAAACCAGCAGCTTGGTGTCAATCTTGTGCGTTTCTATAAGCGGAGAGCGTGAGATCGCTTATCAGGTCATCTGCTCAGTTACAGAGTTCCAAAGCGCTGGTCCACTGTATGAGAAGTTCCTCGATGAATTACGGGCGCGAACCGTCGACCTTAAGGGAGTATGGGTCCTTGAACCAGCTGACGTCGTTGATCGCTCTTTTAGCTTTGACGCCGAGACTCGAACGAGTAGTGAGCAGCGTGGCGGAGTGCGGCCGCGCTACCGGAACGGAGAACCTAATTAAAAAAGAGAGGTGATGGGCACGCCATCACCAGCCGTACTGCCTAAATTGCGTCGTGGTCTCGCTCGCCCGTTCGAATCCGCACGACCTGTTCGACATCCATTATGAATATCTTGCCGTCGCCTATTTCGCCCGTACGCGCAGCTTTCGCTATTGTATCTACCACCTTGCTGGCAGCACCGTCGGGGACTACTATATCGATTTCCAGCTTCGGCAGCAGGTCAATCGCGTACTCGCGACCCCGATAGATTTCGGTAATCCCCTTTTGCCGGCCGCGGCCTTTCACTTCCGTGACGGTCAAACTGGGACTGCCGATATCGTCGAGAGCCTCTTTGATGACCTCGAGCTTATTTGGTCTGACTATAGCCATGATCTTCTTCATTTTTCACCTCTGTTGAATCCTTGCTAACGCA
>PMIN01000074.1:3010-3221 GCA_003158275.1 Methanobacteriota archaeon
CCCGTGCACGCCAAACACATCGAGCGCATCGTCGTAGCCGAGCCGCGGCTTGAGGTAAGAGATCGCCGTGTACGACACAATGGAGGTGACGAAGCCGATCACCATAGCAGCGGGGATGTTGACGAATCCCGCCGCCGGAGTGATCGCTACCAAGCCCGCGACAATGCCTGAGGCCGCGCCTAACATAGTCGCCTTGCCGAATCGAAGGTAT
>PMIN01000161.1 GCA_003158275.1 Methanobacteriota archaeon
GGCTTGTACGTGGAAGTACTAAAAGACGTGTCGCATAGGTTGGCGCCAATAACCGTCGCCGAAGCAAAGCAGATGATCGCAGAAGTCAAATCATACCCGATTCTGCTGGGTACGCGCGGCAGAAAGGCCCTCGATATTAACGCGGTGGCTGATACGATCATGCGGGTCAGCCAAATCAGCCAAGACTTCGAAGAAATCCAAGAAATAGAGATTAACCCGCTGATGGTTCAAGAAGAAGGCTGCATTGCGGTGGACGCGCTCGTGGTGATAAGCGCGAGACAGTAGTATTACCTAAAAACTTGAGAGGTGAATAACTTGGGATCTAAGTGCGATGTACCGACACTTGTCATAAGTTCAGTATCTGAACGTTCTGGTAAAACTATAATCGCTTTAGGCCTTGCTTTGAACTTTACAGGAGTACTGGGGTTCTATAAGCCTATCCGCGAGAATCTCATCGCAATTGACGGAAATTTGGTCGAGGAGGACGCGTATCTGATGCGGAAGGTCCTCAACTTAGAAGAAGAGTCGCTGCTTTCGCCTTTTACGTATAACCTATTTAAAGGCATCAACGCTGAGGATATCATCTGCGGCTTAAACCGCATTTGCGGTGACAAACAGGCAGTTTTGCTCGAGGGGACGAAAGATATTAGCACAGGGTTCATTCACGACGTTTCAAGCATCCAGCTTGCTCGAAAACTCGACACCGAGATCTTACTCGTGACCGACATTTACTCGCTCGATAAGGTAGCAATGACCAAACTTCTTCTCGAAAAGCTCAAGGTCAAGCTCAAAGGCGTTGTATTGAATCAATCTCAAGATCCTGGATTCGAAAATTACATGATTAAACGAGGAATAAACATTGTCGGGTCAATCCCGTTCCTAAAGGAGTTAAAAGCCCTCCACACCTACGAAATAGCCGAAGAACTTGGTGGAAAAGTCATAGTCGAGGGAGAGGACCGCCTCATCGAGAAGGTCATGATCGGGGCCATGACGCCGGAATCTGCACTCAAGTACTTCAGACGGGTTCCCGCGAAGGCGGTGATCACCGGAGGTGACAGAGCCGATTTGCAGCTTGCCGCGTTGTCGACTTCGACGTCGTGCCTTGTGCTAACTGGAGGACTATACCCCGCCAATCACGTGATCGCGCGAGCACAAGAACTCGGCGTAAGCGTGATCCTGGTCCACTTAGATACGCTTACGGCAGCCGAACGCGTCGAGAGACTTACAGCGCGCATTGATCCATCCGACAGCCGCAAAATCAGCTTGATAAAAGAAACCGTTCGACAGAACCTCGATACAGGTGCACTATGGGAGTAGCGCTTTCGGAGCGCGACAGCGTGCAATCGGCTAGAAACAATTCAGCTGAACGACAGTTGCTAAGCGCCCCTCTTTCCGCGTATCTTGTTCCTGAGCGCCTTTTTCGACGTCACATCGCCGACAACAAACCCATCGGCATCGGATTGCGGCACGTCCTCGGTTGAACGAGAAGAATTTTTCGCCGTGGTTCTTCGCGGTTCTTCAGGCGCCACTTCAGATGCGTCCACTTCTATCCTTCTTGATGGCTGTCGTCCAGAGACTGAGTCAGACGCAGTATCGTGTGGGCGGTCTGCTGACGGTGACTTACTCAATGCAGGTGGATCAAATACGCCGCTGCCTCCAGCCGGGTAGCCGTCTCTCCTGAAATGATCTTCTTCGTAGCGGTCTTCTCCTGACCTGTTTTGCGAGAAGACAAAAAAGAGCGCAATCGTTATGAGCGTTGTAATTGCAATTACAAAATATACCCAAGTATTGAGCTGGGTTAGAATATCACCAGCGTTATTCGTCTGACCCCCTGGATCTCCTGCTTTTCCTGCTGCTGCGCTAGTGGAGGCGGGGCTTACGATTGTGAGCGTTGCCGCGTTTTGCTGTGTATCATAAAGGGGTGTCGCCTGATTTGAGGGATCTGTGCCGTTCTTATAAACGACCACACCGATTGCATAACTACCCGCCGGCAAACCCGTTGGCGTGAACGTTACGGAACGCGTTTCGTCTACCTTTAACGCTACCACGGTGCTGTCTGAGGTGACGTTTGCGCCGGCCGTGTTCTTATAAATCACGTCAACTCGGACCCCATCGAGAGCGACTTTCCCGTTTTGTAGCGTAACGATAACTTGTGGCGCCACAGCAGATTGTCCAGTAGTAGCAGTTTTGACTGCGGCGATTTTGACCGACGGCGCCGCGGCTTGTTGCGGCGCTAACGGATTGATGTCGTCTAAACGCTTTGTGAAGTTGTTGTACAGGCTGTCAATTTGGTTGAAAATGTTCCCGCCCGTATCTAGCTGTGCGACAGTTGATTGGTGTGGGATGAGCACTGTCGCTTCTGCCAGTGGTGCAAATGCCACAAGCACGATAAATGCCCAACTCAGTGACAGTGCCAGCAATGCGAATCGACGCATATCCTAAATCAGCCTTCTTCTTTGCGTGTACGTTCTATTCCGAGGACTTAACGATTGTGTATGGCACGTCGCGTCGCGCGGAATCACAACGACGGAAGCGAAAGCCACCCACTATCTAAAAAAGAGCCGCGTCGGCGTTATTGCCGTTAGAAGGCTTAACCTTTATAAGCACGCGGTTGCCTGCACCACCCCGTTTAAAGCAAGACCTTGACGAGGTCTGAGTCCTTTATGATCCCTTCAAGTTTTTCATCTGCGGTGACAACGGGTAAAAGCTCAACGTCGAAACGCCGCATTTGTCTCGCGCATTCGCTTATTCCTGTTTTGTGATAAATTGATTCGTATTCGGCCATCATTATGTCCTTTACGGGCACGCTCGGAAGCTCTACTCTGGAAACACCATAGTACAGCCTCATCGTATCCCTGACCGCTTCCCAGGTCCACGCGTCCTCATCTGAGCCAGCGGATAGATCCGCCTTCTCTGTTGTGTCTTCAATTTTGCTGGCTTTCAAAAGGGCACTTTCTGTAACGATGCCAACAACCTTGTTTGCCGAATCAAGCACAGGGCTCGCGTCANNTCGGTTACCGTAATAAAGCCGACGAGTTCCGAGTCATCCACAACTGGCATCCGCCTGAAAGTATTTTCTACGAGAATATGAGCAGCATCGTTGATGGTCGCATTCGGAGACACGAAAACGGGCTGTCTCGTCATGAGAAGTGCTATTTGGTCCTCCTCAGGGTTTCGAAATATGTCTCCCCGCGTGACTATTCCTACGAGCTTGTGATTCTTCACAACGGGGACGCTTGTTACCCCTCTGTCCTTCATGATTTTGAGCGCCGTATCTCGCGATCCTGGAACCTCAGCGAAGACGACGTCCCTCGTCATCACATCTTCGACTTTTATCATCGTTAAGCCTCTTTACCCGCGACCTAGCACCGACTGGTCGCAGCCGCGAGGGCATAGCTTTGAAATCGGTAGCATAAATACTCATTCGTAGCGCCGACCAATCTGAGTGGGTGTGCGTTGCCTGCTGGCCGCGAAGCCTCGCAGGCTCCAGTTGTCGAAGCTCACGCTCAAGCGCCTCGCCCTCCGTGAGTGAGAAGAGCGATGTCATCGGGCCGAGCTCTTCTGACCACGCTACTTATAATGTTCTTAGTCCCAAAGAGGTTGTTTGATCGGTCGTTGATAACCAGGAGATTGGCTTTCTTGCCAAGATCAATAGAGCCAATTTCGTCAGCAATCCCCATTATCCTAGCATTGTTTAGCGTTGCCATTTCGAGCACTTTGCGGTCGTCGCGCAAAAAAGCTTTTGAGGTGAACTCCATTTCTGCAAACATGTTTAGTGAATTGAGCATCACGTTGTCCGTCCCGAGCCCAACGATGGTCGTCTGTACCATTTGAGCTATTGGTGGGTGCCTAAAAGACGATCCGACGCCAGTTACCAGGTTCGACCGAGGACACACCACAATGGGAATGCCGCTTTCAATCTGGTGCTTTGATGCGTAGGTCATGTGAATGAGACAATCGGGATTCAAAGCGATCGCAGCATCAATATCAGACTCATCTTTTTCGCCTGCGTGCATGGCAACAAACTTGCCGCGTGTTTGTGCCTTGTCGATCATCGCCATGAGTGATGAACTGCTGACATCGCGACTTCCGCTTACCCCAAGGCCGTGCGCGATATCAAGAATGCTATCAATTTCATCTTCTACTATATAATCCCGTCCATTGCCTGGCCGACCAAGAATCATAACTTGCACTTTTTTTACTGAATCGATTGCAGTTTTTAGCGCGTTAGCGCCGACGACGCCCCCCTCCCTAAAATCGGCAAGCGTGGTCGTCCCACTCGCGAGAGCGTCTAGCAGTGATCTCCGCATCGCCTCGATCAAGACTTTCGGTGCTGCGTCGCGGAGTGCGCGGTGCTTCAACCCGTGAGGAGGTTTTACCAGCCTATCTAAGCTACTGAAAGGTACGTCTTTGATTATAGAATCTCCAAGATGGGTATGCGCATTGATCAAAGCGGGCATGATGATTCCGCTTGCCCTGCAGGTATCTGGCTTAACATTTGACCGTTCTTCTATTTCGGCGATTCTGCCTGATTCCACGTGGACGTAGCCCGTTATCACATTAAAATCGCTCCCGTTTAGAATCCGTCCACCGACGACGTAGTCCATAGCAACGTATAAATCATAGCAAACTGTATTTGAAACTATGCCGAAAGGGAAGCGCAAAACAGCGGGACCTATGTCGAGCGCTGGTTTGGTGAGATACTATGAATCAGAAGACAAGAACGCTATACATGTCAACCCCCGCTCAATCCTCATCGCGTGCGTTCTCTCAGCAGCAATCATACTGGCGCTAAATTTTATGGTTTCTCGGTAGCAGGCGCTTTTATTTAGCTTTTTTTTGTCAAATGAGCGGCTTTAAGACAAGTCGATCCGGCTTCAGGCGGGTCCAGAGCATTTCTGTTAGAAGATTTTCAACACTGCTGCCTAGAAAGCATCAAAAAAACACTCAGAAACGACTTGCATTTTGACGTCAGTCAACACGCTCTCGCGCAGGTCACACTGGATCTCAATTCTGCGTGAAATACATCTGGTGGAGAGTCTGGCCGCCTCAGTCTTTTTTTCAAAAGTTGTCAATGGAAGAGGAATTCGCAACTTTAATTGCGTTGTTGAATCCCGAAACGCGGTTTTCGCGTGCTGTTCAACCAAAAGCAGGCGTTGTTTCGACACGCCCCTGTTAGAGATTCTTTGCTACGACGTTGATTCCTTAAAAAAATTTAGGGCAGTCGGCATCTATGCTGCCGCGCCCCTAAGATTCCCAGCTTAACTCCCGCGCGCTTCTGGTGCTTGAAGTAGATAGCACTCCGCTTGGCGCGGCGGCCCTACAACAAGAGAACGCCCGCACCGCATTTAGGATTGTCCGGCGTGTGCAAGACAAGTCTCGTCAAGAGGAATATACGCTTGATAATCTCGTGCTTGTGAAACTGTCGGAAATTTATGCGGTCGACTGCCTCAAATGGGGTCGACTGCCCAAATGCAAGGATCCACTTCAACAAGCGTTCGACTACGATCTGACGAGCATTATTAACAGCTTCGACCGCAAGCTCAATCCCGGCGACGTCCTTGTGACGGCAAAGCAATTGACCGTGCCAGAAATTGCGGCCGCGGTAGCGCTGCTAGGTTATAGCTGGTGCCCAAATTGATGCGCTGGCTGACAAGGATTTCAGCAATTAACTAAGACCAGCTGCGGAATATTTTTGACCGTTTCAAAAAACTGTAGCTGTCCGCTTAGTTCTGCGGGCGTTGTTTTCCAAAGGCGCCAACGGTAGGTCCGACCGGCGCAGTGTAAGAACTTAATAGTAGAGATACAATTACAAACGCAGTTTCATGGTCCGCTTAACACGAAATCTTATTCGAATCTCGTTTTTGGTCGTCATACTCCTATTAACGGCTACGTACGGCATGGCAAGCGTGCGGACGCAGAGTGATCCTTGGCTCGCTCCCGTTGTGACTAGCGGAGAGCTCAACTCTACATCATGGATCAAAGCTAACACGCTTCCTACAGCTCATTTCGAGGCGGACATCTTCGGCGGAGAGCTAATAATGGGAATGACCACCCGCATTCCTATTGTGGGTGGCGACTGGTCCAACGCACCAGATCCCATCTCAAATATGAATGCCTCGCAGCAGATCTACCAAACGTCCAGCGCGAGCGAGGCTTACGCTTTATGCAAACAATACGACTTGAGCTATGTTTTCGTTCCGCTCAACAGACTAGTTTTCTGCGGATTTGGCTGGATATCGGTTAACGCAACCAAATTTGAAAACAGCGAATACTTCAAGCTCCAATATTCAAATCAGGATGTTCAAATCTATCAAGTGGCTTGACAAAGCAAAAATTCGCGATCGTTTGACATCGCTTGATGCTGGGACCGTTCTCAGATACGTCGTCATTGTCACTCTATTCATCTTGTTTGTGAGCTACCGTCTGAATGTCCTAGGGGGCTACGTGATACCTACGTACGGAAACACCATGTATCACGTAGGAATAGAACGGCTGACGCTGGAATCGGGGCACTACCCGACCCAAGAGCTCTCATACAACGGGGGCTTTCCGAACTTTTATGTTCCGGCATATCGGCTGCTCATAGTGTCGCAGTCGGCGTTTTCCGGAATAGATCCAATGGTGATGTCAGGCCTGATGACGATCGCGCTGGCGATGGCCGTATTCGGTGTTATTTACACATTCTCGAAGCAGCTTGTAGGAGCGAGCGCAGCCGTTTGCGCTCTATTCTTCCTCACGCTGTCGCCGGATATAACGATCTTCACGATTCGGGCCCTGCCAGAGCTCCTTGGGCTCGTTATGTTTCCGCTTACCCTCTTTTTTATTCTAAAAAACAGAACGGAGGGGCCTTTTCAGTTTAACGGATACGTGGCGCTCTCCGTCATCGCAGCCGCAGTAACGGCGTTGACGCATCAAATCACGCTTCTAGTCCTAGCCCTCGTTTTGGCTGTGTACGCCCTCACACAGATCAAAAATAGAAGCGAGTTTCTTAAGGCAATTTTCCCGCTCGTTGCAGCGATTGCAGTCTATGGATTGTGGCAAGTCTACTCCTTACATACCTTAAGCATTCTGGGGATAGCTCAAGTCAAATATCACGAAGGCACCCCGGTCGATTTCTTCGCGAGCGCGTTTAGAGTGGGATTCTTCGATCAAGCTGGACTGCTAGTCCTTCCTTTTACCGCGATCGGGCTTGTCTGGCTTGAAAGAAACAAGGTCGACAAGCGGTTCTTGTTGTACTCGTGGATCATAGCCTCGCTCTTGCTTACAAAGAACGATTTGCTCGGAATTGATATATTCATGGACAGATTTCTGACCTTCTTCATTGAGTCGTTGGTTGTCGCAGGCGGAATTGGAGCATTTGCGGTCCTGCAGTTCCTCGACGCCCGCGTCGGAAGAGCCATTGAGAGGCACCCAGAAACGTAAGTGTACCATGATAAGACCGCAGCTCATTCCATATCAGTGCTGGACGGCAGCAATTGGGGTACTCCTGCTGCTCCCTTTACAGTCCGTCTCACTTCCATTACTCTTTATCCTGCCTGGTCTGGGCTTCTATGTGCTTTATAAAGCGGGCAAGCAGATAGGCCTTTTAGAGGCCATAAGTTACTCCATTTCCCTAACGCTCGTGTTAGTGCCGACCGCGGCGACAGTGCTGTACTTTACGGGCGTCGGCATCGCAATGACTGGAGCAGCACTTGGGCTCGCAGTCATCACAGCCTCCATATTGTCATTTGTTTTTCGAAAAAATAGCGTAAAACCGCCCGAGAGCAATATTACGACAGACCGGCGGCGTCACAAGTTGGCGTTTGTCGCGCTTCCTATTCTGCTCGCCATTGTGCTCGCGCTCGTAGTCAGCGTTCCCCTCTCTAAGTCACCAGTCGTTAACGATGAAGGACTAGTGATGAATCCCACAGAAGCGGGTGACCTGAACTTCCACCTTTCCATTATAGCACGATTCGTTGAATCCCCACACATACCGCCCGAAAATCCGTATCTCCCATCGCACTATGTAGTCTATGATTTTTTCATGCACGTCTACGTGGGGACGCTGAGCATCGTGACCGGCATTAGTTCCCTGACGATCTTCAAGATCACGATCCCACTTCTCTTCTTTGCGCTTTCAATAAACATCTACGTACTGTGTCGAAGGACGTTTAATAGCGCGACTGCATTAATTTCTATGATTCTGTACACGGTCGGCGGGGGGCTCGCCTGGATTTTGGTCCTCGCTCAAAGGCCGAGTGATGTTTTTCCTTACCTGATTTATCAATTTACCGACACTGCGGCTGTTAAATATGATCAGACTCTTCTGTACTTTTTGCTGCCACAACCACAAACATTTGCTTTGGTAATTCTTGTATTTGCGTTCATTTTGTGGGTGACGCTGATAAAGGACCTTAAAGCACCAAATTTGTTGCTTTTTGGGCTCACGCTGGGCGTGCTGCCCTATTATCATCTCATAACTGCGTTACCATTGTACTTAGCAGTCGGCACCTACGTGATTTACAAATATGCAAGAAGACAAGTTACGTGTGCGCAATATCACGCTGGCGCTCTCGCAGTTGGTGGTGCAATCGCGTCGCCTCTTCTATTCTTGCTTATCGGGGGACCATCTCAAGTTGCAGTGGCATTTTCAACTTATTCGCTCTTTTTCATTTTGCTAGTGTTCGGTCTTATCGCAATTCTTGCTGGTGCCGGAGCTTATCGGTCATTGAACAATGAAGCAAGCAAACCGATCCTGTTTTTCGCTTTTTCCGCGATAATAGCCATGAATATCATAGCCCTCCCACTAACTGATAACAGCTACCGGTTCTTAGTGTTCTTGTGGCTTCCAGTCGCCCTTTTTGCCAGCTACTATATTTCGGCCGCAGTCGCCAGATTGAGAGCCACACGCTTTTCATCGGCAAAGACATCTCTCAAAGTACTGGCCATTGTGGCAGCACTTGTGCTTGCACTTCCCACGTCGTATCTGCTTTGGGATTTTTACAACAACAGCGACTCGTATGTTCTCGCTTCACCAGCTGAAGTACAAGCCTTGCAGTGGATAACGGTAAATACCCCTAAGGACGCAATCTTTCTCGAAGCGCCGTCCACTTTTCCGCGCATTCCACTAGAGACCGGACGAAGGGTGGTTTTTGCAGGCCCAATCTATACGCTTCAGTACAACGGCATTAATTTACAAACACAGATTGATGCACTCATGAACGCGCGCAACCCCGAATCCTTGAGCCTCGGCCTTACGCAGTACAACGTGTCGTACGTTTTTGTGGGTTCGCGCGAGCAACAGTATCCGATTGCTACCACGGTCAAAGATACTAAGTATTTTCAGAGCGTGTATTCAAATCCTATGGTTACGATATACAAAGTGAAGGGCAGTTAGGCCCCGATTACCGAGCCGCGGGCTGTTGAAGACTTTGTATTGCAACGGGAGAACCTCGACGTGTACATTGGCTTTTCAAGCATCTCGCTGTTCATTCTTGGAATAATCTACTTGATTTTGCTTCCGGGCTATTTAATCCTTGTCGGCCTCAAAGTACGCGATCTTGACGTGATTGAGACGCTGGCCACATCTTTTGGCATAGGGGTGGGGGTCCTAACAGCAATTTCAGTCGCACTCAGCTTGACGGGTAGCGTAGGCCTGACGGCTTCGACCCTGGTGCCGGCCAACGCAGCAGTTTTAGGTGCGTTGTGCTTAGCTTTAGTTTATGTAAGACACAAGCGTGGAAAGTAACGAACTAACAGTCAAGCACATCAGAATCGCGAGAATCGGAAGCTGGCGCAAGTCAAGTGAGCTATGAAGGAAGTTGAAGTATTTTTCGCCGGAAGGGCAAATGCAGGTAAGTCAGCGGTACTTAAAGAGCTTTTTGGGCTAAAAACGCGAATCGGAAGACGTCCGGGCGTGACAAGAGCGCCGGTGAGATATCGACTTGATAGTTTCATAGTCATAGATTTGCCTGGAATCGGATTCCGGCGTGGGCTGAATGGTTACCGACGCGTGCTAAGCGACGTTATCGAGGGCGAACGGCACAAGCGGCGACCACGGTCATTAGGCGTACAAGTCATCGACGGAAAATCATTCCTGGAGATCACGGAACGGCATTTTAAGCCTCTTGACGTTGATTTATTCGAGTATTTGCTCGATTTCGAGATTGACCCTATAATCGCAATCAACAAAATGGACAAGATCAAAGAGCATGAAGCCAGCCTAGATAAGATAGTGTCGCGACTCGGAATGCTCCCTCCTTACAAACAGTGGGCCGACCGCGTAGTGCCGATCAGCGCTAAGAGACACGACGTTGCGCAGCTCAAATGGTTAATTTCGCATCGGCTACAAGACATGAAAAACAAAATCCGGGAAAGCGAGGTGCTATAGCTTAGTTCAATAACGCGTGCCGCGGCCTCACCTCTGGAGCACCTCCGTTCATTTCAATCCCGCTTTTTGTCGCCGCGCCCGCCGCATTACTCATATATTTGCACCTTTTCACAGGCACATACGCTGCTTTTTGGCAATATCGCTACTTCTGGTCCTGAACTAGCGATCCGAATTAATCCACATTAAAAGTCGGTATCTTTGCCCGTTTTATTTTGCTAGGCTTACTAGCATTATCTTAGGCAACGTATTTGATGTCTGAAGAGAGACCGTGTAACCGTGCCTCGCCAGTTTACAGCTGCTTTCGATTTGGAAGGGCCCTTGTCTCCGCAAGATAATGCATACGAAGTAATGCACTCAATCAAAGACGGACCCGCGCTGTTTGAAGTTTTAAGCAGATATGATGACTATCTCGCGATTCGACACAAACCCAACTATGAGCCTGGCGATACACTGCAGCTTATAGTTCCTTTTATGATCGTTAACGGAATAACAGAGCAAGATGTTCGAAAAGCCTCCTCTCGAGCGCAACTGGTCGGCGGCGCCATAGAGCTTATCAAGTGGCTGAAGGACGAAATGTGGAACGTGCATATCATCTCAACTAGCTACGAGCAACACGCTTACAATGTAGCTTCAAAGCTTGATGTTGAGCGTGAAAAAGTGCACTGCACGCGCTTTCCCTTAGATTCGTTGTCCGACATGCTAGAAGAACGCGAGATAACGTTAATCCAAGAGATTCAAAACCAGATCCTCTCGTTTTATTCCCACGCTAACGACGCAGAGACCTCAACATTTGGGGGATTGGCAACCCAGCTTGATGAGTTCTTCTTTGAAATTGCACCTCGTACTCGAATTAAAGCGATCTTCGACCAGATCACAGTAGTAGGCGGTAAGCGAAAAGTTCAGGCTTTGATGTCAGCGATCGGCGTGGGCAAGCAGACAGACACTGCGGTAATCGGAGACAGCATTACGGACTACAAAATGCTTCAAGAGATTCGAAGCACGGGCGGGATTTCTATTGCGTTCAATGGAAACTCTTACGCGCTACCCTATGCCAACATTGGCATGGCGTGCGCTGACATTCGTCCCCTTTACCTCGTTTTGACCGCGTTCCGAGAGGCCGGACTCAAATCGGCATTTGACTTGGCCACGTTATGGGAACTTGAGTGTCGGGAATTCGTGAGAGACCCGCGCCTAGTACCAAAACGCGCCTTGCGACCTGAGCTAGCGCGTTTTTTCGCTAATGCATCTGACGACACAGAATTTCCGCGTTTGAGCGTTCTGGACAAGAGAGACAAAGAACAACTGCAACAAATAGCAGTAATACACACCAAATTTCGCAGCCTCATCAGAGGACAAGAGACTGCGCAGCTCGGTTAATAGCCAAGTACGGCAAACGCGAGGCACTTTTGGCCGCGCTTGGTTTAAATACCGCGTAAACAAGGGAACTGCGCTTGTGATACGTGAGCCTCCTGAAAACCGGAGCACGCAGACGCTTTTTAACCGAGCTAATCGGACGGCTGCTTTACGTGGCACATTTTACGACTGGGCGCAACTCACTTCAGACAGCAGCAGGCTATTCCTCCCCTTTCTGAACCTTCAAAATCTCATCGAGCGGCTTGGGACCGCTTTTTCCTACCACGAGATTAATCTGACCGGTTTCCGCAGAAATGACGCGACCGCGGACGCTCTTGCGCCTTCTTATCCCTGTTTTTTTCGGATGATACCCAACGCCCCCAGAAAGAAGCAGCCTTTTCCGGACCGTCCCGGGAAGATCTCGCCGCATAGCTACGCCATCTTTGTCTGAGCCGCCAGTTATTACAAGCGCATAATCGCTTAGTCCGATCACATCACCATCTAGTGAGTCCCCGATACCTAGACCAAACAGCTTGTTTGCTTTCGCACCTGACACTTCCATCTTGTGGGCGCTCTTCTTGCCTGGGTCGGATATGATTAACCTAAATTCCGCCATTCACATTACTCTCCTCTTTGTTGGCCGGCTGTGCACGAATGCCTGGATAATTTGAAGATCAAACGAGCGGGGGATTCACTTGGCCCAAAATGGGTTATCTTTGCGCCTGATCGTCAAAAACTCATCGAACATCAGTCGCTCACTTTGGTCAAGCGCATCGTAGAGTTCTTGCTCCATTACCTTTGCGTGCTTTTCTGGCACATCGACGTAGAGTACGTCCCCCTCATTTATTTGTCTTCCGACTGTGGGTCCATCAATAGAGACTGCGACCTCTTTCCCTGCACCTATCTCGCTGACGTTCTCACCTCTATCTTGCATGCCCTTCAGTGTGCCGACCCTGGCCCCATCTTCTCGCATCAGGTAGACACCATTCCGCAGTGTGCCGCCCAACACCTGAATGCCAACTATGGCTGGTTTATTTTGTCTGAAAACGTACCCAGGCAGTATCTTGAATTTGCCGGGCCTCACGATAGTCTCGTAACGCTTTTTGCCGTACAGCGTTTTTTGTTTTTCGACCCAGGTCTGGTACTCCTCGATTAAGCCGTAGATCACGTCGTTAACGAATAAACGAACTCCCGACTTCTCGGCTGCTTCTTTGGCGTCGGGCAAGACATGGACGTTGAAGCCAAGTACAACGGAGTACAATGGGTCACTTGTGGTCTCCGCTTCAGTAACGTCTCGACGAGAGACGTCCCCTAGATTTGCTATGCTAATCGGGACTTCAATGTGACTTAGCTCTCCTGCAAGCGCTTCTAGGGCGCCGATAGTGTCTGCTTTGATTATGACGCCTATATCNNTAGCTCTCCTGCAAGCGCTTCTAGGGCGCCGATAGTGTCTGCTTTGATTATGACGCCTATATCCTGAGTGCTGATCGCCATTTCACGCATTTCAGATTCGATGCCAGCGACGACTTCATCAGTATCATCCGTTGTAACCCTAAACGGCGAACCTGCAAGCGCGTTTTCAATGCCTGGAGCTGCTATCTTCACTCCCGCGGCTGCAGTCACTGTCCTAACCCTCTTAAGAGCCCCCGTTGATTTTGGTCTTAGCAACGCTCTGATTTTCGTGACGATTGGTCGTCCCAACGCACCGATTACGATCCGATCACCGGCATGGAGAACGCCATCGTATACGATGGCATCAAGGGTCGTGCCGAACCCTTTTTCTTCTTTGATTTCTATTACCGTGCCAAGTGCAGGGCCGTCGGTGTGAAGCCTCAAATCCTTGTCGAGGAATCGCTGCGCGAGACCAAGCGAAACCATGAGGAGGTCCGGGATGCCTTCGCCCGTTCGCGCGCTTATTGGGACAACGCCTATGTTTCTAGTGAAATCTCTAACTCTGTCGTACCGATCTGAACTAAAACCCAAATTATAGAGCTCCTCTATGAGCGCGTATATTCTATCGTCAAGGAGGCGTTGAGTCCGCTCGCTCTGGAGCTTAAATGCTTCGGTGAACATCATGTTATCACGGGAAAGCCATCCGTGTATTTTGTCAATTTTGTTAGCCGCAACGATAAAGGGCGTTTTGTAGCGTTTCAAAATATTGAGACTTTCTGTGGTCTGCGGCAGGAAGCCCTCGTTAATGTCAACAACAAGTATTGCGATGTCTGCTAAAGCGCCTCCACGTGCGCGCAGTGTCGTAAAAGCGTGATGGCCAGGCGTATCGATAAATAGCAGCCCAGGGAGGCGTATACCTTCCAGGAGCGAACCGCAAAGCCGTGCAATAACGTCTAACGGGACTTCCGTTGCGCCGATGTGCTGAGTGATTAGGCCAGGTTCTTGGGCAGCAGTACTGGTGCCGCGAATCTTGTCAAGCATCGTCGTTTTACCGTGATCCACGTGACCGAGCACTGCAACAATAGGTGTCCTAAGGTTATTTGGCATAAAAAGTCCCAACCTACATCAACATCTGCGCTTAAATGCCTTGCGTTTAGGCTGTGTTGTGATTTGGACCGGGGTGACAATATTTATGGTTTGGGAGCGAAGAATGTAGCTGCATTATTGCGGTAGTGGTGTAGTGGCAGCACAAAGGCTTCCCAAGCCTTTAACCCGGGTTCGAGTCCCGGCTACCGCATTCTCTAGCTCGATGCACTTGTGGTTACCGTGAGGCATGTTTCCTAAAAACGAGACCACTACGTCAACTGGTGCCTTCATAGGGGGTTTACACAAGCCTGAGTAGCCTCGAGAGAGGAACGTAGAAGTGGCCTTGCTTAAACTGCGAAAGATGTGCCGATTAGCGGTTGACTCGTTCCGTTGCTAGTTTTACGTCATTTGCCGAGATCGTTTTTCGCTCCGCGCGCTTCGTTAGCGAAACGGCCTCTCTGGCAACGTCGCTGCCATAGTCCTCAGCTTTCTCGGCAATCATTTTCACTGCCTTACGATTGGCCCTTTCAGCTCCAGCAACCTTCATAATTCGCAAAACGACTGCTAGTGGAATTTCTGCCATATTTATCGCTTTCCTTTAAGATCGTTGCGCATAAAAAAGTTATGATTCACATTCTGTCGATTAATGGGCCGCGAAATCCTGCGTGCAACCAACTTGCAAAAATTGATAACTGAATGCGCTAAACTAACATCCATCTTGTCGTGGGACACTTTCGTTGCTGAAATCAAAGCGTTGCCAACCACTAAGAGCNNGCCTTTTGTACTGGGTGTGCCATTAACGCTCACAAAGATGTTTAAAACAGACGGGTTGAATGCGCTTACATACGGGATATTCGATGCCGGCGTCGGCGTAGCCACAGGGGTTATCGGATTTCCGGTCACCAAAATCATTGAAAATTTGCGACCGATTTGGATTCCCGCTGCTAATGAAAAGGTCGGGATCGATTTGGCTTTAGGGGCTGCCGCATCTGGCACACGATCAGTTTTTGTAACGAAACACGTTGGATTGAACGTGGCGTCGGACTCCTTGATTACCGCGGCCACGCACGGAATAGGTGCCGGGCTAGTCGTAATCGCAGGCGACGATCCAGGTGCAAAATTTTCGCAAAACGAGCAGGATTCGAGATATTACGGTAAGATAGCCGAAATCCCAGTGATGGACCCACACAGCGCCCGTAATGCGTATGGTTGTGCATTAGAGGCTTTTGAACTATCCGCATTACTCTCAGTGCCGATAATTGTGAGAATAACAGACAGGCTTCTGAATACGCAGGGCATAGTTGAGAGGGTGCCGTCTGCACGATGCGTCAGTAAGAGCATCGATAAGAGCATCTGGAACCTCACGCATTTGGGTAGACATCAACATTTTCTCAGACATACGTATCCTAAGATGCTGCAATTTGCTGAAACAACAGATCTCAACGAACAAGACGGCGACGGCGCCATCGGCATTGTTTCTGCAGGCTATGCATCAACGCTGGTGGATGATGCAATCCAGGGACGAGACGATGTAGCACACCTCAGACTCGGCGTTGTCAACCCGCTATGTCAGCGCCGAATTGATTCGTTTCTCAAAAAGCACAACCGAGTCCTAGTCGTTGAAGAGGGGTCACCGCTTATTGAAGAATCAGTTCACGCGAAAGTCCTCGGCAAACTGTCTGGGCACGTTCCCCGTTTCGGGGAACTTACGTCAAACGATGTGACTAAAGCGTTGACCTATATTGAGGCAGATTACATGACGGCAAGGTTTGATGTCGAGACACTCGAAACCAGACGTTACACTGAAGACATATGCGATGATTGTCCCTTCTTGCCTTTCTACCGCGCTCTCGACCAAGTTGATGCGATGATTGCGGGCGACATGGGCTGCGTAATACGGACAGCCAATCCACCTTTTAGACTGGTTGACGCAGCATATTCACTCGGCTCAGCAATAGGCGTGGCTTCGGGGTTTGAACAAGGCGGACTTGCGATACTAGGAGATTACGCGTTCTTGCATAGCGGCATCGCCGCACTAATAAGCGCGGCAGTGTTTAAGCGGAATGTAAAGGCGTTCGTACTCGAAAACCGGATATCAGCCATAACGGGCGGGCAGCCGA
>PMIN01000221.1:0-4878 GCA_003158275.1 Methanobacteriota archaeon
TAGGTTATTAGCGTCTGCGTTCTGGCAAGAATCTCAGCAGAGCACTTGACGCGGGCGGGGGCAAAGACGGGGCAAGGTATTTCTCAAGAAACTCCAACGATGGTTTATGCCCATTATCAAGAGATTAGAAGGAAAACATGTACTCGTTTTGCTGGCGTCAGAGTTCGAGGATTCGGAGTTTCGCGACGTTGCTGGACCGCTGATGCTAGAAGGCGCGATTGTCACCGCAGCTAGTACTTCCCGCGACGTTATCAACGGAAAGCGCGGCGAAGTGGCCGTTATTCCCGATACATTGGTGCGTGACGTCGACGCTAGAGACTATACGGCGCTTTATATTCCTGGCGGGAGCGCACCGTCCAAAATGCGCGACGATCCGGACGTTCAAAAAGTCGTTAGAGAAGCTTATGACGGAGGACTCCGGATCGGCGCCGTTTGTCACGGGCCACAGGTGCTCATATCGGCTGGAATTGTCAAGAATAAGACTTTGACATCGCACCCGGCAGTGGGGGCCGAGTTGGAGCAAGCCGGGGCAAACTACACCGGCAGGCCAGTCGAGCGTGATGGCAGCATCACAACAGCAACCGATCCGCGGGCGATTGCGGAGTTCAACACTGTGTTCATTAGAGAGATCGCGTGCTGTGAGCTTTTTGGTCCTTGAACTCTGCGCACGAGTGCACAAAGGTTGCCGGAAAGTCGGGGTACGATAGCGGGTGAACGTGGGTGTACGAGGCGAGCGTCTTCTCGACTTGTATACCATCGCATCCGTCTGTTATACCTGCTCCTTTTTGCAGCTTAAACGCAAACTCGAGTTTGCCGCTGAGATCTGTGAGTTCTGAATAGTGAAATTCGTGTCCTCGAAATCGGGTTCCCTTGCGCCCAATGATGGTATCACGGATAGTTGTGCCCGCGACGTAGCCGATCACCCGTTTGTGGATCATATTCGTTTTTGCAGGAATAATGCCGACCATTCTTGAGGTTCGTCCATCACACTCGAGCGATTCCGTCAGGTACATAAGGCCGCCGCATTCTGCAAAAATCGGCACGCCCTCTTGAGCGCTTGAAGCGAGGGATTCTCGCATTGAGCGGTTTCGCTCCAGCTCGTGTGCGAACAGTTCCGGATATCCGCCGCCTAAATAGACACCGTGAACGTTGGGGATCTCACTATCGCGTAAAGGACTAAAGAAGACAACATCAACGGCGTTTAAGAAAAACAAATCGAACAAGTCGTGATAATAAAAGTTAAAAGTCTCGTCGTACGCCACTCCGATGCGCACCTTTGCTCTGCTTGTCCGCTCTTCCTTCGGCGGCACAAACACCGTAGGCGTGACTCGCGGCATCGGGCCGGCGCTCTTCGCAATTTGAATCACCTTATCGACGTCAAGGTGACCGCGGATAATATCTTCGATGTTTTCCAGCTGTTTTCGAAAAGCACGGTCTCGAACAAGCCCTTCGGAAGCGGGTACGAGTCCTAAGTGGCGCATTGCTAGGTGCATCGAATCGTCACGCGGGATTTGCCCGATCACGTCGATGCCCGTATAGTGTTCAATTGCCTCTTTCGCTTTGGCTGCGTGCGTCGTACTTCCTATATTGTTGAGTATGGCTCCTTTGATGTCAACTCGCCTGTCAAATGACCGGTAGCCCTGCACTAACGCTGCAGTACTTCTTGTGATGCTCCGCGCGTCTATGACCAAGATGACGGGTGAACGCAGAATCTTGGCGACTTGCGCCGTGCTGCCGATGTCACTTAAGCTTTCGAGACCCTCGTAAAGACCTCTAACACCCTCTACGATGCCTATATCGGCACCGCGACTTGCGTGGGAAAAAACCTCAACGATAGCTTGCCTGCTCATCAAATAGCCATCGAGGTTGCGGGAAAAGCGCCCCGTGACCTCAGAATGGTAACTCGGGTCAATATAGTCTAAGCCCACTTTGAATGGCTGAACGGCTTGGCCCTCTTTGGTGAGGATGGACATCAGTCCCACAGCGATCGTCGTTTTTCCCGCTGAACTCCTATCAGCCGCGATGAGCACGCGGGGCACGTCGAGATTGCGTTGCTGCATCATCTACGAGTTCTGGCCTGCCTTCCTGTAGTTCTCCTGGAACACCGCCCGTAATGTGTCGCCGAGTTCTGATGGGACGACGTGACTGACCCCGAGAGTCTTTGGATGTAGGTCGATCTCGACCGTGACGTGCGTATGACCCAGTTGTTTCAGGGGCAGCACTTGCCGAGGTCCGTTGGTGACTGAGAAGATTGTCTTCCGGCTGATGCTCTTCATCGGCACGGCGTGCGGAACGCCGAGCAGGACCGCGAAGTCATAGTCGCTGTAGCGGCTTTCGATTAAGGCCCCGGCATTGACGCCGGTGATCGGGTACTCGTCCAATCCGCCAGTGATATGATCAATGGAGATGCCACTCTCTTTCATGTCGTTCAGGATGTTTTCCGCGTGCTTTCGGAGTCGCGGCAAGCCAACGCCAGCGTCGAGATTCGCAAAAGTCTTGAGGTATTCGTTCCCGAGTTCGCCGGCAACGGCTGAGAGCGCGATGAGAATGTCTGCGAATTGATAGGCGGTCTCTTTTTTGGCGTTTAACACGACGACGCCTTTCTTATTGTGCTCTAAGANNAGCTCCTTTTGCCGTAGGTATTCCGCGGGATCGAGCACTCCCGCATCGGCGGCAGCTTCGAGCGTCGCAATGGCTCCGTACGTGTTGTCTCGGTATCCGGCGTGGATTTCTACCTCGATTGTCGGACACGGCGGATTTGCGTCCAACACGGCTTGATGGATGTTCTCACCAATTATCATGCTCGCGCAGGAGCCGATAACTCCTAGAAGGCTTGGATTGAACAGCTCCACGGCACGTCGGATGACTTTCGTGAGAACTTGGTCTCCCCCAAATACAAAGTTCGTCTCATCCATCGCCGTCGTGACGACTCGAATTCCATCCTCTTCAAGCAATCTGCTGTGTTTGAAGCAGCAGCCGGAGGGTCCGTGTATTATCACTACGTCAGTTTCCAGATCTCTTAGCGTATAGAGCGCGGCAACGATAGAGCTCGGTCGAGGATGGATTATCTGGTCCACGCCTGCATCAGTTACGCGCACATTGGATGACATGCTACCTCCACATTTTCACACACGAAATAATGACGTCATATTCTTTGGTCAGTGTAAGGGCCGCGCGCAGCGCACTCTCCAAGTCGTTAGACCGGACAACGTTCGGCCGAGACGTACGCATCTGATCGCCAACGACAACAACGTCGTCGAGGGCGGTGTCTTCAGCTAGCGGCGCGAGCGCTTCCGGAGCGATCCCTTCGCATACGTTTTTTGCCTCTGCTCCGATGATTAGGACAGCTTTGTGACCGGATTTTTTCAACGTCAACCCGTAACGTATTGCCCGTTTGATCGACGTTGCTTCGAGGCCAGAATTTGAATTGTCGATGAGAAGCCTTCTCTTGATTATTGCGGCAGACATCCTCCCAATTACTCCTTTGAAGTGAGCGAGTCTCTGGGTAATCACCTCGGGATCGAGCTTCGAACAGAGCGCTGCGGTCACAAAACAAAGCAGCGAATCCTCATAACTCGTAAGGTCATAACATCCCGTGGGCGTGAAGCGCACCTCTCCAGAGACTCGGCCGCCGTCTATTCTTGCCAAATCGCTGTATGCAATTGTTACTTCATCAGTTTCTATGTTTTCGTATTGTACGGTTGCTCCTTCATCGCCGAAGGTGTTGAGACACTGACCCGGCTCTGCCAAGGATGCCGTCTCCGTTGACGTGACGAGGCAGGAATTGACTTTCGCATTTGATAGCATCTGCAGTTTGGCAAACGTTGACGTCTTGGTTTCTTGCGCAATGCCGTACTCAGGAGACAACGTCGTAAGGATATTCACGTCGGCAAGACCGGTTCCGCCAAGGGACACCTCGAAGATGCATACCTCTGGATCGAAGTCGAACTCTCTAGCTAGGTCCAACGCCGTCAGTATACTCGCAGGGGTGATGCTGAGTCGCCTCTTAGTCACGCATTTCCCGTTTTCGTGGATTTCGAGGCCGCGGCTCGTGAGCGTGAGTAACTTGCGGTCATAAAAAGCAATCTCCAACAGGGATGCGACCGTCGTTTTTCCCGTTACGCCTGTCACTTCAAAAACGAGCGCGTGTTGCAAGGCCTTGTTTTGCCGTGCGAGTTGGCCGACAGCCTGATGGTGGGTTAATACGGGAATGCCTAGCGCTTCGGCACGCGCGGTGAGCTGGGTGTAAGCGTGAACCGGAGCGATCACCACGTCAAACAAATCGATCGGCTGAGGTTTTGGGGCACCTTCGTAAATATTGATTGCGACCGGGTCTGCCCCAATCTCGCGAAGCTTCTCGCAGATTATTCGCCCGCCGTGAATGGTGTCTAGAACAGCCGCTTTTTTGCCGCGAAAATCCATTTGGGAGTTTAAGCCTCTGTAAGCCTTCTATGTGCCAAATCAGCGATGCACGGATCGATGCCTAGAGGCTCTGCGTACACGACGTCGATGTTTCGGGCGCCGAGCGAATACGTAGTTCGGTGCTCGCCGTCGGGAAGTCCGAGGATCTTAGGAATATCCTTTAACGTGTGCGTNNCCCTCTTCGACCGTCGGCCGATCCATGTTGAGGTACGCCGTTTTTATGGTAACGCCTGCCATTCGCTCCGCCAACATGCCAGCCACAGTTTCCACGGTGCGTTTGTTGTAGGTCAGCTTGCTGCCGTGACCCAGCACCAGTACCCCAAAGTTCTCTTGCATAGTGGTTCTCCGTTCAGTGTGTGCGAATTGTTCTTCTGATATTTAATGATACAGTTCAACCTTGCGCGGCCGATCGTGCTTGACGTTTAACTCAATTAGGCAAGCTTTTGTAGTGCGTCG
>PMIN01000221.1:4895-8762 GCA_003158275.1 Methanobacteriota archaeon
CTGCGCAATCATCATCGCTTGGCGGGGGTTCACGACGAGCACCACGACGTCAGGCTCAAAGGGAGTTTCGCCGAGAGGCGCGTAAGCCGTTGCATAGGTTTTGAAATCCACAATGGGAACCGCTTGCATGGTCTCCCCGGCGTGCTCGACTGAAGAGAAGCGCCCAAGTTTGTGGTAGAATTCACCCGACTTGATGTTTTCCGGTATCTCGATCAGGCCGAGCATTCCTGCGCCGCCTTTACAGGCGTGCTGCTCGACGGTTGCGTAGAATTTCGAACCACCGCGCGCCTTCTGCACCATTTCGCAATGGCGCAACACCTCGTTTGTGTGATTCAGTCCTTTTGGGAGGCTGGATTCAGTTCGAATGAGTTTGACCGCCACGGGTGAGCCTTTCAGTGCTAAAACACTCGTGAGCTTGTCGGACAGCGCATTATAGTCTAGACTCATACCGTAATCATGAGCGCGCGCAAAGTAATAGTTTTCCAGGTACGGACAGTCCGAGCGTGGCGGCTATCAGCGGGCTATCACGCCTGCTTCGCCATCGCCATCAGAGCCCTGACGCTTTCGGCTTGTATCGTTCCGGCCAATCGGTCGCCATGCGAACAAGCTGCGCCACGGATTCCAACGATGTCAGCGCCAACGTGCTTCAGTATAGGGATCTCTGGCAGTTTGATGGACCCTGCGAGGGCAACGTCCAGATTTCGCGTGTGGCCTTCTTCGACAAACTGTCTGCAGGCGGCTTCGTCCATGAAATCAAAAATGCCCCTTCCATCCTTGACAAAGGTATCGACCATCACGACGTCACAGCCCGCAGTGCGTGCTACGTCGGGCAGCAGAAAGGGATCGAGGGTTGATGCCCGTCGAAAGTCTGCGTATCCCGCGAGAACGACCTTGGTCTGCGTATCGTATTCCTTCACCGTTCTCGTTACACCCTGCATCAAAAAAATCGCGTCATCTCTGGTTTTGGAGCCTTTTAGCCCCACTTTGACGTAGTTAGCACCAGAGACAGCCGCGCCGAGTGCTGCCAGCGAGGCAGAACCGGGAAGGTGTGGAAAATCACCTATCGTTGCGCTTACTTCTATCGAGTGCGGGACGAGGCTCCGAATCTGTCGGATAACCCAAGGAAAGTTAGCCCCGAGTGACCCTTCGATCGGGTTCTTAACATCGATGATATCGGCGCCGCCATTCACTGCCTCTGTCGCCTCAAATTCGTCTTTTGGACTTATTAATACCTTCATACGCAAAGGCGAGATGAGATTGGTTGCATATATAACTTTTGAGTGATCGGTGGCCGCCGCATCTACAAAATAGCGCTCGTGCAGTATTTTATAAAAATATAAAAATAAAATTTTGGTGAGATTCTTTTGCGCAAATCTCTGCAAAAATAAATCTAATTATTCTCCGCGTTTTCTCAGCACAAGCTTAATAAACTATGAAATTGAACTTAACTTAAACCCGGGGTAAGCTCCATGCTAGGTGAAACGTACAACTCGTTATCTTTTTTTCAATCGAGCTGTATCTAGTTAATTTCAGTCCTGGTATTCAGCATACAGTGTCGTTCGCGTGGCAGCTGACTCCGCGGAGGAATAGAAATGCCAAAATTTGAAGACAAAGTCGATTTATACAACGACAGAGGTCAAAAGGTTGGTTCGAACATACCGCTCGAGGCGCTCAGCCCGACGATGAATCCGGCTATCAAGAAGATTATTAACGTCACTAAGCGAACGGTAGCCGTTAATCTCGACGGCATCCAAGGCGCGCTGATGACCGGTAAAATCGGCGGCAAGGGTAGACAGATACTCGGTCGCGAACTGAACCTGGATCTAGTCGGCAACGCCGACGGTCTCGCACAGAAGGTTAAGGACCTTGTGATGGTGAGTGAGGGCGACGACACGAACGTCCAGCCCCTTGGTGGCGGTAAGCAGCTCAAGGTTCAAGTGCCGACCGAACGCCTTAACACCGGAGCTACCTACGTCGCGGGAACCACCGCAACCAGCAGCGCACTTACGCAGGCGATTATCGACATGTTCAAAGTGGACATGTTCCAAGCGCCTATGGTTAAGGCTGCCATTTGGGGACAGTACCCACAAACAATTGACAACGAAGGCGGCAATGTGAAATCCATGCTCGAGACCCCACAGAAAGATGAAGGGTACGGTTACTCCCTGCGAAATGTGGCGGTTAACCACGTTGCAGCCGCAACCGGCAAGCGGACGATGAACGCGGCAGCGCTGTCATCGATATTTGAGCAGACGGGTATCTGGGAGATGGGCGACGCTATCGGCTGGAACGAGCGGTTGCAGCTCTGCGGACTTGCGATGCAGGGGCTAAACGCGAACAACCTAACCTACTCTCTCGTCAAAGAGAACGGGCAAACTGGTACCATCGGCTCTGTAGTTGGGTCGACCGTTGAAAAGGCAAAGGCAGCGGGTGTCATTAAAGCAGATACGACGTGGCCTTCTGGCTTCAAGGCGATGAAGACTGGCGACGTCGCAGCTTGGAACGCCTATGCGGCTTCGTGCACACTTGCCGCGACCATAGTGAACTGCGGCGCGGCACGAGGTGCGCAAGCGGTCTCATCCACTCTGTTGTACNNGCAGTCGGGTTCTCGTTCTTCAGCCACTCGATATACGGCGGAGGCGGACCCGGTGTGTTCAATGGGAACCACATCGTGACGAGGCACTCCAAGGGCTTTGCGATTCCGTGCGTTGCGGCAGCCGTGTCGATCGACGCAGGCACGCAAATGTTCTCAGTCGAGGCAACGTCAAAGATCATCGGCATAGTCTACGGCGACCTACCAGAATTCAAAGACCCGATAACTGCTGTTGCCAAAGCAGCGGAGGGAATGTAGACACGAAAATTGCGCGGAGGTTTACGATACACAATGGATACGGACGTACCTGACACGAGCATTCCTGTTCAAATAGAGATATTCACCGAACGGCTACTCAATCCGGAGACGGTTGAGCGGTTAGTCACAGAGTTTGCCAAGATCGAAGGAATCACGCGCTTGATCATGCACGGGCCGCGGATCGCTGCTGCTGTTCCAGAAGGGCCAGCTAAGGGAACGCCGAACGTGCACGCAGCGCGCAGACACATTCAAGTGGGGCAGCAGGACGTAGAGCTCGGGGTACAGGTCGGTAGGTTTTGGCTTGAACTAGAGGATGAAGACGTGATCGAGCAGGTCGAGGAAGTGTCCAGAAGGATTCTTCCGTGTGGGTTTCAGATAAACCGAGGCTTGTATATACGAACGCGTCCGACGCAGACTGATTACGCAAAATGGGGCGTAATCAAGGACACGCGAGTACTTGGCATGACAGATCCGAAGTCGAAATCGCGGATCTGTGCGATTTATCCCCGTGAGAGGTGACGCATATCGTCAGCCGCGCCACACACATTGTCGATTGCCGCGAATCAATGGGCCTGGGCAAAGGCGGAGGCCTTGCCCAACGAGGCACCATTTCCGAGACAGGGATACCTGATATCGTCGCAATCGCAATGTCCCCCGGTAGACGGCACATAACGAAGCCCGTATGCGAGATCACGCATGGCCTGCGAAACGAAGGTTTTCAGGTAGGCGTGCTCGTCTTGAACGCCGGAAGCGGCGTCCCGGCCGATGCGCCCGAAAGCGCCCGCGGCCTCGGGCCGAAGTTTGGTCTTTCTGCAAAGGAGGTGGAACAAATTGCTCGCCACAAGCTTGCGGTTATTCACCTCGGGGGCGTGAAGACTCACATAATCTACAAGGCGCGAAATATTCTACGCTTTGTCGCCATTCCGGCGATTGTAGTGAGTCAAACGCAGGTTGACTATGAAGATTTCGCCCGCATCGGGGTAAAGACGCGTATCGTGATGCCAAGGCCCGAAGAC
>PMIN01000060.1 GCA_003158275.1 Methanobacteriota archaeon
CGGCTTTGCACTTCTCGTCGTCTTAGTCGCTTTGGCCCTGCTTTTGTTAGGGATTGAGCTCATTGTCTCTGGGGCGGCGAACTGAAGCGGTTACAAGCCGCTTCCTTTTTTTCTACGGCTTCGCTGCTGGCGCGATTGCTTGATGCGAGCAGCCGTTCATCAGATCTGGTAGATGCTCGTCGTTTTCTCAGCCTCCCCTGCTGCGCGAAAAAGGATGTAGGTTGCCCAGAAAGCCAACGAGCAAGGTATTGCCAAATAGGAACCGATATAAACCCTGCAGCACATAAAATACAGCCTAGAGTTCTAAAAATATCAATGGAGGTGAGATATAACAATGAAAGCTACCCCAATGTGGGCTCGAATCCTTGAGATTATTGCCGGTATCATCGTTCTTGTTTTAGCAGTGTACATCATTTTCAATCCTAACATAGCCATCAATCTGCTCAGAGCCATACTCGGGATCGGACTGATCATCTTAGGTCTTGTTCTTTTGATCCGCGGAGTTACTTCAGAGGCCCTTAAGACGGCTGGCAAACTACTCAACGTCATACTGGGCATTATCGTGCTGGTTTTGGGCATTGCAGCGATCGTTTATACCAGCTTCGGCGAAGCGACCCTTATATTTCTGTTCGCTGTAGCGTTGTTGCTCAACGCTATAGGACGGATATCGTTTGCAGGCTATTCTGCGGCAGAAGGAGCACCTTCGTGGGTCCGCTGGGGGAGTATGGGTCTCGGAATAATAGCACTCATAGTTGCTATTGCCGTCATCGTATTCCCCGGAATCGGCCAGGCGATTCTTGTCGCCTTGGTGGCGCTGGTTTTCCTCCTGTTTGGGATTCAACTTATCCTCGCAGGAGCCGGCAGCAGAAGCAGCGGCTAACACGCCGCTTGCCCTTTCTTTTTTTTTGCAATAGGCACGAATTCTTTATGCAATACTGTTGGTTCCGCATGCATTAGCCGTCAACGGGCCTCTAGCACCAAGCGAACCGCAAAGAGAGCAGCGTAAAGCAGGAACTACGCGCGGAGCCGTGCAAAACCGGAACCAATATAAACACGGCAACCCATTAGCTAGCTTGAATTACCAAAAAAAACGTCAAGGGAGGTGAAAATTGAAATGGCTGACGAAAAAAAGAGTACCATATGGCTACGCATCCTTGAAATCATCGCAGGTCTTATCATCCTTGTCCTGGCCGGATACGTCCTCGCATATCCAGGGGTAGCAATACTAACACTCATAGCCTTCCTATCAATCGCGCTGATTATTCTAGGGATTGCGTATTTCATACGAGTATTTGCCAAAGGCATTTCCGGATGGCGGCGACTACTGAACCTGATTCTGTCGGTTCTAATGATCATAATTGCCGCCCTTGTAATCGACAATCCGTTCATCTATGGATCACTGACGCTCGTCTATCTCCTCGGCTTAGCTTTGTTGTTCGCAGGGATAGCAAGCGCCGCTCGTGGCACGGCGGGAAGCATCGTCGTCGGGATACTCGGAATTATCATAGGCTTTGTTGTGATAGTATTCCCGGGTCTCGGCTTGGCGACGCTCGTGTTGCTGCTCGCGGTGTTCCTGGTAATCTTCGGATTAGAGTCGATACTTTCCGGCATTGTTGGGCGATGGGTTTAACCCATCCCCTCCTCTGCGCCGGCTCACGCACTTAAACGTCCGCATCGACGCCTTGAACCACTGTGTGAGCGGAGCTTAGGTGTCATTAAGCCTCACGCACGGAAACGCGAATAGCCCAAAAACACGCCTCGTACTTCGGTCACACGCGAGAATCAAACAGATAGATGGACTAAGCAGACGACAATCTTCGCTGAAATCGCGAAGCTAATTGCGGCAGGACCGCTTACGTTCGGAATGGGAACGTACGGGATTCCAAGAAAATAGACGCGCTAGATCTTTGAAACGTGTCGCCTGGCGCCAAAATTTCCAGGCGCGCCTTCATGGCGCCTATGGAGCGGGGAAACGTCCCAAACTCTCAAGCTCTTTGAGGTATTTTCGCCGCCTCGCCTCGTACGCCGTGCGATTTTCGCCGAACGGCACGTATTCCGAGATGAGCCACCCCTGCTGGGCCATAGCAACCTTCGTGCGATCAGCGAGACCTTTAAGAAAGCCAAACTCGATTAAGTCCTTCTTCCTTTCCATCTTCGCAGTCATCCACTCGATAAGGTCTGGATCGTGTGTTCCGACAGTAAAAAAAGTAGCCGTCGCGCACAGGATCTTTGATAGCTGCTTGAAACGCTTCTGAATATCAGCAAAGTCAGTAGTTGATCCGGCGTACGCTCCCTTTACGATCCGAACAGCAATACCGGACTCCGACGCGCGCAAAACGTCATCACGTGAGCGGTCAAGGTATGCCTGCAGCGCCAGGCTCACGCGCCGCTTTTTTGCGCACGCGGCGGCAACGTCAATTGTGTATGTGACAAGGCTTTGCCCTTCCATGTCGATTTCGAATCCGACGCCGCGGCGTGCCGCTTCTCGCGCGATTGTCTGTACGTTTTTTCGGCAGCGTTCCTGGTCAAAAAGGGCCCCCAAAGCGCTCAATTTGACGGTTAACGATGAAGCTAGCCTGCAGTTGGAAATAGCCTTCACAGCGGTCAAATAAGCCTCAACCGAGCCAGCAGCTTGGCTTTCTTCGCGCGCGTATTCCCCGAGCACGTCGATGACGCACCGGATGTTCTGAGCGTTCCTCCGCGAACACCAAGCGACTGCGCTTTGCAGGTCGGGTAAAGCCCATCGACTGTCAAGTTCGTTCATCTTTGCGTTGCACAGCATGGCGAGTTTGTCTATTAAACAGTTTACCGTCGTTGGCGAGTTGGACTGCCCATATCTGGAGTGCCGCGCTGGTAACTCACCACGACTCCGTTTGTTGTGTGGGGACTAACGCATCGGTCGCCGCACATAGGCTTATGACGGGCTAGAACGTATCGCGCGACAGTGATTTTTTGGAACCTAGCGCAGTAAGGGAGAACGGCCTCGTCGCCAACTTCCACCGACCGTCAACGTCTGGCGCGCACCCGGGAATCATTGTCATAGGTGGTGCGGGCGGCAGCTTGCGCAGTACGAGCGCTGTCGGCTCGCTCCTCGCAGAGCAGGGCTACGCAGCGCTCGCGCTCGCGTACTTTGGGCTCGAGCACCTCCCCGCTCGGCTTCAAGAGGTACCGCTCGAGTACTTCAAGCGGGCAATCGAATGGATGTGTGCGCAGCCGTCGGTTGATCCCAGCAAAATCGGCCTCGTGGGCACCTCAAAAGGCGGTGAAGCTGCGCTGCTAGTAGGCGCCACCTACCGAGAGATCCGCGCCATCGTGGCGTATTCGCCAAGCCATGTCGTCTTCCAGGGCATCGATGAGGCGTGGTCGAATGCGTCGGCGTCGAAATCCTCCTGGATGCTAGACGGAAAGCCGGTGCCATTCGTGCCCTTCCGAATGGACAACGACTGCATAGAGCAGTATGGCTTCTACTTGGGATTGTA
This sequence comes from Methanobacteriota archaeon, assembly GCA_003158275.1. GTDB lineage: Archaea > Halobacteriota > Bog-38 > Methanoflorentales > Methanoflorentaceae > Methanoflorens > Methanoflorens stordalenmirensis. The sequence continues at coordinate 3,480 of PMIN01000060.1, forward strand.
TCTCGGCAGCCTTCAGGACCAGCAAGCAGTAGAACGTGCGGTCATTCCCGTCGAACGTATCAACGGCCCCCTTTTGTTACTCTCCGGGACGGATGATGCCATTTGGCCGTCGAGCACGATGTGCGAGCAGGTCGTCGAACGGCTCAGAGGGCGCGAGTTCGCTTTTTCCTTTCAACATTTCTCTTACGATGGCGCAGGGCACCTGCTTGCAGGGCCGAGCCGACTTGCGCCAGCCAGGCCGATCGGTGCCGGCGACTTGGCCATTGGCGGTACTGCAAGCGCAAATGCCGCCGCGAGAGACGACGCGTGGGCGAAGGTATGCACCTTCTTTGGCGTATATCTCAAGTAATTACGGCGCACGCGCCGGGTGCGACCGTCGTGCAGATCCGTATTCTTGCACTGCGGTCGAAGCAGCCGCTCTGCCAGTCAGAAACCAACTAAGGCGCTTATCTCGTGCTTCAAGCTCCATCTGCGCCTGTGTGATTCGGGTTTCACTCGTTGTTCGGGCATGGTTGTTCGACTGTCTTAACGTCATACAGGCGTCGAGCGTTTAGCTATCTAAATGCGTCGGTAAACCAACCAAAAAGAGCGCAACATCAGCTTAGAAAACTGCGCGATAGACAGAAGAATGGCAAAGTAAGGGTAGTATCGAGATAATAAAGAAGTGCTCGTCTAGCTGGGAGGTGTGCCGGTATCCCTGTGTGATCGCCGTAAAACGTCGTGCGCGATGGGCCTCTGAATTTATGCACTTTCGCTCCACCTTCAGCTAACAATTACCAAGATAGACTGACCACCCAATCCCGTGAACAACGAGTGTCTGGAAGTCGATGAGCTCATACTCGAACTCACAGACTACAAAAACGACCTTGCGGATATGGCGGCCGAAAAGCTTTTTAGGAAGTGCTCGACCAGTTGGGAAGCTTACCAATACCTACGAGACCGCGTGCACGATGCCTGGCTACCCAACAGTGCACGGCAGCAGTTGCGACGGATCATCAAGAGGATTCAGGTTCAGATACACCAAAGTCGGGAATACGGGTGGGCGTATGAGCAGCCGTGAGTATTCCGCACGCGTCTTGTAAGCTTTCGGCGCTTATCCCTATCTTTTCACCT
>PMIN01000107.1 GCA_003158275.1 Methanobacteriota archaeon
GTCACCTTCACTGCTACCCTCAAGATCGGCACCAAGGCCATCTCAGAGCCCGTCACCATCTACCACTACCTCATCGGCGTCCGCTACAACGACACCACCGGGTACTCAACGCTCACCTTCGCAACCAAGTGGACCTCACCCGGCGCACGCACCTACTACGCCTCCTTTGCCGGCGACAGCGCGTATGCGGCATCAACGAGCAGCGCCGTCACCATCAACGTCAAGGCCCTGACTGCGCTCACCCTCTCCGCGTCAAACACCTCCCCGGCCGTCAGCCAGTCTGACACCTTCACGGCCACCCTAAAGGACGCCACCACGCCCATCTCAGAGCCCGTCACCATCTACCACTACCTCAACGGCGTCCGCTACAACGACACCACCGGGTACTCAACGCTCACCTTCGCAACGAAGTGGACCACCCCCGGCACACGCACCTACTACGCCTCCTTCGCCGGCGACAGCTCCTATCAAGCATCAACGAGCAGCGCCGTCACCGTGAACGTCATCAGCGTCAAGACATCGGCGAGCAGCGCTGTCACCGTGAACGTCACCAGCGTCACCAATCTGAAGACCGGGCTCACTATCGCCGCGCCAGCATCTGCACTGATGAAGCAGAACTTCACCATCAACGGCACCCTGAGCGCCAGCGCCCTTGGGATAGGTAACGCGACCATTACCATGCAACGTTCCACAGACAACGCCACGTGGACTAACGTGACAACGAACGTGACGAACACGCCGGGCGGCTACCAATTCAGTAACAACGAGACGGTGGCGAATACATACTACTACCGTACCGCCTACGACGGCAATGCCACGTACGGCAACGCCACGAGCACCACGGTGAACGTGAACGTCACCAAGATGTCGACCGCGCTCACCCTCACCGCGTCCAACGCCACCCCGGCCATCAATCACAAGGTCAACTTCACCGTCACCTTGACGAGCGGCAGTCAGACTCTCTCCTCTAAGTCCGTCACCATATACGACCTCCTCAACGGCGTCCGCTACAACGACACCACCAACGTCACCAACGCTAAAGGCCAGATCACCCTCATCACGAGCTGGGCCTCCGCAGGCACACGCACCTACTACGCCTCCTTCGCCGGCGACAGCTCCTATCTAGCCTCGACAAGCAGCGCCGTCACCGTCACGGTGCAGTAGTCGGGACGCCGCACAAATCTGTAAAGAGACAGTTAACGAGAAATATCGTCATTCTTATATACGGGCCGTGTGTAACGCTATCTGAGCAAATAACATGAGGAAAAGTCTTCTGTCTTTGCTAGTGGTCGCGACGGTGATCGCCACTATCTTGGTGGCTGGCTGTACGTCGTCAACTTCTCCAACTCCTAGCCCACAAGTCGTGAGCTCAAATACTACCTCAACGACTGCTACGACAACGTCGTCAGCGGTCACAAGCGTCACGCCGTCACCCAGCGCGAGCGCGTCGCCAACTCCCACGGCAACTCCCACGGCAACTCCCACGGCAACTCCCACGGCAACTCCGACCGCGTCACCTTCAGTATCAGGAGGGGCCACTTCGATTTACGGTACTCCATCCTTCAACTCAAACCCTACTGTTACGCGGGACTTGCCGGCAAGCTGGCAGTTCGTGATAGTCCCAACGGGATCGACCGGCGCACTTGCTTTTCCAGCCGGCACCGTCACCGCTAAGATAGGCAGTCTGACTGGACAAGTGACACCGATAAGCGGCGGCACTGCGAGCGTAGCAGTCAGTTTCACCAGTGCCCAAACGAACAGTTTGACGGCGGGCCACGCATACACACTCACGGTGAGCTTTGCGGGTTACGGCAACTATCAGCCTTCTGTGGGCACCTTCCAGATAACAGCAGTACAGTAACGATATTCTGTGGCTAACGAAGACAGTCCAGACTCTTTTTCTCGACAAGTTTCATTCTGCGCAAAATCACAGCTTCTTGTTGCGACCCTGAACGCTCTGAGCACGTTCGTGCATATAGTATTATTAGGTGTTGAATGAGTGCAAAAACAAGAGCTTGTTGCACCACGCCATTTCACATTTTCTTGTCGCTAATTTTAGCAATCGGGAGCTGCGGCAGAGCCTGTTTCCAGATGGACGCAGTAAATAGCGCCGACAAAGGTGACAGAACGACGTAGAACGCAGCTAAACGGAAACACTTAAATTATCACGCCCATTGTACCATTTTGATTCGCGCTTCCGTCAAGGGGGACTTGTATGATAAGAAAGTTGTTAGCTATCATCGTGCTGGTGATGGTTGCCTCGTTATCAATAGCGGGTTGCACATCATCAACTAACAGCAACCAAGCGGCAGGCAACGCATCACAAGCAGCGTCTAGTGCAGCAACAACGGCAACTACGACTTCTGCTTCAGCGTCCGCATCACCAGCTCCGACGGCATCACCGTCGCCTTCTATCGTTCCTACACCCACACCTACGCCAACGCCAACTCCGACGCCGCCCATAGCGACGTCGATTCAAGTGTGGATGGGTTACATGGGGGAACCAGCGTTTTGGCTTATATCGCCAACAACAAATCCGGTCGTGCGAGGACAACCGACTCAAGTGAGATATTGGGTCAATGCGTCAGACGGAACGAACCCGTGCGGCGCTGCTAACTATTATATTGACACGCAAGCTGCAGGCGGTCAGTGGGTGATAACGACGCCTCAACCGCAATATTGGAAGGGCTGTCCCGCGGGACTGCCGGGCGGAGCCGGGGGGTTGTATCTCAGCGGCAGCGACACGGCGAAGCTGTCACCTGGATGGCACACGGTGATTATTGACTACCTCGGCAGCGGCAAGTACGCGCCGTGCGAGTTTAAAGCGCCGTTCTGGGTCGTGAACCCGGGACCCACAACTTCGCCGCTATGACATTAACCGAAGCCAAGTTCAGACCGATAGCTCGGCATCCGCGCAAGCAGACCTACCGACAGCCGTTGGGATTGCTCAAAACTACGGATTCAGCGGCAGCTACACCGATTCGCAAACGTGGCCGGGATCGATGATCGGATCAAGTGGTGCGCCAATGGATGCGATGGTTGGAATCGTCAGCGGAAACAGCGTTCTAACGATGCTGGCGGAGTACGCAGTCAGCTTATCTTATAGGCGTCACACATTGCGAAGCTCTCACCGAGGTCTCATACGCTGAAATGTGACTATCTTGGAGACAGCAAGTATGCGCCGTCTGCGTGGGTAAGAGAAATCTACGTTGCTTAACAACTCGGGCGTAACCGGACTTCTTGGCTGTCACGTCAAAGAAGGCGACTTGTATGGAAAAAAAAGTTGGCAGCCATCATCTTACCTATTCTGATAGCCTCGTTATCGATAGCGGGAGTACAAGTCAACAGCAAAAGGCGGGCAGCCGGCCGCAACATTCTTACCTGGCTTCGAGACTGGGACTGCGTTGCTAGGCTTGCTGTTCGTAGCAATGATCGCTTGTATTGACAAGACGCGCAGGTGATTGCGCAGCTGCCAAATTAATCGGTTTAGATTGACCCTCTAAGCGTGCCATAAGCCGGTTTCTGCTTTGTTGGTCGCACGCCCCTTCGAGTGGTAGCCTTTACGGCATTTCCATGGCAGTATGCGCGAAACTTGTCGAAGGGAACGTCTCAGTTATCCGAATCAGCACCGTGTCGTGAGAGATGATGTCATAGGTTCGTGACAACAGTGGTACGCTTTGAGCCACACCAAATAACTCGCTCACCTCTTCGTTGCAGACGATTTCAATACGTCTGATTTCACGCCGCGACTCGATCTTCCGTTGGTTCATTATACGTCCGATCGGTATATCGGCCTTCATCAAGTCGTGTCTGAACTCTTTTTTGAGACGTGCGATCGGTGTGTAGGACTCGGCATAGATTAGCGGTTGATGATTGTCGTCGTTTTTGAGTACAACGACGCGATAGTTTATGTTGTCACCCTCTTCCACGTCCAAGGCACTCGCCCGTTCGGCGTCTGCTTCCACGACCTGCTGAAGTAGCGTCGTTACAACGACAGGTTTTCCTGTCATCACTTCGAGCAGAGTCGTGACCGAGCCGTCGGTCATAAGCAACAGTTGTTGAGCCTTCGACAGTTCAAGGTCTAGTTTCTCCATAAGAATCGCTTACACTCCTTAACGTTTAGGAACCGAGAGGCCCCTAACCAGAAGAAACCTCTCGGACATACGCACCGCTGTTTCGCGCTCTCACCGCGTGTACTTCTCCGCCGATAGTATCGTACAAGTAGCGCTGCACTGCTGCTTGCAGTCCCTTACTTTCAGTTATCCCGTAAACGGCCGGACCAAATGAGCTCATTCCGGCACCCAACGCCCCGTTCTCTCTCATAAATTGCACCAGGCCAGCGCAGAAGGGCTGTAACTCAAGTTCTCGGCGTTTGAAACCGAGCGTCTGGACTCGATCGATCGAGTGTCCAAAACTTTCGATGTCTTGTTCCACGACCGCGGGCAGCATCTCCATCAAGAGTACGTGACACAGCTCTTGGACCTCGGTGAGCGGCAGCGGACACTGTTGTCGGAATATGTCGATCTCGCGCTCATCACTTGCTCCGTGCAGGTCTGGAACTGCAAGAACGATCGTCCAATCTGGAAAATCGTGGCGAGCGAGTATAGGTGGCGGCTCGTATTTTCCAGAAGCTGACGAGGGCAGGAACTGTGTTTTGCCTTTATGGCCGCCGTCGATGATGAAGCCGCCGCGCTCGTACGCCGCGACGCCGATACCAGAGGTGCCCCCCCTCCCCGTCAATCGTGCAACGGCCGTTGGCGTCAAGCGCAGACCGTAGAGTTCGCTTATCGCCGTTCCGACTGCTAGTGCGACTTGAGTTCCTGAGCCTAGTCCAACGTGAGCAGGATACTCGTCAACGACCTCGATCGCCACACCGCTGACCTCGTGCTGCGTCATGATCGCGGATGCCGCTCTTTTGATTCGCTCTTCGAACGTTGTGCTTCCCGAGACCGATAGCTGAGCATCTTCGCGTGCCTTGATTTTCACGGATGGAAAGTCGAGAGCGAGTCCGACGCTACCATCAATGCGTCCAAGGGAGCCGCTCAAGTCAATCAGGGTGATGTGAAGTCTCGATGGCGTTACTACTTCGATCATGTCGTTTTTCGCGCCGACGTCTCCGGTTCAATGTGAATAATAGCCTCTTTAACGTTTGGCACGCGCGTCTTTATGTCTTTTTCCAGTATGTTGGCGATGTTGTGAGCATCTTCAAGGCTAAGGTTCGGCCGGACGTGGATGCTCACGTCCACGAATAAGCTGCTGCCGGCTTGCCGGGCCCGAAGACTATGGAAGTCAGTTATGTCGCGGTTATCCGTTATAACGTCTCTGATTTTTGACGTGATTTCCTTTGGCGGGGCGGCGTCGAGGAGGACCTGGGTCGTTTTTCGCCCGAGCCGGACGGAAGTCGTGAGCATTATGATCGCAACGAAGATCGCGGCCAAAGGGTCGACGACGACATAACCGAACTTAACTGCCACCAAGCCGAGAAGCACAGCGGCGGAGCTATAGATGTCCGTTGAGAAGTGATACGCGTCTGTTTCTAAGGCGGAGCTTCCGTATTTTCGGGCGTTTTGAAACAGATACCTCGAAACGCCGAAATCTGCGACAATAGCAAAAACCATAATGACGATGGCGTAATAGAGCGTGTTGTTTACCTGGATAGTAGATCCTGTGAGAAGTCGCAGGCCCGCCTCATAGAAGATCCATATGCTTGTAACGCCAAGAAGTGCGGTCTGTACGAGGCTTGAAAAGTTTTCGAACTTCTCGTGCCCGTAGGGATGTTCTTCATCGAGTGGCCTGTTTGCGGCTCTGATGCCCGTGTAAGCAAAGCCCGATGCAAGAAGGTCGAGCAGCGAATGGGCCGCTTCGGCGAGTATTCCTAGACTGCCGGTGGCAACCCCCACAATAATTTTCGTGGTAAGCAGGAGCACATTGACAGAAACTGAAACGGTTGCAGCGTGAAGCTTTTGGGCTGCGCCGCTGGAATCATCCATTCTTAGCCATATGGGCTTTGCATTATTTAGGAGTATCGGAATCGCGTGACGCGAGCCGCAGCAGCGTCAGAAACCTTTAAGTAGCTTTGTTCACTTCTAAAGACTACACCGGTCAGGCGTTATCACGCAGAATGTGCGAAAATGCACCCCAAGATACAGCTCGCAGTGCCCTCATCCCTGACCATCGAAACCGCCGATCAGAAAATAAAGACATACAAGGTCGGACAAGTCGCTCGCGCGGCGGCAATATTTAGGGTGCATGGCGTCACAATTTACCGTGATGCTGCGTACGATGACAGCCAATTCATCGCGTCGATATTGCAGTATATGGAGGCGCCGCAGTACCTTCGAAAGCTGCTTTTCCCGCGCTCAAATGAGTTGAGATCCATTGGGGTCGTTCCCCCGTTGAAGACCCCTCACCACGCGACCGCGCGTGATGACATTCGAGAAGGAATTGTGATAGACGTCGGAACTGACTGCGCTTGGGTTGAAATCGGTTTGGATTGCCCGGCCTTTTTGCGAGCGGCGACGTTGCGCAAAGGGGAGCGCGTGACAGTTAAGATCTTTTCGCGAGATCCGCTTGAAGTTGAACTGACTCAGAAGCCGCCTCGTTATTGGGGGTATTCGGTCCGGGTGGTCGATAGCATCGCAGATGCGTTGGAGGGGNNGAAATAAGAAGGAGAAGCGCCGAAATGATGACTTTCGTATTTGGGGCTCCAAACCGCGGAGTAAAAGCGTTATTCCAGGAAGCGGGGCTATTGCTCGAGGATGCTTCAGACTTTGTCGTTAATACGATCCCGCAGCAAGGGACAGAGACGGTGCGCACAGAAGAAGCTATCCTAGCCACGTTGAGCGTGTTCAATATCGCGTTGCACGAATCAACATGAGGTAAACTAATGACAAAAAGACATCGTCCGAGACGCGGATCGCTCGCCTATAGCCCCCGAAAGAGGGCAAAGAGCGAAGTGCCGCGAATCCGCTCGTGGCCAGAGCAAGACGAGCCGCGAATACAGGGATTCGCGGGCTACAAAGCTGGGATGACACACGTGATCTTAGTCGATGACTCCCCTAATAGCCCAACCGGAGGGTTAGAGATAAGCGTGCCCGCCACGGTCGTCGAAACTCCCGCCATGAAAGTAGCGGCCGTGCGCACGTACCGTAAGACGCCCTATGGAAAGCGCATTGTGCTCGAAACTTGGGCCGGCAATATCGGAGGCGATGTTGCAAAGCGCAGGCCGCTTCCCAAGGAGGCAGTACGCCGTGAGGGGAGTCTCGACGGTGCGGACGAGATCCGCGTACTGGTTCATACCTCGCCAGCGGCGGTTAGTGNNGCAGTGACAAAGGGCAAAGGGACTCAGGGGCCAGTCAAACGGTGGGGCGTCACCATCCAGGATAGAAAAGCGTTCAGGGGCGGCAAGGGGCGCCACATCGGGAATCTTGGTCCGTGGAACCCAGCGCGTGTTAGGTGGACGGTTCCCCAACTTGGTCAGATGGGCTATCAACAAAGAACTGAGTACAATAAGCGAATACTCAAAATCGGACCGGACGGAGCTGTAGTGACTCCTGCGGGAGGATTTCTCAAATATGGGCTCATCCGAGGTGGATACGTGCTTCTCCATGGATCGATTCCAGGGCCTGCCAAACGGCTCATTAGAATGAGACCTGCCCTTAGGCCACACAAGATCGCACACACGGTCCCTGATCTGAGCTACATTAGCGTTCAATCGAAACAAGGAGTGAGATAAGATGCAGGGGCGGGTAATGAGTCTGAAGGGGAAGGCCGGGAAGAAACTCGACCTTCCGGAGCTTTTCGAGGAACTCTATCGCCCAGATCTCATCAAAAAGGCAGTCGTCGTTTCGCAGACAAACCGGAAGCAGGCATATGGGCCGCAGCCCTCGGCGGGCCTTAAGACCTCAGCGGAATCGTGGGGATCGGGGCGGGGAGTCGCACAAGTCCCGCGATTGAAGAACTCCAGCCGGGTTGCGAGGGTGCCACAAGCCGTTGGCGGAAGAAAAGCACATCCGCCGAGCTCGAAGAGGGTATTTTTCGAGAAGTTAAACAGGAAAGAAAGGCAGAAAGCGATGCGATCCGCGATCGCAGCCACCGCAAAACCTGATCTAGTTAAAGCGCGAGGTCATCGGTTTGAAGGAACCCTTCCGCTCATACTTGAGGACGCCTTCGAAGAGTTGGCCACGACCAGCGAGATAGCAGAAGTACTGGTCGCGCTCAACGTCTGGCAAGACATAGAAAAAGCGAAACGCGGCAAACGCGTGCGTGCCGGGAAAGGCAAGCGGCGGGGCCGACGCTATAAGAACAAAAAGAGCGTCCTTATTATCTGCGCGAGGTCCGTGTCGGCAGCGCGCAATTTGCCCGGAGTCGATGTTGTAACTGTGGATCAGTTAAACATTGAGCTTCTGGCCCCAGGTACGCACGCCGGTAGACTAACAATATGGACCCAGTCGGCGATAAATGCCTTAGGAAAAGAGTAGAGTCATGTTGAAACACGCATATGTAACAGAGAAGGCGACAGCTCAGCTCGATAGAGAGAACAAGCTCACGTTCATCGCTGACGTCGAAGATACAAAAGACGACATAAAAAAAGCGGTGGAAGAAATCTATGACGTCACAGTCGTCGACGTGAAGACGCTCGTTACACCTAAAGGGCAAAAAAAAGCTACTATTACGCTTTCTAGCGACGATTCAGCGGAAGACGTTGCATCAAGACTTGGAATCTTCTGACGGAGTCGGGGCATGGGCAAGAGAATAATATCGCAAAATCGGGGCAAGGGAACACCGACCTATCGGGCACCGTCTCACCTCTATAAGGCAGCCTTAAAATTGATCAAAGCTGACAAAAATGAGGTCGTGAAAGCGCGCGTAGTCGAGGTTCTGCACGACCCGGCTCGTAGCGCCCCTATAGCGCGAGTTGAGCTCGCAGACGGAACGGAGCGCTTGATATTAGTTCCAGAGGGCCTTTGCGTGGGCGATGAAATAGCGTGCGGAGCGTCAGCAGAGGTCAAAGCTGGCAATATTCTGCCGCTTGCCGAAATCCCGGAAGGGGTGCCGATCTGCAGTATTGAATCGCAACCTGGCGACGGAGGTTGTTTTGCGCGAGCATCCGGGGTCTACGGGATGCTTATCGCGCACGACGTGCAAAAAACTGTCGTGCAGCTGCCCAGTGGCGAAATGAAATGGCTCCATCCGCATTGCCGAGCAATGATAGGAATGGTGGCAGGTGGAGGACGCCTTGACAAGCCCTTTGTCAAAGCGGGCAAGAAGTTTCACAAGATGCATTCAAGGGCAGCAAAATATCCTCGTGTGCGCGGGGTTGCCATGAACGTGGTAGACCACCCATTTGGCGGTGGTGGTTGGCAGCATCCAGGCCGCCCAAAAACGGTCAGCCGAAATGCTCCGCCGGGCCGGAAAGTTGGCAGCATTGCAGCTCGCCGCACCGGTAAACGATAGTCAAACCTAGAGCTGGTGAAAGTATGGCTAAAAGAAGAAAAGTGGAAGCGCCACGCCGAAAGGAGGAGTTCTCGTATAGGGGACATTCCGTTGAGGAGCTCAAGGACATGGACCTCGACACAGTGGCTCAGCTCTTTCCTGCGCGTCAACGCAGAAAGCTCAAAAGAGAGCTCACGGAAGACCAAAAAAAGCTTTTGCAAAAGATACGAGCGGGAAAAACCATCCGCACCCACCAGAGAGACATGATCGTTCTCCCTGAGATGATCGGCACCTCCATCGGAGTCCACGACGGAAAGACGTTCACCATCTTCGAGATTATGCCGGAAATGATAGGGCATTACCTTGGGGAATACGCCCTCACAAGGAGAAGGGTATCACACGGGGGTCCGGGAGTGGGAGCGACACGATCTAGCAGGTACGTTCCACTGAAGTGATCTAATGGCGTTCACAAAGTATTCAGTCGAGTTTGACAACGAGAAAACGGCCCGCTCGCAAGGCCATGAGCTTCACGTATCGCCGCGACACTGCGTCGAGATATGCAGGGAGCTGCGAGGAAAGTCGCTCGCAGAAGCCAAATCGTATCTGGAAGGAATTACTAAAATTAAGACGCCCGTGCCGTTCAAGCGCCATAATTCAGGCGTCGGACACCGAGCGGGGTTAAGTGGATGGGACGCGGGCAGATTTCCGCAGAAAGCAGCCCGGGACATACTTACGGTCTTAAAGAGCGCGGAAGCGAATGCTGAATACAAAGGGCTCGATTCGGATCGAATGCAGATCGTCCACAGTTTGGCGAGAAGGGGGCGCGTCATTGAAGGTAGGATGCCTCGCGCGATGGGACGCGCCACCGCAAAGAACACGGACACGGTAACGGTCGAAATCGTGCTCCAGGAGTTTGGAAATGGGGACTGAGAAAAAATTCATAGAGGAGGGCTTGAAGAGATCTCAGATAAATGAGTACTTCAACCGGGAGCTAGAGCGGGCAGGTTATGGTGGCATGGAGATCAACCGCACTCCTATGGGCACACACATCACCCTATACGCAGAGAAACCCGGAATGATCATCGGTAAGAGCGGCAAAACGATCAGACGGGTCACCAGAGAGCTCGATGCGAATTTCAAGCTCGAGAACCCGCAGCTCGATGTCCAGGAGATCGAAGTTCCTGAGCTAAACGCGCAAATAATGGCGCACCGCTTAGCCAACGCGCTTGAGCGGGGCTGGTATTTCAGAAAGGCAGGCCAATCGACGCTCCAGCGGGTTATGGACGCCGGTGCACTCGGATGCGAAATAATCCTAGCGGGAAAGGTCACCGGCCCGCGATCGCGAACCGAGAAGTTTCTCCGCGGATACATAAAACACTGCGGAAAACCTGCTGAGGACCTGGTAATGAAAGGCTACGCGACCGCGAAACGGAAGCTCGGCATCATCGGGGTCAAAGTCTTTATCGTGCCTCCTGGAGTTAAACTTCCTGATGACATACGACTGCTGGAACAAATACCAGACGAAGAGGTGACGTCGAATGGCAATATTGAGGAGCCAAGAGATACGCAAGATGAAGCCGGATGAACGAAGCAAGCAGCTTAACGATCTGATCGCGGAGCTCTTAAGAGAGCGAGCGGTTGTGTCTGCCGGCGGCGCTCCAGAGAATCCGGGAAGACCAAGAGAGCTCCGACGGGCCATCGCTCGAATCCGCACGATTATGAATGAAGAGAAGAACGCGCGAGCAACGGTTACGTAGGTGCTAGATGAGAATTACCCCTCCGAACGTCGTGAATCACGAGCTCATTGGTTTGCGTGTGACGCTGGTGAAGAGTACTAACAGCGACGCCGTAGGCTTGAGTGGGCGGATCATTGACGAAAGGAGAAACATTTTCAAATTAGAATGCTGCGGGCAGGAAAAAACGGTTGCTAAGCACCGCAATACATTTGAATTCACGATGCCAGAAGGCGACAAAGTACGAGTAGCCGGAGATCTTGTCGTGGGACGCTCTGAAGACCGCGTCGGAAAGAGTCTTCGAAAAAGGCACAACAGGTGACACCATGCGAACGAATATTGGCTTTGACGTAGCTGCGCCAACAGAGCAGTGCGAGGACACCAACTGTCCCTTTCACGGGACGCTTTCTGTGCGGGGGCAGGTGATCGATGGAACGGTGGTGAGCGACAAAACTGCCCGAACCGTTGTGGTGCAGCGAGAGTACCTAAAATACATTCCGAAGTACGAAAGGTACGAAAAGAGGAAGTCGAAACTGCACGCTCACAATCCGGATTGCATCGCGGCAAAAACGGGAGACCGTGTTAGCCTAGCAGAATGCCGGCCGCTGTCCAAGACTAAGTCGTTCGTGGTGATTCAAATACTATGAAGAGCCTTAAGGCGAAAATTCCTCGATCTCTCGCAACGAGCTCGAAGATTGACTGCGTCGATAATACGGGGGCAAGAACCTTAGAGATTATCGCGGTCAAACGGTATCGGGGCGTTAAGAGCCGGCAACCCAAGGCGGGATTAGGCGAGATGGTCATTGTATCGGTCAAAAAAGGGGCGCCTGATATGCGCCGACAGATTCTCAAGGCTGTGATCGTGCGGCAGAAAAAAGAATTCAGAAGGCCTGACGGGACGAGAGTGAAGTTTGAAGATAACGCAGCCGTTATAACGGATGACAACGGGGAGCCCCGTGGAACTGAGATCAAGGGGCCGATTGCCCGCGAAGTCGCAGAACGCTTCGGCAAGATTGCTTCGGTCGCTCAAATGATAGTGTGAGGGTTCAGAGTGGTAAATAGAGTTACGTCTAAGCAACCGCGAAAACAGCGGAAAGCGCGAATTGATGCTCCTCTCCACGTGCGTCAGAAGTATCTGCACGCGCCTCTCGAAAAGAAGCTTGCGGATAAATATAAGCGCCGAAGGGTTCAAATACGGAAAGGAGACACAGTAAAGGTGCTTCGTGGGGACTCCCGCAATAGTGAAGGAAAGGTGGCGAAGGTCAACCTCAAGGACGTATCGATCGAAATTGACGGCATAACGGTGCACAAGGCCGATGGGTCTGAGGTGGCACGACCCGTTCATCCGTCAAATGTGATGATTACAAGGCTTGAGCTCAAAGACAAACTCAGGACCAGTAAATTAGAGGAGGGATAGTGTGCATCAAAAAAGAATCTCCGCACCAAAGAGCTGGCCAATCGCAAAAAAAACTGGTCACTGGGTCACCGCTCCGTCTCCCGGCACACACTCGAGAGAAGCCGTTCCGGTATTGGTTGTGCTGAGGGACATGCTGCACCTCGCCGACAATGCGAAAGAGGCGAAGCGAATTTTGCATAATGGCAGCGTAACAGTGAACGGGCGCGTGGTGAAGAAGCACAAAGCTCACGTCGGCATGTTCGACGTGTTTGCGACTGCAGGCAAAAGCTACCGCATGCTCCCCAACCCGCGCGGCAAGTACGAGCTGACTCAGATAGGCGATGAGGAAGCAAAGCGCAAACTGGCCCGTATTGACGACATTACGGTCGTGAAAGGCGGCAAGCTTCAGTATAACTTGCACGATGGGACGAATGTACTCCTCAATGAAAAATACAGTACTGGTGACTCACTTGTCTTTTCACTGCCCGATTACCGCGTTGTCGAACGGCATGAGCGCAAAGCCGGCAACAAAGCCGTGATCGTGGGAGGAAAACATTCTGGTGAGACCGGCACGATGGTAGAATTAAGGAAGATGGCGAGCTCGCGTCCGAATACGATAAGAATTGAACGAGACGGCAAACAATTTGAGACCATAGACGACTACGTCTTTGTGACCGGCAGCGGTGGTGACTGATCGTGGCTGAGGCCCGTGCGGAACAAAAGCAAACTGATAACCCTATGACGAAGCCGACGCTTGACAAGGTGACCGTCCACATAAGTGTCGGCGAGGGGGGTCAAAAGTTAATCAACGCGGAGAATATCGTAAAAACTCTTACTGGGCAAGCCACGGTGCGGACGTCAGCAAAGAAGACTCAACCAGTGTTCGGGATAAGAAAAGGGCAAGCAATAGGATGCAAAACGACTCTGCGAAGAGAACGAGCGAGCGCGTTTCTTCACAGCGCCCTTGAAACTAGGCAGAATTTCGTGAACGAGTTTCAGTTTGATGAGAGCGGCAACGTATCATTCGGCATCGTCGATCACACGGATTTCCCAGGAATGACCTATGACCCCCAAATAGGCATATTTGGCATGGACGTAATTGTATCACTTAAGAAGCCAGGCTATCGCGTCGCTCGGCGTCGTGCGGCGCAACGTCGCGTTCCCATTCGACATCGAGTGACGCGTGAGCAGGCAATTTCTTTCCTTCAAAACAATTATAACGTGGTGTTGGGATAATGGCTGAAAAAAAACGCCGTGAGGCCCATGAATGCAGGCGCTGTGGACGCAAGCAAGGACTCGTCACGAAGTACGAGATATACCTCTGTCGACAATGCTTCCGAGAGATCGCCCGCGACATGCAGTTTGAGAAGTATAACTGAGGTAATGTGCCATGGTTCTATTAGATCCGCTCGCGAACGCTCTTTCAGCGATCAAGAACGCCGAAGGCGTCGGTAAGAGAGAATGCTGCGTCAAGCCCGTATCAAAGCTTATCGGTAACGTCCTTCGCGTCATGCAGCAAGGGAACTACATAGGTGATTTTGAGCTCATCGAAGACGGGAAAACAGGCGTATTCAAGATCGGGCTGCTCGGTAATATCAACCGCTGTGGCGCGATCAAACCGCGAAGCTCCGTTCAAACAACTGACCTTGAGAGATGGGAACAGCGGTATTTGCCGGCGCGCAACTTTGGTTTCCTGATACTGACAACGTCTGCTGGGATAATAACTCACGTTGAAGCACGAGAACGGGGTATCGGAGGGAAACTAATAGCGTACTGCTACTAGGTGGTAACCCATGGTCCAAGTCATTGAAAGAGAGGTTCCGGTTGCTGACGGCGTCCGGGTTGAAGTTCACGACGGAACGGTAAGAGTAGAAGGTCCCCGCGGAACACTCGAACGCGACCTATGGTACCCAAGTGTCGACATACGCGCTGAGCTAGATAAGGTGTACGTCGGGACCCCCCTCGACAAAAAGACTCAGAAATCGATCGTGGGCACTTACGCCTCTCACATCGCTAACATGGTCAGAGGGGTAACCGAAGGATTTCAATACAAGCTGAAACTGGTATACTCACATTTTCCTATCCAAGTCAAGGTAGAAGGGAAAGTCGTATCGATCGAGAACTTTCTGGGTGAACGAAAGCCACGAACCGCTAGAGTAATGGGGGACTCTGTCGTTGCTATTCAGGGCGACGAGCTAACCGTTACAGGCATCGATAAGGAACACGTAGGCCAAACCGCTGCGAACATCGAGCAAGCGACTCGGATCAAGGGGCGTGACCCGCGCGTTTTTCAAGACGGCATCTACCTCATCGAAAAGGGTGTCGAGGCAAGCACATGAAGGCTTTGAATGAAATGAATGACACTGAAATTAAAACGCTTATAGAGGCAGGCTACCGAACGGTGGACGATCTCAAGGGCGTTACAGCGGATGAACTTGCAAACGCAGGCCTCGATGCTGACCTTGCANNGGCACGACAAACCCTGGTTCAAGCGCGACGACTACGAAAAGAAAAAGAAGCTAAGCTCGAGCTGGAGAAAACCACGCGGACTGTTTAACAAGATGCGGCGCGGGTTTCCGGATAAGGGTCCGGTTGTGCAAGTAGGATACGGCGCACCGAGCGCGATAAGGGGCTTCCATCCGTCAGGATTCGAAGAAGTGCTCGTCAACACCCCAGCTGATCTGGAAGAGGCGAAGCCTGAGCAAGCCGTCAGAATAGGTCGGACGGTCGGCGCTCGCAAGAAGCAAGTCATTCTCGAGCGGGCGTTTGCCAAGGGCTTGAAGGTGCTCAATCCCGGACCGAAAGCTCAGATCGCAGACCAAGGCGAAGGAATGATGGCAACAACGGAGGAGAAGCAGTGACCAGCCTGTCGAACCAAAAGCGACTCGCTGCTAAGGTGCTTGGTGTTGGAGAAAGCAGAATATGGCTCGATCCGGAGAAGCTCACGGACGTCGCAAACGCTATCACCCGTGAAGATGTCCGCGGGCTCATAAATGATGGGACCGTGAAATCTAAGCAAGCGCAGGGGGTCAGCCGCGGACGGGCACGCGGGAACGATGCTAAGCGCAAGAAGGGGCATAAAACCGGCCAAGGGACTCGTAAAGGAGCAAAG
>PMIN01000132.1 GCA_003158275.1 Methanobacteriota archaeon
ATCCCGCAAAATCCCAGCCTTTGTCGCCTGTATGACCATTCCCAAAGGGGCAGTGGATGACTGTGTTTTGTAGCCTTCACTTGATAGTTGCTGAACAATCTGCTGTGATAATTGATTTAGGTCCTTGTTTTTTCCTTGAAAATGCAGTACTTTTTCAGATACCATCTAAAAACCTCAACATCAGTTGAATTAGCGACTAATTAAGAGTTTCTCATAATACTGCGGTTCTTTTTGTCGTTTTTTCGGGCAATATATAAATCAATTAGATCAGGACGCTCGTACAATGATTAAATAGTTAGAACATCTAATTATTAGGAGATGCAATAGTATGACCGTAGATCTAGAAGAATCCGCCCGTAAGCTGCTTGAAGTGGTTCCAATTATTATGCAAGACATACGATCTGAGATGCGGAGTCGACGGTCAATAGACTTGACTGTCCCTCAGTTCCGCGTTTTGGCTTTTGTGAATCGAAATGAAGGCTCTTCACTTTGGGAGGTGGCACATCACATGGGGCTGACTCCCCCTTCCACGTCTAGGCTTGTGGACAATCTCATCGCGCGCGGTTTGATGGCACGGAACGACCATCCCGCTGATAGGCGGCGTGTGCAGCTAACCGTCACAGACCATGGAATGGCGATTTTGGAAGCCTCTACCCAAGGGACTCTATCATATCTGGCAGACAAACTAAGCGGTGCAGATGCTGACAATAGAGAAGTCATCGACAAAGCCCTAGACGCGCTGCGAACTGTCTTCGCTACCAGCACAAGCGTGGTGACGTAAGACCATGTCTATGCTCACAACAGAGGATCCCACTCGTCGGGTTGGAGAGCTGAAAGCCGCCAATGACCTGAGTGCTCCCCCCAGCGTCACGCTCGACAACGACAGGAAGCCAATTCTTGTCGTACGTAACCTAAGCAAAGCGTTCGGCAAGGTTACGGCAGTGGATGCCATCAACTTCGAGGTGTTTGAGGGCGAAATCTTCGGGCTTGTCGGCTTAAACGGAGCCGGGAAGACAACGACGATGTTAATGGTGTCATCTCTTCTAAATCCTGATTCCGGCAGTGCCACCGTGTGCGGTTATGACGTCGTCAAGGAGAAGGACGGCGTGCGGCGTTCTATCGGGTTTGTATTCGAGGAAGAGGCCGTTGACATCTACCTTACGGGCAAGCAGAACCTGGATTTTGCGGCACGCATGTACAGTCTCCCAAAACAAGAGCGGGAGCAGAGGGTGGCTGAAGTCTTGAAGACTGTTGGACTGGAACAGCACGCGAATGGGAAAGTAAAGGACTATTCCGGAGGGATGCTGCGAAGGCTTGAGATAGCGAGAGGAATGCTGACCTCTCCTAAGGTCCTCCTCCTGGACGAGCCGACGATAGGGCTTGACGTGCAGACGCGACGATACCTCTGGGATTACCTCCGACGAGTGAACAAGGAGATGGGGGCAACTGTTCTTTTGGCTACGTCATATCTTGAGGAAGCCGATTATCTCAGCAACAGAATAGCAATTTTGCACGAGGGTAAGATAGTAGCGTCAAATACCCCTGAGGCCCTAAAAGCCTCAATCGGTGAGAATCTGATAACGCTTAAGGTATCAAAGGGCGCTCACGAAGAGTTCGCAGAACTGCTAGTCGGTGAGGATCTGATAACGCCTAAGGTATCAGAGGGCTCGCAGGAAGAGTTCGCAGAACTGCTGCGGGAGACGACCTGGGCAAAAAGCGTTGAAAGTACCGAAGGCACAATAGTGCTGAGCCTTACGGACAAGAGTATAGGGATACCCGAGATCGTGAGACTGGCCAAAACACACGGATTTAGCATCTCCTCTATAAAATCAAGCACGCCAAACTTGAATGACGTTCTGTTGCATTACGCGAAGAAGACCGTCGAGGAGCACGATGAATGATGGAAGACGTAATAGCGGTACACGAGCTTACGAAGCAGTTCGGCGACTTTGTAGCAGTTGACCACATCAACTTCACCGTCAAGAGAGGTGAGATATTCGGGTTCCTTGGTCCAAACGGAGCTGGAAAATCAACGGCCATAAAAATGCTGACAACACTGCTGCATCCGACTTCAGGTTCCGCTGAGATCTGTGGGTACGACGTGGTCAAGGATAGTGACGAAGTCAGACGGCATATCGGAATTGTTTTCCAAGACCGATCCAGCGATGAGTATCTAACGGGCAGACAGAACCTTGATTTTCACGCACGAATGTACGAAATGAGCAAGGAGGATAGGGAGAGCAAGATAGAGAGGGCGCTTGATTTGCTTGAGCTGCAAGGAAAAGAGAACATCAGGCTTCACAATTTGCCCGAAGGCGTTCGTCGTCGATTTGAGGTGGCAAGAGGCTTCATGACTCATCCTGATGTCGTGTTCCTCGACGAGCCCACCATAGGATTTGACATAAGGGCGAGGATGGATTTGTGGAACCAGATAAAGAGGGCGAGGGAAATCGAGGGAGTAACCGTTTCGCTCACGACGCATTTCATAGAGGAGGCGAACTATCTCTGTGATCGCGTGGCCATCATCGACAAGGCAAAGATAATAGCGCTGGATACGCCTCAAAAGCTTAAGGAGGCTGTGGGTTCAGACTTAATCTCACTTCAAATTGCTGACGGAGGAGCGAGCAGGGCCATGTTCATGGAGAAGGTACAAAACCTCGAGTGGATAGAGCGTGTTGAGGAATACAGCAATTCGATATTATTAAATGCGGAAAGCGGTGAGGGAAGGGTCGCTGACCTTATAGATTTTGCAGATACGCATGGATTTGTCATTACAGCTATAGATGAGCATGAACCGAGCCTCGAGGACGTCTTTTTATACTTCACTGGCAGGACGATACGAGAGGCTGAAGGTGGATAGATGAGATTGGAACGAAACGCGAGGGGGGTGGCAAGGTAAAATGGAAGCGCAGGAAGTAACTAAAACGGAAACGCAGAAAGTAACGCACAGACCCCTATTTGAGCGCGAGCCAATTTACAGCATGTGGTTGCGCGAATTGATACGATTCTCAGGGATGCGATCGCGGATTCTCGCGACATTCGCCTCGCCGTTAATCTGGATTCTTTTTTTGGGAATCCCGCTGAGTCAGATCTTTTCAAGTGGAGCGAGCCAGAGTATAGTAACCGGGGGATTACCCTTCTTCGCGTTCATCGTTCCAGGAATTGTCTGCATGGGGTTGCTATTCGGGGGCACGAATAGTGGTGTCACCGTCCTCTGGGACAAGGAGTTCGGTTTCCTGAAGGAGGTCATGGTCGCTCCTGTACGACGCACGTCGCTTATGATAGGCAGGAGCTTAGGAGCGCTGACGATCGCGATCATTCAGGCGCTGGCAACGATAGGAATTGCTCTCATCCTCGGCACATGGTTTGGTTTCAGAATAATTAGCGTTGCTGGTTTCCTCTTGGCGATGGGCTTCGCGATTATAACCTTCTTTGCCTTTGTTGGTTTCGGCTTGACGCTTGGCGCCATGATCGAGAACACCGAGGGATTTACGACTATTATACGGATGTTAGAGTTTCCGATGTTTTTCCTGTCGGGTGCCTTACTGCCAATTACGGTCATTAAGGGCATTCCTGTCTTGTATCAGCTACAATTCATCAATCCGCTTACGTATGGCGTTGACGGGGTACGGGGGCTCCTTACCGGTGTATTCTACCTTCCGCCATGGCTTGATTTAACCGTCATTGTCGCTTTCGCACTGCTATTCCTCTTCCTCGGTGCCTATACATTTTCTAGAATGGAAGTCGACTAAAATGGGGATAGACGTCGCACTAATCCAACCCGCATTCGGCGCTGGAGACGTGAGAAAGCTGAACATCTGTACGCCGCCTCTTGGCCTCGCGTATATCGCCGCATTCTTGCGAGACCGCGGACACCACGTCAGGATTATCGACGCCGAAGTGGAGCAATTAAACAACAACGAATTGCGCAAGGCTATGAAAACGTCACAATGCTCGATGACAATTTCATTCTCAACAAGGAGTGCGTGTTCTAATTTGCAAATTTA
>PMIN01000165.1 GCA_003158275.1 Methanobacteriota archaeon
GGACGCTTACCTGTTTTTGCAGCGGGGAATGGTGACGTAGATATAGAAATGCTGGAACCTGCCAAATTCAGATTATTCATACACCACGACGATGAGGAACGCGAATATGCGTATGAAAATGGGGCAGAGAAACTATTCGCCATTGCTAAGGAAAAAGATTACACCATCGTAAGTATGAAAAACGACTGGAACGAGATTTTCAGATGAACGACGAACCCGACTTAACTGCTATCGATATATCGCTCAATCCTGATGGTGGTCAGAAGAGCTGCAGAAATTAACAGAAGAATGGCGGCCTCGTTGTTCTTTACAGCCTCGCTGACGCAAGCAGAGCCACCAAATTGCGGACGTTTTGCTGTTCGGCGACAAATCGCGGCGGAATGCTGCGTTGAATGAACCCCGATATTCCAAGCAATGCTTCCATTTCAGGAGAAAGCGCGTGCATTGGTCGTCCTCTCCTATCTGGTTTCTTTTGGCTGATCAGTATCGCTTTGTCTAAAAGTTTGCTGTCCCCGGCGCCTGCTACCACGACGAGATCGCGGAAGGAATTTCGGCGCTTCACGTGTGCGTTGTGACTGTACCGCTGAAGGCTTTCTGTGAGCTCAGCTTCTGATAACTTGTTAAACTCTATGACGTTGTCCACGTCGAAATATCCGATAATATAAAGAGCTTCGTTGTATTTGGCAGTTGCAAATGGCTGCAAGCCGGCGTAGAACACGAGCAGATCTCCTTTAACGAGCTTCAGCAGGTAATAGCGCTTCAGTGTCGGATCGCCGTAGGTGCAGGTGAGAAACTCGGGGTCTTCGTGCATTGGCGCGTTCTTGATGCTCGACGGAACGTAGGCTGAAAGGCGCTTCCCTTTTCTCCCAATTCTGTCGTTATACGTCGCGGCGTCCGGCGCGGGAAAGCTCTCGGGAATTGGGACGAACTCGAACGATCCATCGTCAAATATGGGACTAAGCGTCCCTCCGCACCCCTTATCGATACCGACGCGCAACAATAGTGCCTTCATTGCAGCCATACAGGTGAGGCGTCTCAATAAGTCTTGCCATGGGTGGTCCTCTGAAAACCGCGGTTGCTAACTGAAACGTGTGCCCCCGTGCAAACAAGTCGACCATCAAAAAGAAACAGTAATGAAGAGCAATGTCGTGCAACTATTCAGCGTTAAAACCAGGGGATTCAGAAATGAGCAACCAACAACCAGAGCCGAGGAGGATATACGAGTCTATCGCCGTGCCGTTCGTGTGGCTCGTTTTCCTAGCGCTATGGCTATTCTATTATGCAAGCAGCTTCAGCATTCTGCAAAACATAGGTGTCGTTCTGATATCGTTCGCCGTTGCGGGGGTAATAGAGGTCCTCGTGTGGGTTCCGTGGGCCATGCACCACGCGGACCAGCGTTAGTACTAGCGCGAAGAACTGACGAAGGCAGCACGAGCGGGGCTCTGCCGCACCAGTGCACGAATGACCGCCAGGCGTTGTTCGCCGTGCAGCCAAACAACCAGAGGGGGGCGTGAAGCGGTGAGATGCATTGCTTTGTTGCGCGGAATCAACGTCAGCGGTCGAAAAACCGCAACTATGACGGATGTAAAAAGGGTTTTTGAATCGCTGAGTTTTGAAAATGTGACAACGTATGCTCAGAGTGGCAACGTCATTTTCGAGTGCAGGCGTGCGGAAAATGCAAAAATTGCCGCGTGCGTGGAAGAAAAGTTACACGAAACCGTTGGGTTTTCGACAAACGTACTCATCAGGACGCAGCGTGAACTCGAGACTATCATCGAGAATAATCCGCTTATCGATAGCGCAGGCGTAAGGCCCGACAAGCTGCATGTCACCTTTTTATCAGACACGCCCGACGAAACGGTCACGTCAACCCTAGACATAAAACTCGACCAAGGTGAGAAGTTCGTAATTGTTGACACAGAAGTATATCTCTATTGCCCGAATGGGTATGCCAGGACAAAGCTGAACAACGCGATGTTCGAAACGAAGCTGAAAACTGCAGCAACCAGGAATTGGAAAACGATAAACAAATTGCTCGTCATTTCAAAATTAAGCTAGTGAGGCACACTGGGCAATCAAGTTGGGAATTGCGGATCCTGTGACGCGGCGCCGCGACAGGTCGTGTGCTGCGATGTTGGTATCGAGTTCCAAAGGCTTTTACGCCGCCCCGGCCGTTGCCTCGACTTCGAGCATGTACGCGCGCAAGCGTATCTGCCCGCTTCGATCTGCGGGTGACAGTTCGATGCAGCGCTGTACGACCTCGTTAAGAAAGGCGTCGCGCTTCTGCGCAGGAATCTGGTCGGTGTATCGATGCCACGTCGATCGTGCGTATCCCTTGAGCGCGTCGGCATCCCGATGCATTACTTCTTCGTTGACGAACTTGAAGCGCCGCAGCACGAAGCCGGCATCCGTAAGCAGTTGTTCGCATTCGTCTGCAGTATACGCCCTGTGCTGCTCGAATCCATCAAAATACGTTCTCCACGTCGGACGGTCCATAACCTCTTTTCGCGCTAGGTGCAGCGGCGACCTGATCGGCGCTGTGGCGTGTCGTTTTGCCACGATTTGAGCCGCAAAGCGCCCGCCAGGCGTGAGGCTTTGCTTGATGCCGCGCACCGCAATCGGCAGGTCTTTAACCCAGTGGAGCGACGCGAACGCGACGACGACGTCAAACTCGTTGCGGAACGTGAGCTTCGCTGCATCTCCATAACGAAATGACAGGTTCGGATGCGCCGATTGGGGGAACATCATCCGGGCGAATCCGATCATGTCGGTAGAGGCATCAATGCCGAGCACAGANNGAAGCCTTTCTAGTAATCCAAGCGCGAGCGCGTACTGTGGGTAGGAGTGCTCGTAATAGTCGGCGGGGTCCCATGTCTCAGTCATCTGTTGCGCTTCTCGACATGATAGGTTGTGCCATCTCTTGATTGTAACGGCGTTATCGTGATAGGTGGAACAACCGTGGATCTCTATTGTCCGGCGGGTATGCTAGGACAATGCTGATCAACGCGATGTTCGAAATGAAGCTGAAAATCGTAGCAACAACGAGCATTGGAAAACGATAAACAAATTGCTCGTCATTTCAAAATTAAGCTTGTGCGGCACACTGGGCAATCAAGTTGGGAGTTGCGAGGATTCGGTCACGCGACGACGAGCATTGCAAATGAGAACGGACCGCCTCTAGCAGGCGTGTTCTACGCACTCAAAAGACCCTTCGCAAACACACGGGCGTTCTCCAGATCCTTTTCGTCCGGATGTCCTTTGTTCTTGCCGCCAATAAACGCGAGCGCCCCTTTTCAGTCTCTGTTTAATCGCAGCGCGCCTGCGAACTCGCCAAAGCAGGTGAACTCGCCGGCGATGTGACAACCTTTCTCAGTAAGCTTCTCCTTGATCTGCTTGTGGTTGACCTCTCGAACGTTGCCGCAGGTCGAAAAAACGAATACGTCTTTGTCCATAGCAGGCATGGCTTCGATCAGTTTGATCAGCGCCTTGTGGTGCTTTAACCCGTAGATGCCCGAGCCAAAGCCGATGGGGTCGTATCCTGTCAGCGCTTCCGGCCGGACGTCCTCGACCTTTGAGAGCTGAGCGTTCATAGCCTCCGCCATGGCCTTTGCGACCTTCTCGGTGTTCATGCGATGGTAGGACTTGTAAACGATAAGGGTGTTCATAATCATATTCCCTGCATGCCTGCTCCAGCGTTTTTAACTTTTCAACCCCTCAGTTTCCAGAGCATACGATAATAACTTGTATGCGTCCCCCTCTGAAATAACTCCGCTCTTAAGGGCGCGCCCGGTTGAACGCGCAAGCTTGGCAATAGCAAAAAAAGAGGGGTCTTTCGCTATCATCTTTTGAATCGCTGCTGTTCTCGCCTTCTGTCCTTCTCGCTCTTCGACCTGTTCAGCTTCATTAATCTCGCTCAAAAGCTTGAGCACGCGCTCCTTTTCTGATTCGCCCCAGTCAGAGGATTTAATCAACCCCTGGGCCTCCTCATAGCCGGTCGAATAACTCTCCTCGGCTATTTCGTCATACTGCGCGTCGAGGTTCTCCTCTAGTTGCTTGATTATCTCATTCTTATTCGCCCAATTAGACGCCTTCATAGACTCTATCGCCGATTTAATAGCTTTTACATCCTTTTCTACCATATTCATTACCCCCCTTTTTTGCGTATCTTTTAGTGCTGTCATAATCTCGTCAAGCGCCTCAAACTTTTGCAATTCAATCATAAGTTTTTGGTTCTCGACGGCACCATACGCCTTGATGAGAGTTGAAACCAAATACGCGCTCTTGTCGCCAGTTCTCTTGGCGTTTTCGTCAAGTTCATCAGTGAGCGATGCTAATTTATCTAAGAGATCTCTGAGAATTGCTTCTTCTTCTGCAGTAACCGTATCAAAACCCCATTGAATCGAGGCTGCTAGTCTATATAAAACACACCAATGTGCGTGTTTTTATTTTTTTCAAAACCGACGGCTTGAGATAGCTCTTACAATAATTAGGGCCCCGTTAGGCGTTTTTGCGCTAAGAGAAGAAGGGCAATCCAAGCAGTAGTGCCGTAGCAATTTTTGAGTAGGTCCGGCCAGGATAACGAGTTTATAAGCACCCATTCGCCTTTAGCCGCTTTTTCATATCTTCCCACGGCACAGTTGGGCCATTCCACCGCTCGTCTATGATAGCTATGTCTTCCGCGTCTTCTAGCCGCTCGAGCATTTCTTTATATTCGCGAGTAGGAACCACAACTACCCTCTCTCCGTGTTCATCAGTTCTGATGCGATGTCCTAGTGGAGTAGTTGTCGAAGTTGCTTCACCCATAGCACTAAACGACTTAGCTTCTATCTGCATAAAGATCGTGATTAACATAGTTCTGTTAAAAAAGTCGATAGCTTAGCGTGTTCCTTTGACTATACGACAGCGCACAGGAGATTAACGCAAATCGGCAATCAACGGGCGCAGAGGCTTCCGTTTAAGAGCTGACGCAAATGTCGTTGTGTGACTGCCTTACGAACGTCGTGCACGAGGGCCCTCTGAATTTTAGCACACTTTCGCTCTACTTTTAGCTAATAATTACCCTGATAGACCTCCCATCTTGCCCGATGAACAACGATTGCGTAGAGGTCGATGAACTCATCCTTGAAATCGCGGACTACAAAAACGACTATGTCGATATGGCTGCCGAAAAACTTTTGTGGAAGTGCTCGACTAGTTGGGAAGCCTATCAATACCTGCAAGACCGCGCGCACGATGGCTGGCTATCCAACAGCGCACGTCAGCANNAGCAGTCGTGAACGCAGATCAATACGTTTAAACCTCCTTGAACCTAGTAGGTGAGTTTTGGGGGCTCTCGCTAAAAGAGGATTCGGCGATGGCGTCAGGACAAGCACCTACTGAGGACGTAAAGGGAGTCGCTGGGGGAGAACACGGAACACCCCCTCCGCCTAGAAAATTGCGCGACCGCCTCTATTTCGCCGACAACCTGCGGATCTGGCTGATCACGCTGGTGGTGCTGCACCACCTGGCAATCGTTTACACCGGGGTGGGGGCCTTCTATTACGTGGAGCCGCCTCCCAGCTACCCGCTGCCGCTCGTCGTGCTGGTCATTTTTATAGTCGTCAACCAAGCCTACTTTATGGGTCTCTTGTTCCTGATTTCGGGATACTTCTCGCCCGGATCGCTCGAGCGTAAGGGGGTGAGGCGCTTCGTCAAGGATCGACTGATCCGCTTGGGCA
Source organism: Methanobacteriota archaeon (assembly GCA_003158275.1). Lineage (GTDB taxonomy): Archaea > Halobacteriota > Bog-38 > Methanoflorentales > Methanoflorentaceae > Methanoflorens > Methanoflorens stordalenmirensis. The sequence goes on from PMIN01000165.1 coordinate 5,718, forward strand.
TCCCTCTGCTCGTGTACTTCTTCGTGCTCAACCCGATTGCATCTCTCGGCTCGTACGCAATGCCAGCGTCCCTAAGCGGCATCACCACGCCTCTGTCCTGGCAAGCTTACCCCCAGCTGATCGGTTTTGGACTCGCTTGGTTTTTAGCAATGCTGCTCATCTTCGACATCGGCTTCGCGATCTGGTGGGCTATCAGAAGAAACCGTGCGCCACGGCAGGAGAGCAGCAACGAGCCCTCTCGCTATCGGATCATAGCCGCGTTCATCCTTGTCCTGGCCTTAACCAGTTATTTGATTCGCATCGTCATACCGATAGGTGAGTACGTAGCCGGATTTCCGACCCTGTCCTACCTCCCCCAGTATCTCAGTTTCTTCATCATCGGCATCGTTGCCGTCCGTCACAATTGGCTACGGAACATTCCGAAATCAATGGGGCGGGTGGGCTTCGCTCTGGTGCTTGTCGCGACGATCACGCTCTTTCCCCTTGCGCTCACCGGAGGCATCACAAATGTCGCAGGCTACGGGTCCTGGCAGTCAGCGATCTACGCGCTGTGGGATTCGACCGTTGCGGTAGGAATGTCCCTCGGGCTGATCACGCTCTTCCGCGATAGATTCAACTGGTCGGGCAGCTTCAGCCGATTCCTGAGTCGGCACTCGTACACCGTCTATGTCATCTCGGCCCCGATCATCGTATTCGTTGCCGTTGCGCTGATGGGACTCTCTCTCGAGCACCTGCTCAAGTTCGGTCTGGCGGCGGCGATTACGGTTCCGCTCTGTTTTGCGGTAGCCTATCTGGTTTTGAAGATTCCCTTCGCGTCCAGGGTCCTCTGAATCTTAGAGATCGTTGTCGTTTTTAACTCCGAACGCTGAGTCATTTTAGTAATAGCTGGGCGAGTTACGGCGCGCCATTTACCTACCGCAGTTTCTCAAACGCTCGCAGTGACGAATAAGGGCCATTTTGATGCGAATATCGCCATCGTGACGCATCTTTTTCTTAATGCCTAATTAATGGTTGGTTAATCACTCTTTATGCGTTCTTATGAGCGTCATAAGCAGTAATTAACGGGATCAAAATAGCAATCCTTATTGTCGCTCCAACAACGTAGGCAGCTATGCAACCCGTAACCATCTCGCTTAATAGTGAGACGCTAAGCGCCGTAGATCAAGCCGCGTCCATCCTAACTCGCGCGGAGTAGGCTATTAATTTGAGCTGTAATCCCCGTGGTATTCGTGGCGGAGATCCAATGCCCGACTTCACGGCCGTTGTTTAGCAGGATCAGCGTCGGGACCGACGGCACCTTGTACTGATCGGCCAGCGGGCTCGCATAGTTCACGATCGACTGCACGGGGGCCTTCCCTGCATACTTCTTTTGAAGCTGGGTCACGTGTGGCTCCAGCGCTTGGCAATAGGGACAATTCGTCTCATAGAAGAACAGCACCTTCAAGTGTGCCGGCACACGCGTTGCTGACGCTGAAGTCGTAGTATTTGCTGTCTTTGCTTTCATTGATGCTGTACTCGATACTGCTTGTGATGCACTGCTTGCCGTTTGGTTGCTATTAGTTGATGATGTGCAACCCGCTATTGATAACGAGGCAACCATCACGAGCACTATGATGGCTAACAACTTTTTTATCATATGCGTCGCCCAAAAAGGCGGCGAGATAGTATAAGTGTTGTTGTTAGCTGGGGTACATCTTCTATCGTTTGATGGCTCGAAGAACAGGGGGGTCAACAAAAACTGCTTCGCGGCGATTAAGGAATTGGGTATTTTCGAGCTTAGCAGGTCACACGCTGCCGTTAATGACGTAGGATACTACTGGTCACTTCCCGCGAAAGCAGCCGCCGTTAGGTGTGACACAAAGATGCTGTCACGAGTTCCCACACAAAGATGCTGTCACGAGTTCCCACACAATCTCTGTCTCACGCGGCCTTATGAAACCATTTCGTGTAGTCCTGATTGGAGATGAACGTGATGGCTACGAATGCAACAACCATAAAAAACGGGGCCTGCTGGTATGGCCTACACTTCGGCTGCTTGAACACCTCAAACGATCCGAACTGCACCAAGTGCGCAGAGCGCCTCGGCCACGCCGTGAACAGCGTACTTCGCCCCCCGCAGCGCGATTGACTGAGTGGTTTAGCGTACCGGCGGAGAAATAACGAGTGCTACCTCATAGGTTTGGTACCACTTAATTTTCCAAACTGATCGCTGAGGTTATGGGGCACAAGGCATTTATGCCTTCAGCACGACGCTGTGCGCAACGCGATCGCCGAGAAGCTGTTTCTTATGAGTCCAAATGGGGATTACGCAGCAGGTAGGGCTGACGTGCTGAATCTCGTCGATCTATAGCAGAATCGTGCGCACAAACGCGCTCCGTAGGTGATCGGTGTGTTGTCCGCCTCTCTGACCGCTTTTATCTTGACTACCACCTCCAACCGATTGTCTGCAACGCCCTAAGAGGGACGCAACGTAGAGCAGCACGATGACACTGCCCAAAACGGTATTTGCGAAGTAACCATCACCTTCAAAAGTGCGCGATGAGTTCCTAAGATAATGCCATCAATGAGTAACGCTGCAACGGGAATAGCGACGCCAGGACAAGGCATTCCAGCGCCTAGTGCGGATGCGGCGCTTGCGTCAAAATGAGGATGCCCCCTAGCAGGAATAGCACGAAGGTAAGAATGCCGAAAAACGATATCACAACCCCGAGCGGAATGAGGACGGCTCCCGCTACGAATTCTACAACGCTAAGACCACTTAAAAGGCCGGTCGATATCAGAGCCCCGAGCGCTCCGATAATCATTAGAGTTGCGCCGACGATTTTCCGGTTTTCGAGTACGCCGCCTGCGATTCCAACTAGTGAGAAGATGAGTGCTGCCCCTGCTGCGTTCGTGTAGGGCGGTAACCCCCCAGTTGCGTTAAACGCGTCGCTCATTCCTCCGAGCTGAACGGCGAGTACAACGGCGAGGACACCAGAGATTCCTCCAGCTATCCCAAGCCAAAATGCGTTGCCCACATGTCACCTCCAAGGTTCAGCTTTAGCTCTGTGCCGCCCTAGCGCACAAAACCGTTAGCCGTAGAAACGTGCGTGAACCCTTAAATGTTCGCGTTTACCGCAAAGGCTATCGGCCTCGCATCCGATCCCACATGCTCTTTTCAGGCCTGCCTGGAAAAGGCGGGACAGGACATGGAGAAAATAGTTCGCGACAGGAGATAGCTCAAAATCAAAAAAGAAATAATGAGCTAGAAATTAAGGATAGGGCCGTAGGAACACGTAGACCGTGACCTTCACGGTTGGGCTGAAGGCCTCGCGGTACACGGAGCTTCCGGCGTCGTAGGGTAACTTAAACTCCAGCGGCGCATTAATAAATCATTTTTGAACCAACAGAGATCGCCCACTCATTATCGGTACATCGGCGTTTCAGGCGCCACCTGCGTGTAAAGAAAAAGAGGGCGGAGGGGGTTAGCTCCTCCTCCTCACTATGTATGCGACGATCACGATTCCGACAAGAGCGAGCGTGACCTCGAAGCCGGGCGTTCCCTGACTTGTGGCCGCAGCTGCGCTGCCGATGGCGTAGACGTTGCCATCATCGCTCCCCACGTAGACCACCCCCTTGACGACTGCAGGAGAGGAGTCCACGTAGCCTCCGGTCGTGTAGCTCCACAGTTTCGCCCCCGTGGTGGCGTTGAGAGCGTAGAGGTTGTTGTCATCGCTCCCCAC
>PMIN01000130.1:0-3281 GCA_003158275.1 Methanobacteriota archaeon
TTATGAACACCGTTTTTGAGAACATCTATTTACGGAGGTCTGTGAGGGCTTACAAGCCGAATGACGTGCCCGATGACATTATCCGAGAATTGATCAAAGCGGGCACCTATGCGCCGTATTCGCCGTATCCCACGAGAGACCAACCGCGGAGGTTCGTGGTCATCAAGAACAGGGAGATGATAGACAGCCTTTCCGAGCGAGCGAAAAAATTGTGGCTAGACGTGGGCACTAGTTCTGGCCCGGAGAGTAAGCTGCCAGAGAACCTTATGAAAGCGCTGAAAATGCCGGAATTTAACATCTTCTACAAGGCTCCGGTGCTTATCCTTATGTTCGCAATGCCGGATACACATACTTCGCACGAGTACGACTGCGCGGCCGCGGCCGAGAACATGCTGATCGCCGCCCGGTCCCTTGGCATCGGCAGCTGTTGGATAGGATTCGGCATGCCGCTGGGTTCTGATCAGAACACCCTGGCAGAGCTGGACGTGCCGGAAGGGTACCGTTTGATGGTGCCGCTCATTTTCGGCTATCCGGTGAAAGATATCGAGACACCGCCGCCACGCGATGCGGACGTCATATTTAAGTGGGTACCGTAAATCGCGCGCAAAAAGAAGAGCACTCTTATGCAAAACGTAATTTTTGATGGTCGGTAGTGCAGACGCGAGAAAGTCTAAGAAAGATTTTTGAAGAAGTGCTCGTCTAGTTGGGAGGCGTTCTGGTATCTCTGTGGAAACCGGATACGTGACCTGCATGCTCTAGCGAAGCAATACTTAGGTTGCGTGGTATTCGTCATAGTGCTTCCATCATAGCCTGACTTCCTTTTTTTGCCGCATGAGGTTGCCTTACATGCTGCTCCGTCCCTAGAAAGACGCCGATGTAGCTCTCTTTTGGCGAAATAAAAAGCGGCGAAATAAAAAGCGATCCGGCAAGCTTATAACTAGCATAAGGTAGCTGGGCATCGCGTGTATGTCACTTAGCCGCCGTAGCGTCGTCCGGTGCGTGTTTCGGCCGCATAAACGAGATGATCGCGGCGAGCGCAGAGATGGCCGCTGACACAAGAAATGCCTGGTGCATGCCGAGCTCAAAGGCTGCCAAGACCAGCGGGTCGCCGCTCAACCCCCCGCCGTACAGAAAGACGTGGTACAAGAGCGCTATGGGAAGTGTGCTAAGGACGAGGGGGAATGCGATCGCGATAGCGAGCATCTGACCGGTATTCTGGACCATCGTCCGGATACCGGACGCCGCACCACGCTCGTTCGGCTGCACGGCGCTCATCGCCGCGTTCGTATTTGGCGACCAGAAGATGCCCGATCCAGCCCCTATGAGAGCCATTAAAACGGCCAGCACCCAATACGGCGTCGTGCTCACGATAGTAGCCATCCCAATGAGCGCCCCGGCGTCGATAAGGAGTCCGCCTGTGGCGAGGTAGCGGGCCCCATAGCGGTCAGAAAGGCGCCCTGAAATCGGCGCGGTGACCAAGAGCGCGGCGCCGAAAGGCGTCATGAGAATGCCTGTTGTGAGGGGGTCAAGTCCGTAGGGCCCCTGAAAGAAAAAGATGAGGACGAAGAGCACGGCACCGCGAGCCAGGCCACTGAGCCCACTCGCCGCGGTGGCGTACGTGAAGACACGGTTGGAGAGGAGGTGAATGTTAAGGATCGGCTGACGGACGCGGCCTTCCACGAAAATGAACGCGGCGAACGACACCACGGTAACCACGCACATGACGTACACGACCCACACGCCCGTGGTGGGAAACGCATAGAGCGACACTGCGAGCAGGAGTGCTGTCAGCCCCGTCGTAAACGTAATGCCTCCAGCCCAATCAAAAATCTGATCCGCAAGCGGAACGACCGGGTCTCTGAGCTTGTACACCCCATAAATCGTGCCGAAAATGCCAATGGGCACGTTCACGAGAAACACGAGTCGCCACGAAATTGTGGTGAGCACGCCGCCCACAAGCGGGCCGAGGAGGAACCCCGCGGAAAACGCGACCCCGTTCACCCCAAGGGCGAAGCCGATGTTCCCCTTGCGAAAGGCGTCGGTGACGATCACGACGCTGTTGGTCATGAGCAGTGCGCCGCCGACGCCCTGTATCATGCGGTACACCAACAAGTCAACGCCGTGGAACTGCGGCAGCGACAGCCCGCACAGCAGTGACCCGACAGTGAAGATGACAAAGCCGATGTTGTAGAGCTTCTTACGTCCCAGTATGTCCGCGAGCCTGCCCACCACGGGTACAATGGCCGCGACGATAAGCAGGTACCCCAGGAGTACCCACATCATGGTGATAAAACTCGCCTGCAGGTCTGCTAAGATCGTGGGCAGCGCGATGATCACAGCTGACCCATCGATCGACGCCATCAACACGCCAATGGTCGTTACGGAAAGCGCAATCCACTCGTAGCTGATGCGCGATTGCGTGTTCTCTTCGAGTGTCATTTTGTGTCCTTCAGACTTTTCTGACTATTTCGTCTTAGGCTCGAATCGCGAGATCTCGTAACCAGGCGGCTGTTAAAGGAGACTCGTAAGCCTCGATGTGGTAGCGGGAAAGAACAGTATTGAGGCTTGCCACGGTACCCACACCAGCGAGCACTGAAGACGGAACTTTGTCGATTTTATCTGGCGCATAACGTTAGAATATTAGAATGAAAAGGAAAGCCACCTGCGATTCTTAGAGGCTATATAAGTGATCTTCTGGGGATGTTTTATGTAGCACAGTCTTGTGTGGACCAGTATTGTATAAAAAACACTCGTTAACCCATCTTTACAGCTACGGTTAATCCGTCGCCTATTGGTAGTATCGTACTCTCTAAAAAGGAGCTATCGGCGACCATTTCATTAAACTTTTGTATGGGTGCAACGGAACGAGTCCCCCTTCCATCCAGCCCCATAACAGGAAACAGCGTGTCTTCTGCCAAGAGGAGTCCGCCAGGCCTTAAAACACGAACGCAATCGTCAAATAACAAAGGGTACAGCTTTTTATCACCAACATCTTGAAATATTAAATCGAAGTGTTCTCGAATTCGGGGAACTATTTCGCGTGCATCACCAATTTTCACTTCAATATTCCGTGCAACCCCAGCACGTTCAAAATTCTTCATCGCTTGCTGTGCAACGTGTTGCTCGTACTCAATAGTAAGGATTTTGCCGTCACATCCTTTCACAGCATTAGCTATTGATACTGTTGAAAATCCTATACTCGTTCCAATTTCTAAAATCCTTCGTGCACGCGTCAGTCGAGTTAAGACATAAAGCATCCTCGACACGTCATCATCCACTAC
>PMIN01000130.1:3380-5850 GCA_003158275.1 Methanobacteriota archaeon
GCCCTTCGCTCATGCTCAGGGAAATTGCGGCGAAATCATAGAAGGAATTTCCTTCAGAGCCCCTAGGCCCGGCATAAGGAGCGTCCTCCGCTCCGGTCCCGCAACCACTGTGCGCTATACGCTTGACCTGATTTCGTTTATTACACGCCTTATTATGCCTTGGAGAGAGACGCCGTGCGCGCCGTGCCGCATGGTGTAATTCGTGTAATTCGCGAAGGCTGCCGTCGCATTAGCGGTTGAGTTTGTTGACGCGTTAAAGGTCGCTGGGTGAGGATGCCCTCCGAAAGCCGGAATAAATACTAAGAGAAGCACAAAAACGACCACTATACCGAGCACGATCTTAATACTCGTTCTCATTTCGTGATCCTCCTAGTAAAAAGCATATATGTAAAATCAAAGCGGCTTAAACGTATCTGCTCGCCGATTCGGGCCCTGGCCGCCCTCAATTTAGAGCGATACGCAAGCGGAGCTGCAACAAAGGTTATGTGAATATCACACTTTAAACTATNNTTTTTTTGCCGGTAAACCAACTGAAGAAGATCCAAGGCAACGCTTCTTTTTCCGGTAACCAACAAGCCTGTAATCGAACAGACGTCAGACAGTGGATTCACATCATTTGTGTTTAGGCTAAATCCAAACGAAGGGTCCAGTGTGTCACCTTCAGATGCATCGCGTTCTGCAACGTCAATCCACCGCAACCAACAACTGCTCCCATCTTTTATAAAAAAACTAAACGGAGCCCGATTTGGCGTTTACCGGGAGTCGAGTTTAAATAGGTCGTTTAAATAGTTCTCTTTATCAAATAAATGATTCGTGGTAACATGGTACAACATCGGAACACGAAGTCCGTTACGATCGACAAACTTGCAGCGCCCTCGTGCTGGCCCACGGAGATCGAAAGGATCGATCTCGAGAAGGAATGCGTTTCGAAAGAATACGAGGAGACAGAATAAGAGTGGGGCGGTCTGTAAAGGCCCTACGCAGACCCCGCGCGACGTCGTGAATACGACAAGGAATACAAGCAGAGGCAACGGCCCCAGCAGCTTGCTATTATATGCTTCGAACCTGAACTTGTGGGACCCACAACAATGAAAGCATTATTGCTACGCGTCGGCATCGACAAGGGAAGCGGCGGAACCTATGGTCCAATTTTTGAGGACGGATCGTTCGAATTCGTTCCTGCTCCTGAGACGTATCGATCGTGCACGGCCACCACGTACGGCGAACGAATCGGTAGGAAGGGAAAACCGCTCTCGACCTACGTGCCACCAGCGCTCAGGCACGTGCCCATGCACGATGATCCTGAGTTCGAAACGTGCACCTACGGTGACACCACGGCAAAACGTCGATACCTCCTTGAGTTGAGCGAGGAGGATCTGCTCGTTTTTTACGCGGGACTAAAGCCGTTTAACCACGACAACGATGACTATCCCGAAGCGCTGTACTTCATCGGCTATTTCACGATCGAGCACGTGATCGATTTCAACTGGTTGTCAGCGTCTGAACGAGCCGCGTATCGCCAGCGTTATCCGTCCAATGCTCACATCAAGCGCGGATACGCCTTCGAGAATCTTGTGATCGTCGTGGGCAGCAAAAACAGCAGACTGTTGCACCACGCGCGGCTGATAAGCCAGAAGAAACCCGACACAAGCGCGCGGCCTACGTACGCGCTGTCACCTGAGATGGAAGAGTTACTCGGAATCACCGGATTCATTCAACGAAGCATACCGCCGCGATTTGTCACACAAGCGCATAAAGTCGCTCGTTTGGTGCGGTTGCTCGACTCGTCGTGATCCGGCTCCGCTCCGTTCTTCTGCCGAAGCTGGACAACGCAGCGTTTGATGCGTCATCCTAACGGACTAACGTCGCCCAATGTGCTGTGCGTCTCGCCGCGCTCGTTCCACGCTCCCTATCAGTTCTAGTAGCACTGCGTGGACGCAAGCAGCAATTTGTAAGGGGCCTGTTTCATCTCGCATGTATCCATCTGTGGCCGAATCGCTTTGAAACGGTGCGTCTGCCGACCGGGGATAATCCCGCAGCACGAACGCGCCGAAAGTAAAAGAAAAAAGAAGGGGGGTTAGCGCTTCCTCTTTACCACATAAGCGGCGATTACGAGCCCGACAAATACGAGTCCGACAAATACGAGTCCGACCTCCAAAGCGGGCGTCGAACCCGTGGCCGCAGCTGCGTTGCCGATGGCGTAGACGTTGTCGTCATAGCTCCCCACGTAGACCGTGCCGTTGGCAACGGCGGGGGAGGAGGGCACCTCGTTTCCGGTCGTGTAGTTCCACGTTACCTTGCCGGTAGTCGCGTTGAGCGCGTAGAGGCTGCTATCCTCGCTCCCCACGTACACGACGCCGTTGGCGACCGCAGGAGAGGAGAGCACTTCGTTTCCGGTCGTGAAGCTCCAGAGCTTGGTGCCGTTATTCGCGTTCAGGGCATATGTGTTGTTGTCATCGCTCCCCACGTA
>PMIN01000030.1 GCA_003158275.1 Methanobacteriota archaeon
GCGTTCGCGATTCCGGCAAAGAACAATCCCAAGGCTAGCAGGTCGAGTAGAATCAAAATAAATCCATAGTAAGACAGAACGACATAGAAGGACAGAACGAGTACCAAGACGGCGATTAGGGTTGCTAGAACTGACAGAATCAAGTTGAGCCCCCGCCGTCCCGAAATGCCTTTCGCAAATATGCGCACGATATATGAAATTTCAAGGATAATTAGCGCGACTGCTAGGAATGCAAGGAGTGCTGTCCGACTCCACGACACCCCGGGGTAAAAGGCGGCGACCCCCAGGGCTATGATCAGAAGACCTGCGCTGATCTCAAGTATTCGGAGCCACAGGGGACTCTTTTTTTTGTTTTTCGTAGTCATTTGGTGTCCTGAGTGGGCCATTTCATGCTATTTTTTTGCTTCCCGGGGCCCATTTCTACCATGAAACTATATCACGCCTTAAAGTGGCCTGCAACTAGGCCCTCCACCGACGATGCAACGACTTTACGATGTGTATTCTACCTTTAGCGGAATTATTTTTATTTTTTTCGTGAATCTATTTTTTTCATGAGTGGCAAGCACGGAAGAGTAAGTATCGTAAAAAAAACAACCCCCAAAAATAAAAAGGTTATCGTAATATCGTCGTATCTCATTAGGTCGAGCTACCTCTAGTGCGATAGGCACGGGTAGCACGGTATTAAGTGCGCCGGCCAGCCGGATCACAACAGCACGAAGTTCATGTGCCTGGGCTTCAGTCGAGACGCGCACATAGCCTATGACTTTCATTTTGGTGGAGGCCCTTCGCCACCATGCTTGCTCAAGCCAGGCCAAGCGTCTGCAATCTGCTTTTTGATCTCTTCATCCCGCTGTTTGTGCTCTTCATTTAGCTTCTCAGTCAGCGACTTGTCGGGTGTATGGTAACTCGCTCTGGACAAGTACTTGTGCCTCTCTTGATTCTATTTCTACAACTCTCTCAGTTTTGGCAGATATCTCGTCTAGTAGTTTATCATTAAGGAATTAACCGGCACTACTAATTCTCTTCTGAGGCTTTCTTGTACCGATCCGTCAATGATATCGAAAATATCGTCAACTCCGGGAGCTGTTTTTGATTGGAAAAGCCGACTAAGTTGGTCTGGCTGCGCCAGCATGTTTCGACAAACGTCGTCTATTGCGTACGGGTCTTCTAGCTGGTAGAAAAGTGTCGGGTTCTCACGAGCTGCTTCATAAACGTCGAATTTCACCCACGGAAATACCGCCTTCTTGATTGCTTTTATAGAGTCTTCGACTGTGAGTCAGAGGGAGCCGTCTTTGCCTACTCGATAAGGTACGGCATTCTCTTCGTGCCTTGCCTATAAGTTTAAGCGTCCAACAAATCTCGCTGTAAAGCGCATTACGCAGTGCCTCTTTTTCTGTATCGAGTATGCTATTCTGGCGTTTCGTCTCAAGAATCGTCGCGCCTAAAAATGCTACTAGTATTAAGCCAGCTAAAGCTAGAATGGTCCAAAAAGATCGATTTGGCCGATTGAAAAAAGATACATTCTCAGGCTCCTAGTCGTGGGTCTTCGTCAGTTCTCACCCTCTTTGGGTCCCACTTTCTTTCCCCTTCCAAGCAGCCTAGCCCAGAAGACAACCTTTGGGGCTGGCGGTCCAAAGGTGACAAGCTCGAGCTGCTTCTGCAAAGTTTCCTTATCGCGACGTACCTCTGAGAGAAGTTCCCTTTCTGCAAGCAGCAACGACTCCTGATTTGCTACTTGTTGTTTCAATAGTTCGACCTCGTGTTGCAGGCCAGTGACTACAACATTGGTGAGGCTTCTGACTGCCGCAGCTTTTTTACAGCTGTAGCATTGCGCTCCTCTGGTGACTTTAAATCATTCTTATGCGTCTCTAAAATTGTTTCGAGCCGTTCTACGTCATCCTCAAGCTGTCGAGTTGTGGCAGTCATACTTTCCGCCACTGGGGCTCATCTGAAAAAAGCAAATCACATGCTCAACAGGGAAAACTTAGGATATAACCCGTGGCGAGCTTACACGCACGCTGCCGTCATCCCGGGGCTACGGGGGGCGCCCTAACGCTCACGTCAGCGAGTTTTCAAAACGCCGTTGATGGGGATATGACCCCGTCTTTGCTCAGTCCGTCTATTCATTCGCGCGTGATTTTGCCCATACCCCCGCGAAGCCGTAGGCCTATTTTTCTCGTAGCTCTGCAGTACACGTTGTGATCGCGTCAAAACGGCAGTATTATATTCCGGTGGCGACTTAGAGTCCCTGACGGGTTCCGAGAATGAGCGACCGCATAACCGATTGAAATACGAGGAGGGCCGTCGAGCTACTAGCATTGTTTTTGGTCATAGCATGCAAACATTAATGACTTTAGTCAAAAGTTATTTTTTTATACCATTGGTAAAACATTTGTATAAAAGTAAGTGTTGAGCAAGCTTTATACCATTCTACATCATTAACGTAAAATAACAACTTACAAAGAGGAATGTAGGGAGATGGCATTTCGCCTTGAGCCGATCTGCAACTGCTTTAGCTAAGAAGAACGTGCGTGCTGATACTGAAGGAACTCGCATTACCGATGGCGCCCGCAGCACCGCAGCGCTCAACGTGCGTCCCAATACAACCTCGGTGCATACAAAGATCACCGCGACCGCTGCTCCCGCGCACCAATTCATTAGGCGCGACGTCACCCTTGCAAGACGGCTCATTGCCAACGACGCCGTGTTAGCTAAGTCGTTGGTATATCTCTCGTTATTCGGCCTTGTTTCTGCAATTGCTTTAATCTACAAGTACCTGTTACTTTCGCTGATATACCTGATGGCGCGTTTCTACCCTGCGAAGTTCGACCGTGGCGCGGTTATTGAGGCGTTAAACGGGGTCGAGAAGAACTCTCGGCTTAACGATTAATATTCCGACGTCGACGTACAATCTCTGATCGGCTCCGGGAATGAGCAACCGGCATGACGGTATGAAATATACGAGAAGAGCCTTGAACGAGTACCGTTCAACGCGCTTAAAGATTTAGTATAAGGGAAAGAGGCATGGAGACAACTGACTACTCGGCGGAAACTGCGTCGAAGGTTGGGTTTTGGAGCCATATCTTCGGCGGCTGTAGAAAGAAGGATAAATGAGAACTTTTATCGTCCCTCACGCCGACAGACCGTGTAACAACCACAGCATGCCATAGCTACGCGGATTCGCCTAGGCGCGTGTTCGTTTTGCGGATTTTCGCGTCGTGCACTCCAATATCTCCGGCTTCCTGCACTGGTACTGAGACAGCGTTTTCTCTCGTGGAGCACAAACGTTTGGTGTTTTGTCTTTGGGAAAAAGAACGAGATCGGATATAGAAATGAACGTCTACAGGCGTTTCGCTCCCTTAATAATCATTCTGCTGTTGATCGTCCTGTTCGTCAGCGTGGTCACTATACAGCCAACGATACCATCAGCCGCACAGTCCAGAGTCACTTCGTCTGCCCTAAAGTACAGGGGGGTTTCCTATGTGTCTTACACACCAAACGGGTACGATTCTGGCATTTCCAACTCGTCGCTCAACGCTTTGAGGAGTACGGGAGCCAACTACGTCGCCTTAATCGTTGTTTGGACACTCGACACTCACACATCAAACACCGTTCATCCTGGTAAAAATACCCCCACCGATGCCGCAGTGATTGCTGCGATTAACGGCATCCACGCTCGGGGCATGAGTGTGATGCTCAAACTGCATCTAATTTACGGTGACAATAACGGCGATGTAGAGCCAACAGACCCTGCCGCGTGGTTTGCGAGTTACGCGACGATGTGCAACCACTATGCACAGATTGCGCAAGACAACGGTGTGGAACTGTTCTGCGTGGGCAACGAACTCAACGTACTCGACACGAGCCACTATTCGCTCTGGAGCACCTTGATAAGCGGTGTGCGAGCAATCTACAGCGGGCCACTGACCTACGCGGCCCCGTGGTGGAGTTATAGGCAGGTTCCTTTCTGGGGGTTGCTCGACTACGTAGGAATCAACGCATACTTTCCATTGAGTACCGCGCAGACGCCTTCGGTAGCTGACCTTGTTACTGGGTGGTCAAGCTATAACGTTAGCGGAACGGTTCGCAACTGGACGCAAGAGATTGAGATGTTGCAGGCAACCGTGAATAAACCGGTGATATTCACCGAAATCGGGTACCGAAGCATTGATTACGCTGCGAAAAGTCCCTCAAATGACTACGTCGAACCTTACAATGGACTCGGGCAGGCCAACTGCTATGAGGC
>PMIN01000113.1:0-2689 GCA_003158275.1 Methanobacteriota archaeon
GCCAATAACGCCGTCCAAACGCGCCGGGGTGATCCATTGGCCTAAATGGATATCGGCGATGCTTGCAATCTTATATCCGTGGAACGTGGGGCTCAAGTCGGGAATGATCACCGACACCTGCTCAATCTGAAAGGCGCTACGCTCGAACTGATCGGTTCCTATTTGTTCGGACAACGTCGCCATTGCCAATTGCAGGTTCCGCCTGAAAGCGTGACGTCTTACGCGGCGCGGCTTCATCATCTTCCTCCGTGCCCTACTCGCCGTGCGTCGACGACGACCGCTACATCAAAGAGTCCTATGTAATATGGGCATTTTAAGGCTTTTTGGTGCATTGGCGATCACACAAACGGATGGTTTAGAACAGAGTCCCGAGCATCTTTTCTTTATAGGCTGAGTTCAATCTCGCGGTTTTCGTCTTGCTGGACATTGTTCTTAGATCTGCAGCGTTTTTTTTACACTCTGAATGTTGGGAATCCGTAACGGAACGCGCCAGCTGGCAATCTCAATCCCCTCTTAACCCATCACCCAAATCGAAACCTCCGTCGAAAGTCCTCCCGGTTTAAAGCAAAGCTGAAAACAGGCGTGAGATCGACTCCTTCAGTTTAATAGTTACAGGACGGTTTGCATAACGTTCCGGGGTAAGCTCGGTACAAACGTTCAGGTCTTTGGTGAACGCGTCTTTTAACCCTCGCGCAACAGGCGTATCATAAATAATCGCATTCGTCTCAAAGTTGAGACCGAAGCTTCGCAAATCCCAGTTTGCGCTCCCGACAGACGCGGCCACTTCGTCCACCACGATCGTCTTTGCGTGAAGGAACCCGTTGTCGTAAGTGTACGCCCGAACGCCGGAGTCGAGCAGCTGCCCAAGGAAGGAAAGTCCTGCCCAATAGACGAAGGGATGATCTGGCCGGTTCGGAATCATAATACGGACGTCAAGGCCAGAAAGTGCTGCAATTCGGAGCGCGTCGCGAACACTGTCGCCAGGGATGAAATACGGGGTCTGAATATAGATCGTATCTGTTGCAGAGTTGATCATCTTCAGATAGGACTCCTTAATTGGGTTCCAATAAGTGTCTGGCCCTCCTGAGACGATTTGCACGGGCGCCCCAGCGGACGTGGTGATATCAGGGAAATAGCGGTGGTCGTAGTCGAGGTGCCGCCCCTTGGTCGCATAGTTCCAATCGAAGAAGAAGCGGAGCTGGCACAATAAAACCGCCGTTCCGGCAATTCGCACAGCGGCATCGCGCCAGTATCCCCATTTACTGACCTTTCCGAGGTACTCATCGCCGATATTAAATCCGCCGACGAAGCTGGTCTCTCCATCAATGACGGCAATTTTTCGGTGATTTCTGAAATTGGACCGAAGATTCAGGAAGCGTAGCAGCGAAGGGAAAAAGAACGCGACTTGGCCCCCTGCATTCTTCAGCTCATCAAAAAAATGTCGAGACAAATGCGCGCAGCCAAGCCCGTCGCACAAGAGCTTGACTTCGACTCCCGCTCGCGCGCGTTGCGTAAGCACTTCTCGCATCTCGTGGCTGAGCGCGTCATTTCTCCATATGTAGTACTCGAGATGGACGTGATCGCGGGCTGCTTTGATTGCCGCTATCAGATCTGCGAATTTTTCATTGCCGTCCGTGTATACTTTGATCTGGTTGTTAGTCGTGAGTATTGAACCGTCGTCTTCGACAAGCATCAGCACCATACGGCGGAACGCGGCAGAAAGATGATCCGTGGCAGGGATGTCGCTGGCTTTCAGTTCACTTTTCTGCAATTCGATGAGGCGCCGCAAGGCCTTATCCGCATCTTGCTTCAGGCGAAACATCTTTTTTTTGCGATAGTTCTGACCGAGGAAAATATATAGAACAAACCCGACAACGGGTAAGAAGTAAAGTACCAACAGCCAGGCCCAGACATTTGCCGGATTTTTCCTGTCAAAAAAGACGATGGTAATAGCGAAAAGCAGATCCGAAACAAGAATGGCGATCAGTACGAGGTCAGTAATACTCATGTCTTCTTTGAGGACTAATCTGCAGTGGCGCGCTGTCGCCGCAGTTTGAATGTTTTCAGGACATATATCCTCTTTGATTGTGTTCGTCCGACACTGCTCGTTGCGCAAGTGGCAGCTCCGCCGTGAGTCTGACAGCGCCCACATTTTGCCAGGAGGTCGGCACTTTGGGCGTTATCAGTCCCATCATCGTTTCCGAGAGGACCGGCCCAAGCCGCTGAAGCTGCTTCAGCGTTACTGCTTGGTGGGCGCATGATTTACAAGGGGTTGATCCAGTCATTCAACAGCTACGCTCGCTCTAGGAAGCGAGCAACTTGCGCTCCGAAGTTGCGTGCGCTCTGTGTATCCAGTTTGTTGACTTGCGTAATCGGTTCCCCCATAAGCTTGGCAAAATCTTCTATGAGCTTTCTGTCCGTATCAGAGAGCTTGTCAACGTCGAGATACCCTCTAAACACCTCGATTGCTCGAACGCGCCCTGCAGCATGCGCTTGCAAGTCTGCCACGCCGATGCACGAGCTCCTCTTTAGGCGCTGTCCCGTAGTCCACACAGACAACGAAAAGCGCCACGTCTTTGTCGCTTAAGCGATCGCGGTTCGCGACAAGGAAGTTCACCACACTCGGCAGCGGATGCTCTTCGTAAATTGGAGAGCCGATCACGATCAAGTCGAAACCGCGTGGGTCAGC
>PMIN01000113.1:2695-2874 GCA_003158275.1 Methanobacteriota archaeon
GCAATCATGCGTGGAGCTTCTTAAGGAGCCACGCAATGTTCTTGCCGAGGGTGGTCATCGTAGCCATGCCCTCAGCATCGTCTTCTGCTTCACCGATAGCATGGCCGATACCGATATTCCAGTAACTCGAACCGGGAACGATCATTTGACCAATGAAGAAGAAGTGATTGATCGAGTCG
>PMIN01000228.1:0-6690 GCA_003158275.1 Methanobacteriota archaeon
AAACGTTATCCACCCTGTAGATTGCTCACAGACGACGACCAATACCTCGGAAGATTTCATCAAATGGTTGATCTCGCCTATCGTCATTGCGCCGCTTACGGTGGTTAAAGTTTCATCTACTGCCTTGGTCACGTGAAGTGATGAAGCGGGCTTAATGATGTCGCCACTTGCTCCCAGTGTGCGTGCTGTCCCTTTTTTCGTTAAAACGCCAACGATCTCCCCTTCGTTCGTGACGAGCAGTTGATTGACGTTGTGTTTTTCCATAAGATCGAGGGCATGGGATATTCGATCAGTTTTATCGATAACGTACACGCGCGCCGCTAGATCTGATGCTGTGTTTGAGATGTAGTTGTCGAATCGCATTAGCTCCCGTCGTTGATTAAGCCAAAGAGGCAGCCACCAGATTCTACCATCCTCTTAACGATGTCAGTTTTTGATATAACGCCCACGACCGACTCCTCTCTGACGACAGGAATGGCATCTACTCGTTTCGCAACCATCAATCGCGCGGCGGCCACTGCTCTTGAATCACTGCCGATGGTTATGAGCGGCTCTGACATGATGCCTTCCGCAACTTGCAGCACTTTTCGCACGTATCGATTTTTTTTGGACGCCTGCGTGTTCCACCTTTCTCACCATCACGACGTCTTTTGAACCCACAAACGGCTCTTTGGCAAAAGTTAGATTAGTGTGTGTAATTATGCCAACAGCAACGTCGTTCCCTTCCTGAACGATCGTCCGAAAAACGTGGTTGGTTTCCATGTCGCGCAAGACGTGGTTGATAGAATGGTGGCGATGGCACGTAAGAAAGGAACCGGTCATTGTAGTCTTGATGGCCTTTCGAGTCTGTGGTTGCAAAATAGGTTACTAAATCAGTCTCAGTGAAGATGCCAACTAGTTCCCCATCTTTTACTACCGGCAGGCAGCCGACCCCGTTTGTTATCATCTCTTGGCCAGCATTCACGAGTGACGTCTCAGGTGAAGCAGTGAGCAGATTCTCAGACATGATGGTCTTGGCTAGGGTGCGATCTTGATGTCTCCTTCGCCAACCCGCCTCTGACGATTCTAGCATCTTCGCGAGGTCGTATTTGGCGATAACGCCAACAAGAGTCCCTTCATACTCAACCACTACCTACCTACTTTGTGTTTAAGCATCACGTTTTTCACGTGACTGACAGTGTCATCAGGTGAAACTGTGTATACAGGCGCACTCATTAAATCGTCGACTTGCATTTGATCCCCCTGCTGTTGGCTTTTTTTGCCGCCTCTATTCACAAAGTCAGAAATATATTAAAGCTCTATTTGCGATCTTATTAGCGAGCGACACGTGCCAATGCTGCTCGACTCTCTGATTAGCTGAAGTAATACGACAATGTTTCATCTGTGCTTTCACGCCTACCACCGTTACGTTGTAACCCCCCGCTCGGCGTAAACGATTACGCTCGACAATGCGCCGCATAGGTGCTGTCCTCCGACTGCTGTACTGCAAGCGTGCGCGCCGTGCAGTTGCGGGTAGCTGAGGGGGGTTCTGGTTGCTGATAATGAGGGGCACTGGTAGATTGCGTATTGCCAGGTTTGAGGTTTACCGTGCATCCGGCAGCCGCCACCGAAAAAAGCACAACCGCACGAAATAGCGAATATAGTCTCTTTCCATATACTCGCATCCTGTCGACAATGATGTGTAACCTTGCGCGCCAGATAAGAACTTGCTGCCCATCTGAAGCTTTTCAAACACGATGCTAGAGATGAGCTCTTTAAGCACTGTAATGCGTACTAGACTTACGGAGAGGATTTACAATCGCTCTTTAGCCGATTACGTGCCGCAATGCATTATGGATTGGTTCACTTGCCTCTTTTTATCTCAGTTTGCGCGCAGCGGTCGGTAACACTGCACGTCTGCGATCTGAATCAATTGCGACAAAAGCCATGAGCAAAACAACAGTTCAGCACAATCAACGACACTCGTCTCAAACGAGTGCTGCCGCGTTTCTTGTGGTCACTGCGGCTGTTTGATTAACTTTCTATCAACGACGATGTAATCCTTTATCGCCCTGACGGCGTCAAATGGTAGGAATATAAAATCGTTTTCTATCCTAAACTCCTGCAGATTCAGGTCAGGATCGGGCTTCACTTTGAGATCAAGGATATCGCCTGTGTTCCCATCGATAATGAGGTCATAGAGCGTGCCGATGTCTGTACCATCGCTCCCCATTACTTGCTTATTAGACAAATTCTTAGCGAATATCTCCTTTTTCATCTCTGCTTGCTACGTAGTTATCATACAAAAGGGTTTCTTATTCTCGGCGCTTACTGATAACTTATATGCGTCGTCGGCTCAGCAGGTCGGCCCCCTGCAAATTTCTGTTTTATCTGTTCGTAATATTGCATCGTATGTTCGTCAATCGCTGGCCGTACTTTTTTGAGCGCCTCTCTGAAGTGCCGCATTTCAATGGCGCTTATGTCCATCGCTTCTCGAAGCGCGAGCATTGCCGCTTCTTTGCAGAGAGTTTCTAAGTCGCTGCCCACATACCACTCAGTAAGATCCGCAAGCTCTTCAATGTCCACGTCATCGGAGAGAGGCATTGTTCGCGTGTGGATATTCAAGATTGATACTCTCGCACTCTTCTGAGGCGCACCAAGCAATATCATTCGGTCGAATCGTCCTGAGCGTAAGAGCGCCGGATCCACTATGTCAGGCCGATTCGTAGCGGCGATCACGACAATGTCCTTGAGATCTTGTAAGCCGTCAAGCTCCGTCAGCAGAGTGTTCACGACTCGTTCCGAGACCCGCGACGTGTCTTCTATGCCTCGCACGGGGGCGAGCGCATCGAGCTCGTCGAGAAAAACAACAACAGGCGCAACTTGTCGCGCCTTCTTAAAAACGCTCCTCACTGCGCGCTCTGATTCGCCAACCCATTTACTCATAAGCTCAGGGCCCCGCACGCTAATGAAGTTCGCTTCCGTTTCATTAGCTACCGCTCTGACGATGAGGGTCTTGCCAGTTCCTGGCGGTCCGAAGAGCAAGATTCCTCGGGGCGGCTTAATGCCCATTCTTCTAAATGATCGGGCCTCTTTCAGAGGCCATTCTATCGCTTCGATCAGTTCCTGGCGAGCTTCCTCAAGCCCGCCTACGTCGTTCCAGGTAGTATCAGGAATTTCGATGAGAATCTCGCGGAGAGCACTTGGCTGTATTTCTCGAAATGCTTCGCTGAAATCCTCCTCAGTGATTTTTATTTTAGTGAGGGTCTCTGCCGGAATCTCTTTGTCGAGGTCGATATCTGGCATGTATCTCCTCAAGGCCCGCATTGCCGCCTCTTTCGTGAGCGAGAGGAGATCTGCTCCGACAAAGCCGTGGGTGATGCTCGCTAGCGCTTCGAGCTTGACGTCGCTGGCGAGTGGCATGTCCCGAGTATGAATTTGCAGGATTTCCTTTCTGCCGCCATAATCCGGCACCGATATTTCAATCTCCCTATCGAACCGCCCGGGACGCCTCAAAGCAGGATCAATCGCTTCAATCCTGTTTGTAGCTCCGACTATTATTATTTCACCCCGCTCTTCAAGCCCATCCATTATAGTAAGCAGCTGCGCGACAACGCGTCGCTCAACTTCTCCGGTTACGTCTTCGCGCTTCGGCGCGATTGAATCAAGCTCATCGATAAATACAATCGAGGGAGTGCGATCGCGGGCTTCCTCGAAGATTTCACGTAGTCTTTGCTCGCTCTCCCCGTAGTACTTGCTCATAATCTCAGGTCCCGCTATAGAATAGAACGATGCGCCCGATTCATTCGCAACGGCTTTTGCAATGAGCGTCTTGCCAGTACCAGGGGGCCCGTGAAGCAGCACGCCGCTCGGTGGCGTTATGCCAAGGGCGTGGAAGACTTCGGGATGCTTCATAGGAAGTTCGATCATCTCTCGTATGCGCTGTATCTCGTCTCTCAGGCCTCCGATATCTTCGTACGAGATGCCCGTAGCACGCACCGATTCAAACCCCTTGACAGGCTTGTCCCTTAAATCTAGCTGGGTCCGCTCAGTGATGAATACCACGCCGAGCGGACTCGTATTGACGACGACAAGCGGCACGGCTTGACCCGGCACCCGCAAGAGTGGGTGTGACGCGACACTCATAATGGGCACGACGTCCCCCTGAACCATTGGGCGCTTGAGCAGCTGACGGTGGACGCTATCCGTCATCTCGGCAAGCGGTTGGGCAACGGTCCCTTCGGGAGGGGCAAGCACAACTTTCTGCGCTTCGTTCACCTTTGGCTTGCGCACAAGAACGCGCTCCCCCATCCCGACGCCTGCATTTTGACGAATAAAGCCATCTATCCGTATGATGCCCTCGTGCCAATCCTGACGATCGGCCCGCCAGACTTTGGCAGCGGTACTGGTCTTGCCAATGATTTCTATGATTTCTCCAGGGGATAGCTGAAGCTTGAGAAGTGTGTCTGGGTCGAGTCGAGCGATACCCCTTCCCGAATCGTTCGGATAGGCTTTGGCGACCTTTAGCTGGACCTCTTGCGCCACGCGATCAGAACCTAAGCTTATATGATAACACGGTGATATATAAGGGTGGCTAAAAGAGCCCTAGCTGCATACACATGACGATACTTGCATTTGAGCCTTTTTCCGGCGCTTCGGGAGATATGCTGATCGGATGCCTCATCGATCTTGGCGCAGACGCGTCCGCCGTTCGAGAGAATATGGAAGCTGCCGCCAGCGTCGAAGTGCAGATCTGCGAGGTGCAAAAGTCGGGGATACGGGCAACGCGCGTCAACGTGATCGCGCACGACGGGTCACGCACGTACCTGGAACTCATCGACGCGATTCAGTCGTGCGGAATCAGTTCAACGATACTCGCCGATGCGAGCGCGATATTTGCGATCCTAGCAGAGGCAGAAGTAGCTGTGCACGGAGTTCGCAAAGATGAACTCATATTCCACCAAGTGGGCGCTCAAGATGCCGTTGCAGATGTGATCGGCGCCTGCACTGCTATTTCACAACTCAAGGTTGACTCCGTATTCACGACCCCTATATGCGTCGGCGGGGGGTCTGTAGAGACTGATCACGGACATCTGCCCGTACCCGCTCCTGNNTTCTTGCCGCAAATGACCCTCGAGCACGTGGGGTACGGTGCTGGATCTCGAGATTACCCCCACGCAAACGTCCTGCGTGCCACGCTCGGCCAGGTCAATGAAGATCTGCTACTTGATGATGTCCAGGTGCTCGAAACCAACGTGGACGACGTCACAGGGGAGGTGCTCGGAAGTCTCATAGAGGGACTCCTCGAAATTGGCGCGCTCGACGTGGCAATCATACCCACGACGGGGAAAAAAAGCTGAACTGGACACATTATCCAGGTGATCGCCCGGCCCGCTGAATCGCACCGACTTGCAAAGAAGATCATTGAAGAAACTGGCAGCTTAGGAGTGCGAATCACGCCTACACATCATAGAATCAAAACACTGAGGCGTTTTGAAACAGTAACGTTGCGCATCGGCAATGAATCTTACACGATTAACGTAAAAGTTGCGACAGACCAACACGGGACTGTGCTCAACGTTGCCGCCGAATTTGACGAGGCAACTGCGCTTGCAAGGAGGCTAAATATCCCTGTTAAGCGTGTTATGAGGATGGCTGAACAGGAGGCCTGGAACCGAGTCGGCGGCTAGTGCGTTTGATCGTCGCTTGCTCCCGCGTGTTCCGCGAGAGCTTGATTTATCGTTATTTCGCCTTTCGCTGCCCTTTGGGCAAGCTTTCGCGAAATTGTTGTTCGACCTTCAGAGAGCTCTCTGGTCCTCTCTTGAATCCACCGGATTTCACCCTTCGAAGGGAGCACGTCTTGATGTCCCGCGGGGGTGCCATGCGTGTATGCGATGTTGATTGCGGCAACGACATCTGAGATCGCGATTCCTGCCGTGCCCTTTCCCAGGTATGGCGAGGTTCCGCTTTCATCGACGAACTCAACGGCGACGCCGCGCGAAATTAAGGCATTTGCTAAATGCGTGCTCGTCAGGCGCGCTCCGTTTCCAATTCTTACCAGGATCTTAGGATATGTCTGCTGAATCCGCTCTACAATCTTCGAAGCCTGTCTTAAGGGGACACGGTAAACAGCCTCAACAATACCATTCGCGACGACGGCAATTCCGGGTTCATCTCCTGGATCGATCCCTATGACGGCGCTTTCAGGTACGCCTGTATTTCTGAGACGTCGTATCGCTTCGCTGACCGCTATCTCGGGATCAGACGCAATAACGACATTCGGAAAAGAGATCGCGCTCGCCTCCTGGTCAGAAGTGATTACCACGCCAACTTCGCGTCCTATAGCTTCGCTTGGCGCTACAGTTACAAATTTGAGCCTCTTTTCGCGAAGCTCTCTTGTGATGTCCTGGTAAAGTGCGAAGTCCGTCGTTGCTAGGGCTATGTAGATCTTTGCCCCTCCTGCTCTAATTCTGGAACGAAAGTTTATAACTCTAACTCTCCATAATGCCATAGCGAACGGCTTTGCGTTGTTTTTGAGGTTAAATTTGCTCTGAGGAAGTGAACATTGACCCTTTATCCAAGTACCTGCCACAGCATCGATGCCCTCGTCGGCGGCGGCTTTCCAACAGGAGTCGTGTCGCACATCTATGGAGAGCCGGGAAGTGGGAAGACCAGCCTATGCATACAGCTAGCTACGAACGTCATAAGACG
>PMIN01000228.1:6729-10587 GCA_003158275.1 Methanobacteriota archaeon
ATAGGGCTTATCATTTTCGATACAGCCACCGCTTACTATCGGCTCGAACAGGCAAAAAACACGGAGACTTGGTCGCGACACGCCATCGCCAATCAAGTTCTTTTGCTGCTCGGTTTAGCCAAAAAGTACGACCTGGCCGTTATGTTAACCAACCAAGTTTATGTCGACATCGACACTAGGGAGGTGCTGCCTGTTGCGGGGTATCTGCTTGATAACCTCTCCGCCATCGTTTTACAATTCACAAAAACTCACTCGGAACGGCGATGCGCGATATTGAAGAAGCACCCCATACTGCCGCTCGAGACAAGCGCGTATTTTAAGATTACGGGTCAGGGACTCTCCGACGCTTAACCTTTTTTTAGGAAATAGATGCCCTTGTAGACCGTTTCCGCCGGCCCCTCCATCAGGGCGCGGTCTTTCCTCAACGTAACTTTCAAAGGACCACCTAACGTTTTGACAGTGACCCGAGTGCCTATGAGGCCCATCTGGTTCGCGACAGCTGCGGCTGCGACAGCACCGGTGCCGCAGCTGAGAGTCTCACGTTCCACGCCGCGCTCGTACGTACGAACAGCAAGCGTATTCCCATCGACTTTCACAAAATCGACGTTGGCTCCTAAAGGGAACACTGGATCAAACCGAATCTTTACTGCTAAGTCGTGCACATCATCGTCAACTTGATCGTCAAAGATCACCGCGTGAGGAACACCGGTGTTGACCGCAGAAACCACCACTCCGTGCATATTTTCGATGAACTGATCGCCGGTCCCGAGCGCTGGTATCGCTGGGCGGGCAAACCGAGGCTTGCCCATATCGACAACTACCGAGCTTCTCTTAGCGGTGATCTCGCGAACCCCCGCCTTTGTCTTCACCGTCATGCGGCCGCGCTTCACATACCCGGCATCGACGGCGTACATGACAAGACAACGAATGCCGTTTCCACACATCTCCGCCTCAGAACCGTCAGGCTGAAGCAATCGCATGCCCAGATCGACCCCCGCAGGCCGTGACACAAAAAGAACCCCATCGGCGCCTATGCCAAACCGACGATCACACGCCTTTATGGCAAAACTCGATTTGTTTTTGATGGCCACTTTCTCAGTCTCGTCAATGATGATGAAATCGTTCCCATTACCGTGCATCTTGACGAACTCTAATGCCCTCATAGTGAAACCTTATAGCAGGCGCGGTGGGATACGCTGCCCGATCAAGAGATCCTCGTAGGTTTCGCGCCTTCGAATGATTTCTGCCTCACCTGCGCTGACGAGCACTTCACTCGCGCGTGCGCGTCCGTTGTACTGAGAGCTCATCGCAAACCCGTACGCGCCTGTGTCGAGTATAGCGATTAGGTCATCTTTTTCAACGCGTGGAAGACGTCTGTCTCTTGCCAGTATGTCACCGCTTTCGCATATCGGGCCGACGACCGTGTACACGTGATCGGGTGTTTTATCGAGCTTATTCGCGACGATCACCTCGTGGTACGACTCATACAAGGTCGGGCGGAGCAGAAGGTTAAACCCGGCGTCAACGCCGACGAAAGTGCTATGCGCCTCCTTGACGGTGCTTACCGCACAGAGCAGAATTGCGCCGTCCCCAACGACGTATCTTCCCGGTTCAAGCACGAGCTTCGGGCAGATCCCCAGAGCGTGTGCTCGTTCGGTGAAGATCGGCAGAATCACATTCGCGAGGTCGATTGGGGTTGGCGCTGTTCCGGCGTACGGTATGCCCAGTCCGCTGCCGATGTCAACGAAATCGAGTTCGAGCTCAAGGTCGTTTTTGAGTGTTTCAACGATATCCATCATCCGCGTCATCATCTCTGCAAAGGGGCTAAGCTCAAGTATCTGTGAACCGATGTGGCAATGAATGCCAACAGGCCGGACACCTTCAAGTGAAAGCGCTTCGGCGTAGCACGCAAGCATCTGAGTGGGGGGGATTCCAAATTTCGATTGTGCCAGGCCCGTTGCGATCTTGGGGTGAGTCGCAGGGGATACGTCAGGATTGACCCTGAATGCGATTTCGACCTCTCTGTCTGCATCAGACGCAATTCGCGCGAGCGCTCGGAGCTCATCAGGTGAATCAACGGACACCCTCACGCCGGTTTCACACGCCATTGCAAGTTCGGCGTCGGTTTTTGCATTTCCATTGAAGAGGATGCGGTCGGGTCTGATCCCGGCGAGGAGAGCAGCATACAGCTCACCATCAGAGAATACGTCGGCGCCGGCACCTTCTTGCGCGAGTATGCGCAGGATCGCTATGTGACCATTCGCCTTTGCGGCGTAGTATACATCCGCATTAGGGAATGCAGCAGCGAAGCGCCTGTAGTTGCTTCGAATGCGCGTCTCATCAGTGACATAGAGCGGCGTGCCGTGCTTTCGCGCGAGCTCAACGGCATCGGCGCCCCCAATGATGAGGTGGCCGTTCTTCTCGCCGAGATGTTCGCGCGTACCGAAATCCATTACATGACATCCTGGAGCCGCGTCACTGCNNGGAACCCAAACATAAAACGTAGCCTTCGGCTTGTCCACGGACCATCCAATGTTCCTTAGGCCATCGACCAGTGCGTCTCTGCGCTCTAAATAGAGTTTTTTGAGCACTTCAACCGTGTCCTGTGGCCCCGTCATAGCAGCGATCCCCGCTTCCTGTACCGCCTGGAATGCGCCTGAGTCTAGGTTCGATTTGACCTTTCTGAGGCCGGCTATCACGTCGGCGTTTCCTACTGCAAACCCGATTCGCCAGCCGGTCATATTGTACGTTTTGGAGAGGCTGCCGATTTCGATTCCAACGTCCATTGCCCCAGGTGCGGAGAGAAACGACGGAGCTACGTAGCCGTCGTAAGTCAGCTCTAAATACGCTGCATCGTGGCAGACGATAATATCGTTGTCAGAGGCGTAATCGACGATGGCTCTAAAAAAGTCACTGTCAGCGACCGCGGCTGTCGGATTGTTTGGATAATTGATGAAGAGCAGCTTGGCATCGGTCACCGCCTTGTCAATATCAGGCAAGAACCCGTTGTCAGCAGTTAGTGGCATGCTTATCGGCTGGCCATCAGCCAGGATAGTTGCAATCCTGTAAACGGGATACGCAGGATCGGGAACAAGTACTTTATCCCCTCGGTTGATAAAGGCTAAGGGAAGATGCGCTATGCCTTCCTTCGATCCGATCAGTGCGGAGGCCTCACGCACTGGATCAATAGGGATACCTTTCTTCGCGTACCACTCGCTCACGGCCTCTCTAAATGATAGCATGCCTTCAGAGGATGGATAGCGATGGTTCGCATTGTTGTGCGCGGCGCGCACGAGCGAATCTATGATGTGAGGCGGCGTTGGCTGATCTGGGTCTCCTACTCCAAGATCAATGACGTCGATTCCCTGTGCCTCCTTTTCTGCCTTCAACGTATCGATTTGGGCGAAAAGGTAGGGCGGCAGCACGTCTAGCCTCTTTGAATATTTGATTGTCGCGTTCGCCATGCTTCCACCTAGGTGGTAGGCTGCGAAGTGGGGTATCACAGGCGCAGCTTCCAAAACCATGAAACATCGCAAAGTGCAACGATTTGCGATTGCTCATCATCATTGAAGTTCTTTTTCGAATAAAGACTTATTGGGGGCTAAGTTGAACGAACAGCCGCGAATTGTTCCTGCATCGAAGCGCTGACATGAAACCAAACAGTTCATCGGTTGCTCTTGGATGACGCGGGTCGAATCAGCTCTGGGTGAAGATGCAAACCTTTATTGTCTAGAAGCTTTCCATATATGCGAGAGCTGATACCATGGATAATCGCAATCTAATTACGGCGCTCGCGATCGCAGCGCTGATAACACTGGCAGTGACGGCGGCCGGCTGCACGACGAATACGAGCCCATC
>PMIN01000153.1 GCA_003158275.1 Methanobacteriota archaeon
CGCCACTAACGGCACGACGGACCCCGTGGTGATGCACGACATCGACAAGAAGTTCCTGAGGTTCTACAGCGTCACGATGAAGAACTACCCGGTCCAGGATTCGTACGCGGTGAGCAATCTGGTCGTTAAACCGGAGGCGGCATAAGTCAAGAAGCCTCTTCGGCTTTATTTACTAGACCGACGAAAAAACGACTAGATGGCAAGCAGTGCGCCGTGAAGGCCTATCAAGGGGGTGCGGCCTGGAGGAAAACGGACGGTGTACTATGCAGGGCGTAAGACGCTCTGCGTCTTTCTTTTTTAAGCTTTTTAGGGGTCTGTGCCTCGCTACAGGCATGCTGGCTCTCAACAACACTCGACTCTCGCCAATCGGTGATAAGCTGGCCGGTTATAAAGAATATTACGCCTGCGACCAGTACTATTGACATGTTGTACAAAGCGCTTAGGGTCTCTGCTAGGATCATCGCGTCTCATAGACCGTAGTTCAAGTACGTAGCGGAAGCAGTTTGGCCACGGTCTGCAGGTAGTCTGGCATTGTTTTACGAGGAATAAACGTTGCCGGCTAGGAACAGCGTCGGGAAGGTTATCGCACTGGCAGCGCGTTAGTCGTGTCCTCATCTGTACAAAACAGGAGAAGATAATCCCGAGTCCGGTGAAGCATGTGGTGCCCACAACTGAAGTGAATCTATCACGGGGTAGCTGGCCAACTATCCAGGCTGAAATTTATATTAGGAATTACATAAATCACGATAGCAATGTTCATGTGTGACAAGTATCGAATGGATGCATATCGGGCACGAGGCATGCTCCCTCACTGTCAGGTTCTCTGCGACGAGGATTGCACCAATCACCCAGACACAGGTACGTATTGCGAGCATCTGTATCTTTTGGTCCAGGACCAGGGTGACCTCGTTTACAGGAGTCTTGGCATCCCTGCGATAGACGATCCAAAGGCTATTCTAGGTGCGGAAATGGATAACGTCGCCAAACGTGTCAACAGGGTCGGTGCTGACTATATAATGGACTGTGCTTTTGACATCTCTTGTATCCTCTCGGACCTTTCGAAGCAGGGTGCTTTGAATATCCCGGAGAACTTGATAAGCGATATCGCATATACAGTCACACTAGGCCTTTTTCTAGATAATCCAGAGGACACGCTAGATCCCAAAATGTTTCGTGTACTAGGGGCGCTTAAGAAAATATTCCCGGAACAGTTTGCGATGCGCACCGCTGAAAACGGGCAAGACTTTTAATAAACGAACCTTTCTGTGTGGCTTAACACTCCACTTTAAGCTTTTCGTCTGCCAAAGCTTTGAAGGCGAAACTGGTTGCTGTCTTCCTGCTCAGTTGTCCAGCTTGCGTGCTTCGCGGAAGCGCTTTACAAACTGAGAAGCAACCCAGTTATAAACGGGATGGTGATGTTATCATCCAGATTGGGCGGCGTAATCAGTTCCGTAGCGGATGCGATTAGTGCAACTAGTAATGCTTTTGTTGGTGCAACAAAAAAAATCAGTATTGCAAAAGCGCAAACAAAAAATGTGAGGGTACCTTCAAACGTCTTCTTTTTGAACAGTGCGTGTTTGCCCACGTAGTGGCCGGCAATCGTCGCTAGGCTGTCACCTATAGAAAGCACGAGTATACTAAGAGCGGCATAAAGCGGTGCGAAGAGCAGGACAGCGATGAACGTTCCGACAAAAAAAGTGATTGCTCCCTTTGCTGTGAATCTGCTCGGCCTGTCAAAGCGCGTGAACAGCCAGGTCAAGAAAGTAATGTTGTACCTTTGATAGAGGAAGGAAGCGATGATCAACCAGCCAATGAGCACCGCGTTGCAGATAAGTACTAGCCCGTGCGGGAGTGAAACGACCAAAAACGCAAAAAACGTGCCGAGCAGCAAATGCGCTATATTACGCCGCAATTCGAGCATACACGCTATAATGCGTCACGGAATAGAAAAGTTTAACCGCAACGGCGCATGCAATGAAGTGAAGATCTGCCGTAAGAATTCTAGCTTTACGGGTTGCAGGACGGAATTTCAACAGCTTCAGATCTTAAGCAATCGCTACGTGCGCGTGCATATTCGAGACGAACAACGCTGAGGCACGACGGTCAGGGAGTTTCAAACGTTGCTGATGTTTCAATTGATACCCGGCTTGCTGTATGTTATTGTGCTCACCGCGGTATTTACGGTGCTTTTGGTGAGCTTAACGGCGGCATCGCTTCTCTCGCAAGCCCGAACTATCGTGCGTCAGCGATACATCGGCTCCGTCGTTAGCAAAAGAAACGTCTACAAAGTAGCGAAGCTTCGACCAATTCGTGCGACAGCGGCCGCCATCTTGCTACAGGTGAAAGACATAGAAACAAATCGCTTGCTAACCACGTTCAAAAGGCCAGCAGCGATGCGGCTCTATGAGCAATGCTTTTACATTANNTGCACGAGGATCGCGTTATAGCGCTGCAATGCAGGGCCCCCAACATCTCTAAGTGGCGTGACTCATTACATTTGCTGATTTAAACTCACAAATAGCATTATAAACAATAAGTCTGATTACCTACTACGGCGATCGGCGGAGAAATGTCCCAGATCAAGCGAATAGTCCTAGACGTATTGAAACCTCACGAACCTACTAACGTCGAGGTTGCAAGTGCGATCGGAGATATAAGAGACGTCGATGGAGTCAATTTGAGCCTCTACGAGGTCGATCAACAGACTGAAAATGTAAAAATCACGGTTGAGGGCACCGACGTTAACTTCGACTTGGTTCTGCAGACTATTGAGAACCTAGGGGGCGTCGTTCACAGCGTTGACGAGATCATCGCTGGCAAGAAAATCGTCGAAGAAGAAGAGACGCTTCACGATCGTGGATGAACTTCAGTCGGTTTTTCTCTTTTGCTGAGTTNNTTATCGTCAGCGCCGCTTTTGGAGGGGCAATCGCCCTCGCGCTAACCAACGGCGTGGGGTCCTATCTTGCAGAGAGCACAATTGAGCACGGCAAGCTTGCTATGACCGAGAAATCGCTTCTGCGGAAGCTGAACAACACCTACGTCGAAGCTCAAAGCCGGCGAAAGATCGCAAAGGGCGCTTTATCATCAGGAGGGGCCAGCTTTATTGGAAGCTTAATCCCGTTAGCACCGTGGATCTTTTCAGTGGGTTCGGTTGCTGCTTCGGTCGGGTTGAGCTTGATAAGTCTGGTTGCCTTGGGAATTTATGCAGGGTACATTTCCAAGCAGAGCTATGCAATATCAGTGGTCAAGATGGTGGCGTTGGGGACGCTTATAGTGCTCGCGGTGCAACTGCTCAGAATTAGTCATTTGGTCCAGTAAGCGCAACTAGTGTAGTGTGCTGCAAGCATAAGCTTAACAACGGATTCACGCTCTGTAATAATCACTGAGAATTGAGGGCATGAGTCTTGAAAGACGAAATCGCGAAATGTATGGGGTGGCTGTTTAAGCGGGGCCTCACGTCGACGTTAAGCGGCAATCTAAGTGCAAGGGTCGATGACGTGGTTTACATCTCTCCAACGAAGGTTCCCAGCTATCGAGTTCGAGCCGAAGATGTATCCGTGGTGACGATGAACGGCGACCATCTCGCGGGCAAATCGCCATCGAGCGAAATGCCGACGCATCTCGCAATCTACAAGGTGACAGACGCTAAAGCAATTGTACACGCTCATTCCCGATTCGCTACGGCACTATCCTGTATGGGGGGTGACTTGCAACCACCTGACGTCGAAGGCAAACAGCTTTTGGGTCGCATACCATTGATTCCGTACGCGCGACCGGGCACCAGTGAACTAGCGGAGGCCGTATCGAGTGGAATTAGAGGTTTTAAAGGCGCTCTTTTGGAGAATCACGGGCTAGTTGCTGTCGGAGCGAACCTCGAAGAAGCCTACATTGTGGCCGAAGGTATCGAAAGAGCCGCTCAGCTCGTCTTCGACTTAAGCTTGTTTAGTCGCCGATGAATTGGACTATGATCGTTCGGTTGCGAGGCCGGACATCGAGTTCGAT
>PMIN01000134.1 GCA_003158275.1 Methanobacteriota archaeon
GGTTCAGATAATTACTGAGCTCTATTTGCTCAAAGAGCTATATATTCGTGAAGGCTACCAATCGTCGTATCACTATCATAAAAACAAGGACGAGACCATGCTCATCGTGCGGGGCACGGGCTATATTGAATTTGACGATCGTCGAGAGTACTTCGAAGTGGGAGACACCATTCACATCAAGCCTTACGAAAAGCACACCATCGTCGCAAGCACAGACACGGTTCTATATGAAGCTTCCACTCCATTTCTAGAAGACACAACACGCGTCAAAGACTTTTATCCCGTTAGGTAGCGGTCGCTTGCGGCATTCGTTTCGTCTCGATTTCCCTTTTTACCTTGTTAAGCGTTCTTCCCAGCGCGTCAACTTTCGTGCGAAGAGGGCTGTTTGGTTGTGTCTCCAGAAGAAGCCGGATCGAGTTGAGTTCGCGATAATAAGGCCCGAGTCTCCTGTTAAAGTGAATAGCCTCATCTCGGCTAATATCGTTTCCTGCATCAAGATCTTTTTGAATCGCTTCGACTTTACGGATTACGTTGTTAATCTTTTGATTTATGTGCCCCGCGTCGTTCTTCATCGGCGCTTCGTTAACGCCGAGGCTAAGCACCAGATCATTGAGTGAATCGGCGACAATTCTGCCGTGATCGGTGAGTTCCACGTATTTGACCCTGCCGACTTTCTCTGATCGTAACAAGCCAAGCTTCTCCATGCCCCCAAGCGTTTTGACGGCGTGCGGGTACGTGCAGTTGCATTCCTTGGCCAGAACGGACACGTAAGTTCGATCGTACGTTCGGATCGTGAGCAGCAGTGACGAGGGCATTTTGTGTAAGAAGACGCCAGCAAGCTCATTCGCGGCCATTGCTTTTTTTTGGGAGCTAATGCTATATAAAGCCGTATTAGGACGAAAAATCCTCTAGCAGTTCACTAAAGCTTCTTCCCTTCTTTAGTCCGGTTTCTATTAGGCGCTCTCTGCGAATTACCTGCAAGACGCTGTCTGCGACGGCTGCACTGTCAGTCGATGGGATTATGACGACTCCGTGCGCATCGGCTTTCACCAGATCACGCGGTCGTATTGAAAAACCATTAACGACGAGCGAAACATTCACCTCTCCTTTGTTTAGCGGCCTTCCGGCGCGCGGAGTTATCTCTTTTGCCCACACGGGATACTGAAGTGCATCTATGGTCGCAATATCTCGACAGCTTCCGTATACAGTTGTACCGGCAAGTCCACGCCGTTGCGCTGCTCGAGACGTTAGGCCGCCCCATACCGCGAAATTGGAACCGGAACCGTCAATGAACAGCACGTCGCCTGTGGAAGCCACGTCTATAGCACTGACTACGGTGCCCCAGTCGGTCGGATTCGTTTTAACGGTAACAGCAGGCCCTACGATGGCTACGTGCGACAAAACGGGCTTAAGACAACTCAACACATTGCGCCCATCCATGGCGTCCGCTATTATCGGAGTCGGGGTGTTCCGAAATAGGAGAATTAGGTCCGCTTCTGACCACGTTTTCACCTTGGAGCTCTTCCGTGGTGGCCTCATAAGGCTTTTCCAAAGATCGATCTCAGCCTTTTTCGGTTCTTGATTAGACAAAGGCAACTAGACCTCGTAGAGCAGCCTCTGGATCGGCGGCTTTGGTTACGCCAGAAGCGAGAAGCACGCCTTGCGTTCCAAGTTCGATTGCGGCCTTAACGTCTTCACCTTTCGAGATACCTGCACCACACAGCACTTTCACGCCCATCGCAGCGGCAACCGCTCCCGTTACCACTTCGGGATTCGCTTTTGATACAGGAATACCCGAGCCAATCAATTCGGGAGGCTCAATCGCTACGAAATCGGGACAGAGTGAAGCAGCCGCCTTTGTCGTCGAGACGTTGTTGGTACAGATTATGGTCGCCAAATTGGCCCTCTTCGCGGCCTGATTCGCAGCGTCAATCTCGGCCAACTCAAGGCGCCTCTCCGAGTGGTTTATGAGTGTACCGCGGGCCCCGGCCTGCGCGAGCGCTTCAGGCAGTATGTGTCCCGTGTAGCCCCCGAATTGAATTCCATCGATATGCTGCGCGTAGACCGGAATGTCCACTTCGCGGGCTACTTGAAAGATGTCTGCGGCTTGTGGGACGACGACCATAGTAACGCTTGAGTCCTCTGCGACTTTGCTCGCGGCAGTTGCGAGTCTGACAGCATTCGCTCCGGTGCTTTCGGCATATGTCTTGAAATTAATCACGATTAACGGTTTCATGCACACACCTCTATGTTCTTTGAGTCAACATGTTTATCGCGGGGCTACATGTAAATAGACCTTGGGCGAGCAGCATTCTTAGAGGGCGCACATTTTAGCAGCTCTTACGTCTGAATGATCTGAAAAGACCCGAACCTGGCCAATTGACGTTCAGATCCGGGCTTCGTGACAAATGTGGCGTTGCTTAGCCTAGAAGTCAGTCTTTACCCGGTACTGATCGATATCGCTCTGTTTCAGTCCTTCGAGAAACACTCGCGCAGCGCCTTCTACATCTCGCGCAGCTGTAATAGCGCGGCCTACGACCAGGATGTTGGCGCCCGACTTTAGCGCCTCCTCGACATTACCTTGTCGTATTCCTCCCGCCACTGCAACGAGCTTGGTGTACTTCTTTACGTGAGAGATGTTCCCCCACCCGTGTGCTAAGTCCTCGGTGTCGATTGCCCTGTGGAGTTCTACGATATCTGGCTTATTTTTGAGCGCCGCTAGGACGCTTTCCGGCTTATCAACGTTCAACATGTCAACAATAACGTAGATCCCGGTCTTATTTGCCTCTTCGATTGCTTTGTCTATGGTTGACGTGGAGGCTAGTCCAGAGACCACAACGGCGTCAGCCGCCTCGTCTGCAGCCAAACGCGCTTCGAGGTTTCCGGTATCGAGAGTTTTGAGGTCGGCTACGATGAAGGCGCTCGGCCGCGCCTTTCGCATCTCTCGAATGACTCCCAATCCATAGCGTTTGATAAGAGGTGTGCCCGCTTCAAGGATGATATGGTCGCTTGTCGGAAGCTGGTCCAAAACGGTGAGCACAGAACTCAACTCTGTTAAGTCGAATGCGACTTGAAGGTACGGCGGATCCCAAAGCCGAGTAACTTTGAATCCCATAACGGGGTGGAGCGATCGGTCTTTTTCATACAGAACCTTGTCCACAGATGGAAAGTCGCTCAACGCTCTTCTCAGCGCTAGTTTCGTAGCACCGTAGTTGTAGCGGTAAATCTTCTCGTAGTCTCTTGCGTCGGGGTGAACGTATACGGATATGACTAGTACGCACTGCTCACACACTTCCTTTGCAACGACCCCATCTTCCACGGCGTCTGCGACTGCTTTCGCAACCGCTGCTTGAGCCGGGCCGAAGACCCGCGCTGCTTGTTCTAAGTCTTGTATCGTCACTTTGGGGACGATGAGCGTTGCAGGCTTTGTGAGCAAATTAGGTCTAATTACAGCCAGAAGGGGGGTATGCCCCTGAGAAAGATGTGTCAATCCGCTAGCAAATGCTTGCCCCACTGGGCCATTCTTATCCCCAACCAAGAGGTCAATGTGGGCCAGTTCAGGACCGGTGCCGATCAAAGCTTCGCCTACGTGCAATTTGGATTCCTCTGCTTTTTTAACACGATTAGTACTAGGTATTTGGTCTATATAGCTTTCCTTTTGGCGCTGCACTCNNCTTGTTGCCCTCGCCTGATTTGTGATAACCTCGTTGATCGCGCTCCTGAATTCTTTGGCTGTCGTGAATTTGACGCAGTTGTGCCCGTCGATAAAATCGCTGTACGCGGGCAGGTCTCGCAAGATAAGGGGCACACCGCAAGCAGCTGCCTCAAGAGCGGCAATCCCTTGATTCTCTTCGTAGCTGGGAAAAACGAACACGTCCGCCGCACTCAGGGCCTCGCAAATGCTGTTCACTCGGCCCGTGAACAGCACGTTTTCGGGGGCCGCTTCGAGCACATTTTTAGCCGCTTTGGGCAAGAATGGCCACGCAAGGATTCTTCCCACCCATACGAACCGGAAACGCGGCAGCTTCTTGGCGGCGTCTACGAAGTCACTGATACCTTTTCGCACAAAAACCAGACCAATTGAGAGAACCAATGGGCGGTCATTCAAAGCATGCTCCGCTTTAAACTTCGCAGCGCGTTTTTCATCGCACTCGTACAAGCTCAAATCAATCCCATTGCTGAGAACCGCGATTCTCCGCTTGATGTTGAGCGTGCTTTTTAAGACCTCTTTCGTGTACGCGGAAGGCGCTATGCAAACATCTGCAAGATTGTAGAAGAAGCCCAGGTATCCTTTTAGACAGGCGCTGATGAAGTTGGCGCCAAAGTAACTGTTAGCGACGTCTTGTGGCGTCGTATGGGTGTGTATTATCACTGCTTTGTGACGCGCCTTGTGTAAAAGCGCTAACAAAAGAGCGATAGGCCCGAATGTGTGGGCGTGCATGACGTCGCATATCCTTATTGAGTTTTGGTAGAAGCGGACGCCTTCCGATTCGAGTAGTCTCAACATCTTCTGCGTGTTCTTGATGCTGGTGAGGATGCCGCTCTCGCCGTACGTCCCGTATACAAGGTTCACGCTCAACATGTGCTTTGACGCTGCCGCGCTCATCTAAGCGATCATGCTTTCGCTAAGGGTGGTAAGGCTTCTCTCGATGGCCTCTAATGACAGCGTCAGTTGACTGTCACCTACTGTGATCGAGAGTGCTCCTCCGCCGACGGTTCCGATCGCGGCAAACGCGACGTCATGAGCCTCGAGAGCGGCTGAAACGGAGTCGAGGCTTTTAGGGGTTACTGTAAGAATCGCTCTGCCGGCGCTCTCCGAAAACAATTCGTTCTCATCGTCCAAACAGTGAGATAAATCCACTTCGGCGCCGACGTGTTTGCACATTTTTCCGAGCGCAGCTATAAGGCCTCCCCTGGAGATATCGCTGGCGGCTGTGATCTTTCCCGTCCCCACAACTTCCACCAATGCGTCGATAGTCGTTTTAATCGTTTCGCGGGGTTGTGCGACGGCACCTCCGATCTCAAAGATTTCAGCATACTCCGACCCGCCGTATTCCGCATACGTTTCGCCGATCATCATTGTGATATCTCCCTTTTCTTGGAAAACTGCTGGTGGGACGGTGGAGATGTCGTCGACAATTCCCACCATTCCGATTGACGGAGTGGGGATAATCGCTGTGTGGAACTCTTCGCTTTCGTTGTAGAGCGAAACATTCCCGCCGACGATTGGTATGCCGAGGATGCGAGCAGCGTGAGAGAGTCCCCCCACCGCTTGTTCAAGCTGGGAAAAGACGTCCGCATTTTCGGGGTTGCCGAAGTTGAGGCAATTGACAAATGCGATAGGCCTCGCCCCTTTCACCGCCAAATTCATTGCATTTTCAAAAACGGTGGCTGTTGCGCCTTGAAATTGATCCTTGGCTACTTGTGTAGCATTGCAGCCTGAGGACAGCGCTATGCCTCGCCGGGCGTCGATGGAGAGAACTGCCGCCCCGTTGCCTGGCTTGACGATAGTCCGCGTTTGCACTTCGTGGTCGTACTGTCGATACACCCACTCTTTCGTCGCGACGTTTGGAGACGAAAGCACGCGAAGGGCCCTCTCTTTGAGTGGTAGATCTGGAGCTAGCGACTGTTCAAGGTTCGACTGCGCCTTTGGGCGTTCAGGTGTGCATAATGGCGCATCTTCGGTGAGTAACTTAATCGGTATGTCGGCGACTACCTTTCCGTGGAACTCTACGACGTACCGAGGTTCGTCGATTACCTCACCGATTACGGCGCTATTTAAGTCATACTTGCCGGCAATAGCTAGTATTTCCTGAACGTGCTCCGGCGGGACCTCGAGAACCATTCGCTCCTGCGACTCGGAGACCATCATTTCCGTCGGTGTCATCCCAGCTTCGCGCAAAGGAACAGCATCGAGCATAATTCGCCCTCCAAACGTTGAACACATTTCGGCTGAGGCCCCTGACAACCCTGCGGCCCCTAAGTCGCGACACGCGAAAACATAGCCTGTGGCGACTGCTTCGAGCGTTGCATCGATGAGGAGTTTTTCAGTGTACGGGTCGCCGATCTGGACGGAAGGCCTATCAGACGCTTCAGATTCTTCACTAAGATCTCTCGAGGCGAAGGATGCGCCGCCAAGACCGTCTCGGCCAGTAGCAGACCCCATGAGGACAATTTTGCTGCCAGGTTTTTTTACGCGCCCGGTAACGAGCGTATCATGCTGGCCTAGTCCAATGCAGACCACGTTGACGAGCGGATTTCCATCGTAACTCGGATGAAACAGGACCTCACCATTGACCACAGGCACACCTATGCAGTTGCCGTAATCGCCGATTCCTTGAACAACGTGCTCGAATAGATACCGGTTTTTTTCATTCTCTAAGCTGCCAAAATAGAGGCAATCCATCAGAGCAATCGGCTTGGCCCCCATTGAAATGACATCACGTACGATGCCGCCGACGCCGGTTGCAGCCCCGTCGTACGGATCAACGTACGATGGATGATTGTGGCTCTCCATCGCGATGGCAAGCGTCAGGTGATCGCTTAGCTTTATGATGGCAGCATCGTCTCCGGGGCCTACAATAACGATGTCGCCGCTTGTGGGCATTGTCTGCAGGAGTGGCTTGCTTGTCCGGTAGGCGCAGTGCTCTGACCACAGATTTTCGAATATTGCACTTTCTACTTCATTGGGCCGGCGACCGAGTGCTTCGGTAATAATTTTTTCGTCTGCGTCTTTCAATCCCATCTTTGCACTCCTATAGCCCCTTCATTAGTTAAACCTTAGCAATTCTTTTATCCGTGCGATAAGACCCCATGTTGTCCTGTGACTCCCGAGTACTAGGCGAGGGTAAAGAAACGTACAAGATCTATCTGGGCTGCAGCGGATGGCATTACGATCATTGGCGAGGCGTCTTTTATAACGCGCCTCGCAACTACTTGGAGCAATACGCCTGATTCTTTCACTCTGTTGAAGTCAATTCGACGTTTTATCAGTTTCCAAAGGAGTCTCAGTTGAGGAACTGGTACCCCACGACGCCTGACTACTTCAAGTTCTCCATAAAAATGAACCGCCATATCACGCATATAAACAGCTACACGACGTGCGTAGACCTCTCCGCGACTTTTTGAAGACTTGTTCAGTGCTCGAGGATAAACTTGGTCCGTGTCTCATAGGGCTCTCAGCGACGTTTAGAAAGGATCTGGAACGTTTTGATGAGTTCCTTTCCATTCTTCCTGAATACCGTTTTCCTTTGAGTTTCGCCACAACTCGTGGCTTGGCGACGAGGTTTTTCAACGGTTTCGCGACTGCCGAAAGCTGACGCTGATGATGTTGGGTGCACAATTCGACCGCAATGTGGAATGTTTTTCGGATTTCGTTTACATTAGGTGGCACGCTCGCACTCGATAGTTACTCGCCGAGAGAAATAGACTACTGGGCGCGCCGAATCTGCGAGATCTCAAAAAAAGCAGATGTCTTCGGCTATTGGAACAATGATGCCCACGGAAATGCACCACAGAACTGTCTAGCCTTACGCGAAAGCTGCCATCACTTTAAGATCTGAAACGGACGATTACGATGACCCGCTTTACGTGCTCGTCGTACTCCGTGACACTCTGTTGCGTTCGCGTACTTCCGGCAGTGCGAGCCACACTGGCCAGAACGCTAACGCCTCAGTTCAGGAGCAGGTGCAAAAACGCGATGAATCGAGTCGAGCACAACTCCTGGTGGCGTCGCAAAGGGGAAAAAGGACTACCCAAACAGGGCCCCTAGTCCTTCCATGCCCGTTTCTTCTTCCTCCTCTTTCTCCTTCTCCTTCTCCTCTTCTGCTTCTGCTTCTGCTTCTGCTTCTTCTTTCTTCTCGGCGGGCGCTGGGGCCACCGGTGCAGCTGCTGCGGGCGCTCCTGCAAATGCCGCTGTGGATATAGCCTCCTCGATATCGATGCCTTCGAGCGCCGCGATGAGTGCCTTTGCCCTCACCTCGTTGACTGTCGCGCCTGCTGCGTTGAGGACGCTCGTAACGCCCTCTTCAGTAACTTCTTTGCCTGTCGCGTTCAAAATTAGTGCTGCATATACGTATTCCATTCGCTATCACCTTTGCTGTGTTGCGGTCTCAAAATTATCCAAATAACGCTCCGAGACCTTCCATACCGGATTCGGATCCCTTCTCCTCGTTCTCCTCCTCCTTCTCTTCTGACGTTTCCTCTTTCTTTTGCGGCGCTGCCTCTTCTTTATTCGATTCGGGTGCCGTCGCTTGTGCGTTCTTTAGTGCGATGAGCGCATCATCTAGCGCTTCGTTTGGAAGCTTGTGAACAAGCGTTAGCGCTGCTGCTTGCGCCTTCGAGAGCAGAACTTTCAGCACCTCGGGCTCAAAGATCTCAGCATTGACCCCGAGATTCATTGCTTCAAATGAGGCTTTTTGAAGCAGCGTGGCGGCTGTTAGGGACGTTGGGTATGCTGTGTTAATTGACAAATTCAGCGCCTTTGACACGGCCAAAACGAATTGACTAAAGTACGCCTGCTCATCGATGTAGAGGTTTTCGGGGACGTAGAGCACGTCGCCGTCGTACGCCGCTCGAAGATATAAGCCGACTTCCATCGGGTAGATTTCAAATCGCTGGAGTACTTCGGCCAGCCGCGCGCTTATCGCTTCGCCCTCCTTAGCGACCGTTTTTGTCTCGCGTATTACGATTTTACCCTTTTCAATTGCTGCCGGTATCCCAACGTTTTGAAGATCTCCGACTATGGGCCCCGGTCTAAACGACGTGGGTCCCTTCTTTATGATTATATCGTTAGGCGCCCTATCACCCGCTTTGGCCGGCGCCGGGGTTCTGCTGTTCTCGAGCAGTTTAAACAGCTTGAACGGATTGAGATCGGTGAAGATTAATGCGGTTTGCCCCTCAACGTTTTCGAACAATTGAAGCGTCGTCTCGCCAACCTCCGCAAGCGCACGGTGGATCAGGGAATTTCTGGTGACCCGTATTTTCGCGACGTCGCGAAGCTCGGCCCTGATGCTCTGAAATTGACGTGCAGGGATC
Organism: Methanobacteriota archaeon; assembly: GCA_003158275.1. Classification (GTDB taxonomy): domain Archaea; phylum Halobacteriota; class Bog-38; order Methanoflorentales; family Methanoflorentaceae; genus Methanoflorens; species Methanoflorens stordalenmirensis. The sequence goes on from PMIN01000134.1 coordinate 9,037, forward strand.
CCCTGAATACTAACAATCGCCGTGACTTCGTGCGCTTGGACCTCGGCTTTAATGTTGGTGATCTCGTCGTCTTTCCAAACCGGTCGGTGAACGTTTGCAATTGCCGCCATTTCACATCANNTTTGAGCGCACCTTAACCGTTCGTCTCAGCCGATTGATGAGGGGGGCGGGATCGGCGCTTGACGGTACAGGGTCGGGCATCTTACCTTTGGGGCCTAGAATTGGCCCGAAGCTCTTCCCTATAGACGGCATTAACGGCGCTTCTGCAATAAAAAAGTCAATATCTCTCGTCGTTGATCGGATCAGTTTCTTGTCGCCGCTCATCTTTTCAATGTCGTCGGGAGAAATTATCAGGTCAGCGCCGCCGCTTTGCGACTTAATAGCGAGATCCCCTCTTGCAAAAACCCCGATTTTCGTTGCTTTCCCGCGCCCGTTCGGCAGAACGATGGATTCGGTTATCCTGTTTTTTGGCTGGCTTAAATCAACGCTCTTCAGATTGACAATCAAATCAACGCTTTCTGTGAACTTTCTCTTAGGCGCTAACTCAATCGCTTCATTGACGGCTTTAAGGGTGTTTTCGTTGACCATACTCCCTCCGTAGTATCTTCGACCACCGCGGTGATCTCCTACGGTGCAATCATCAGATGGAGTAAACTTTACTTCAATCTTTCGCCGGAATTTACGTCTCGGTAAAAAGATCTGCGTATTCTCCGGCGTCTATCGCCTTCTGAACATCTTTAGCTGGTTTTTCGTCGACAGTAACGCCCATCGACACACAGGTGCCCAAAACTTCTTTGACCGTGTTTTTCAACTCGTACGAAAGGGAGCTCTGTCGTTTCATTTTTGCTATCTTGATCGCTTGGGCGACGGTGATATTGCCCACGGTCCCCTCACCTGACGATCCTTTCTCTATTCCAGCCTCTATCAGAACAAGCGCCGATGCAGGGGGTATACCTACTTCGAGCGTCACGTTCTTTTTGTCGTCGACAATGACCTTGACAGGCACCTGCATTCCGTTATATGACGCAGTTTGTGCATTGATGTCGTCAACAACTGCTTTAATGTTGATCCCAAGGGGTCCTAGGGCAGGCCCTATCGGAGGACCGGGNNTGATCGCCGCGCACCGTAATTGGTATCGGCACCATGGCCTCGAAGAGTTCGACTGTAATCTCCTCGCGGCGCTCATCAATGCGTTTGACGCGGGCTCGTTCTCCTTTGAATGGACCTGCAATAAGCTCAATGATGTCGCCGTCTTCTATGCCGGCCACGGCTGGTTTTGGCGTTAAGAAATGCTCGATCTCTGCGAATTTCGTGCTTCCCTTCACGACGCCACGGGCGTGCGGTATGCCTTGAATCGCCTGTTCTACTATTTCAAATTTGGTGGTCTCCACGAGCACGTATCCCTTGAGCTCTTTTGGCACAAGTATCGCGCGGATGTCATAGTTCTCCTTTTTGGCAGCGAGTGCAAGCAAGTTGGCCACGGCGCGTTCTTGATTTGCCGTGGTTTTTATGGCGTAAACTGAAGATTCAAGCCCATTTTGCTCTTGACTTGACATGATTCCCCTCACTGACAACTTTTTAACGCGTCACTGATTAAGTCGTCGCGTTCCCGGTTTTATTCACGGCCGAGGTAATAGAACTATTTTGCGTTGCGTTACTCACCGGCACCGGGGTGTTCACTACGTTACTCGGTGTGGCCGTTGCTGTTGTGTTGTTGGTGAGACCCAAGCTTTGCGGCGCTTGTACCATAGCCAGATATATCAGAAACCCGCCCACGCCGATTATGATAATTCCTATCGCGGCGACTTTTGCAATATTCGAGTACTCCTCACGCGTTGGCCTTCTTGTAAGCGTCAAGATTCTCCGGTACTCACCGAGCTTGCGCTCGATCGACTTCCGAGAAAAACGACTCTCTGCTGTAGTGGCCTCTTGTAGCTTAGAAGCCTTCGACGAGGCGCTCGCTTGCTTTTTGTCTTCTTTAGGGGCCTCTCGTTGTTTTTTAGGCTTTGACGAACGAGTTCTCCCCTGCTTTTTAGCCATTGTACATTCACCGAACTATAGTGCAGCAAAAACGCGCAAAGTAAATATGTGGCGCCCGAGGCGGCGTTATATCACTTTGCGTTTCAATAGTATAAAATGTTTTGTGGAGGATGTGCCACGTAAGCCTTTATTTTACGAAATCTATGCCGTATCGTTGAGCTCCGGTTTTTGCCTTAATCGCTTCGCTCTTCCCGTAGATCTGAGGGGACTTTACGCCAGTAACGATAAGGAGCGTTCGTACCATATGGTCAAGCTCGGGGTCGATCTGGGCGCCCCAAATAATTCGCGCGTCGGGATCGATACGCTCATAAACTTCCTGCACGACGCCCTCTGCTTCAGTCACGGTCATGTCTGTGCCCCCGATGACGTTGACAATTGCGGCAGTGGCGCCAGAGATGTCAACGTCCAGAAGGGGACTTCTCAGAGCTTTCTTAACCGAATCCACGGCTTTGTCTTCAGCATCAGACTCGCCAAGCCCAATCATTGCCACGCCGCCTTTTTGCATGACAGTTCTGACATCTGCGAAGTCGAGGTTGATGAGCCCTGGTTTGGTGATAAGTTCGGTAATGCCCTTGACGGCCCGCATCAGCACTTCGTCCGAGACTTTGAATGCGGCTTGCAGCGGCAGTCGGGGAACGACTTCTAACAGTCGGTCGTTTGGCACAACGATGACGGTATCGGCCATGTCACGCAGCCGCTCAAGTCCAGCTTCAGCGTTGGCCCTGCGCACCATGCCCTCCACGCCGAATGGGAGGGTCACGATAGCTATAGTGAGGGCCCCGGCATCGCGTGCCGCCTCTGCGACGACCGGCGAGGCCCCGGTTCCCGTGCCTCCACCTAAACCAGCAGTAATAAACACCATGTCCGCTCCGGCAACGCTTGCTCGGAGTTCTTCTTGGCTTTCGATTGCTGCCTCTTCGCCTATCTGCGGCAATGAGCCAGCGCCGAGCCCGCGCGTTCGCTCCTTTCCAATCAAGATTTTTCGGTCCGCCGTCGTCCTCCTAAGGTGTTGCGCATCTGTGTTGAGCGCAATAAGTTCGGCCCCTTCGATCCCCTCTTCCGTCATCCGTGAGATGGTGTTTGATCCTGCGCCGCCGCATCCGATCACGATGATGTTAGTTTGGAGCGTTTTGAGCACTTCCTCGAGCTCTTGGTCGGGGGTATAAGATACTTGCGGCGATTCGTTTTTCACGTCGCTTGTGCCCCGTGCAAGCGCGTCTTCAATTATGGACTTCATGTCATATCCTCCACTTCAAGGTTTGTGAAAGGCGTTACTGTCGACCGCCTGTGTCGGCACTAGCGACATTAAATGCCTTTCTAACCTTCGTAAATACATCCTCGGGTTTAATTATCCTGCTGCCTATTGTGATCGACTCGCCGCGTGCCAGCTGCGCGTATAGTGGTCCTTCAGTCACGCCAAGCGATCGTGCCAGTCGTGGGTTAAATTTGCGTTCGGATATATATAGTTTTGATTTTTGCTGCGAGTACTCAATCTGGTATCGTTTTTTCAGTATTTCAACGCACTCGTTGAGCATCTCATCCTGTATCTTTTGTGCGTCGCGCTCCGGCGGAACCAAGATGGCAGAAATAGTTCCATCTTTACGCTCAAGGTATAGTATTTTTTCGATTTCAAACTGTTTCAGCAAAGCCTCCTCGTCGACGGCTTGCGCGCGTTTCACGATAGACGGATTAAGCGCAAGAGGCGTCAATTCGATGCGATCTTCAGGTGGCGTTTGCGAGTTAAGTGCGTCTCGCAGTGAAGCACTCACGTTTATTGTCTCCGTTTCCGCAAGCAGGCCGTGCGCCCTCAAGGCGCGCTTGATTTGCAGGTACGGTTTCCAGGAAAGGTTTCTGCGTCCCTGGATGTCAGCCAGCCTAAGCACCTCAAAGCCCAGACTGTGCACCGCCGACTCGATTCTAGTTCGGTCGCCGCCCATATGTTTTCGATCAAAATAGGCGAATTGCGCCTGTGATTTCTCAAATGCCTCTCCAATGATTTCGCGAGTTAGGCATTCGAGCTGATAGGCAGCAAAAATGTGGCCGAAGCAAATGTCGCTGCGTAGAAGCACGTCGGCGTGTCGTGCAGCATAGTGCGGCCCCCCGAATCCAACGGCCGTTGGACAAGGGATGTCGAGAGATCGCGATCTCAGTCCGAGCAGCGCTTGTGCCACGATGTCGCCGAGTGCTTCGTTATTCCACTCAGTTTTCGTGCTGCCGATTTCGACAAATAGCGAGGGGGTTTCGATGGCCGAAGGACCGTGGTGGGTTGCCTCTACGAGGACCTTGACATTTGATAAGTTCGTGAGCGCTTCTACTATGAGTTTTAACGCGCGAGGGGCCGCGCGCGCTAAGACACCGTTCGAGCCCATTTGAGTCGATCCACTGACGTCTCCGGTAAAGTGAGCGCTGAATACAGGACCCTTCTGTGTCTGACTTTGGTGACGAGATGCAAATAAGAGCAGATCAGTACTGAGGCTTTGGTCTAGCGCTTCTTGGTCAATCAGCTTGCCTTCGACCATGACGAGCTGAAAGTTCCCGTATGTCCATTCGGCGGGGACCTCAGAGCCTCGCGTCCACGGGACGCGTTGTAATAGGTGTCGCGCGATGTTTTTCGAGGCATCGTCTACTTCGGAGCAAATAATAGCGACACGCATGCATCGCTATGGTCGAAAGCGCACACTATAAACTTTTGGGAGTTGAACCAGGCGCCCTGATCTGACGATCAACTCCGTGAAACCTGCGTCGTTCGCGGGTTACGATATGAAGATAAGGGTCTTTTCTTTTGCAGGCCCTTCGTCGATGACTTGCAGACTGTGCTTATCGACTATTTTTCGNNTCGTCTTTTTTCGCTTCGTACAGTCGTGGGAATTCGCCTGCTTCGTCATATCTCTCGTATGTCTCGGGCCGCAAGCTCACCATAGGCTGACGTACAACCGCAAGCTTGACATCGGTGAGGCCGCAGAGTTCCTCCGCGATGCTTTGTAGGGCTCTTTGCGCCGATTGCTCGCTGTCGAAACAGGTGGGGATTGAGTACAGTTCCGTCTCAGAGTCGTAAAGCCCCCTACGAATTCCAATTATGAGCCTCGCTTTTTTCATGTTTTACTGCTCCCTCTATTTTTTGCCCTAAACGCTGTAGGTATTCATCCCTCTTTGAGTTATACCTTTTCCGCGAGAAAACATGCGCAGGCTAACGCCCCGTCCTCGTGCGTGTTCTGACTAATCCATTCGCGCAGAGCCGCTCCATCATCACCTATTTAAATGAATAGCACCTAAAACAATCCGAAGCGGGGTGGGGTAGTCAGGAGATCCCGACGGGCTCATAACCCGTAGACCAGTGGTTCAAATCCACTCCCCGCTACTAAATCGACGTATCACGGCGCTTTTCTTTCTCGGTGCAAGACTCTTTTAGTGCTATACCGCTCGCGAGAAATTTGATCGGCGCTCATTGAGCGCTTGAAAAAACGTCAGTTTGAATCGACGCGAGCGTTGGTTGATGGCAAGAAAAGGAGGTTAGGGCGGGTCGCGTTTAATTCACTCAGTGCACGATTCAGCCGCTTTGTTTAAGTCCGCTTCAAGGATCTCAGGGCGCGTTACACCAATATAGTGCTCTATAATCTTTCCATTACATTCTAGAATCAGTGTCGGCACGACGCGGATTCCGTACTTGTTGGCAAGCTGCAGGTTATCGTCTACATTAATCTTCTTGAATTCGATCTTGTCTCTGAGCTTTTCTTCAAGCTTTTCGAGTATCGGATCCTGCATCTTGCACGGTCCGCACCAGTCAGCGTAAAAATCCATCAGTATCGGTTTTCCCATAACGATTTACCTCGCTACTCCCCTTGTGAAAACGTGCATATATATTATTTTTGCCTGACTGGGTCGCTCTAATACGTCAATTCTTAAATCGTTCAATCTCTTCAAAAACCAGTTGTATGACCCGGTCAATCGCAGCTTGGACCCTAGGTGAAAGGTCCGTGCAAATCCCTTCGACCCGTTCGACCTCAATTCCAATGATGGTGATATTGTCCGGCATAAGCTCCGGTTGAATCTGCTGGCCCAAGCGCAGCGTATCGACCAAGTTGAGGTCGTGCAACGACATCATAAACAGATTTGCAGGAGGCAATTCCTTGTCNNGCGTTCACCAGCTCGATATCACTTCGGTCTATTTGCTCGAGTCTCTCGAGAATGTGGACCCCCACACCGTCGTCCGCCATGAGGTAGTTGCCTGCCCCGAGTATCTTCATTACTTGCTTCTCACCTTTCACCGTATCACCACGCACCTGGTCGTGAGCGGATGCATTAAGTGCCGTTAACTAGGCGCCGTTGCTTCATGCAGCCCCCCAAGTATTAAAATAGACTGAACGCTATACTGACAGCGGGCAGTGCTGATGCTACTAACCAAGCGATCAGGAGACGGGACAGCGGTGAGCAAAACCTCACAGACCTCAGAACGTCGCAACCAGCGAATCTCCAAAGACGAGTACTATATGGCGCTCGCAAAGACCGTTTCTTTGCGCGCAACCTGCACGAGGCGCCAATACGGTGCCATTATCGTTTCAACTGGCGATCACATACTGTCGACCGGATACAATGGGGCTGCACGCAACGAACCGCATTGTCTAAACATCGGGTGTGAGCGGGAGCGCTTAAACGTTCCAAAAGGTGAACGGTACGAACTCTGTGTGAGCGTCCACGCCGAGGCGAATGCGATTATACAAGCGGCCAGAGGGGGTGCCTCCATCAACGGCGCTACGCTTTACGTCAATGGCACTCCGTGTAAAATGTGCTGGCGGCTCATCAAGAACGCGGGTATCGATCAGGTTGTGTTTATCGACGATGACCCCGAATCGCGCGACTTCAATGACCTCATGCGTGTGAACGCACAGGACGTCATCCTGGCCCACATGCACCCCGCAAAGCGTGAAGAATGCTAGTTTGCTGCCGAGTCTATTCTACTCGATGAGACTCAGGCCGAACCGGTGCGAGGCGGGCCCCAAAAAAAAGCTAATAGTAGCAATAGATCGCGACCACAGGTAAGCCATGCAGCACGGAAACCGCAAGTATCTTCTGGGCAATGAGGCGATTGCGTACGGCATACTGGAGTCAGGAGTCTCGCTCGTCTCCGGTTAT
>PMIN01000055.1 GCA_003158275.1 Methanobacteriota archaeon
GTCGTAGTAGTACTTTGGCGGCGTCGCTGTGAGGAACAAGTAGTTGATTCCGGTGTGACCTGCGCCATTCCATTGCTGCAGGTATCCGGGATAGACGAAGTTGAGCACGGTATAGTTCTCCAGCGGACTGTCCGGAGGGTGCATCACCAAGGCGCCGGTATAGTACCAGTAGATAATCTCATCTCTATAGTCGGTCATCGTGACGTTGTCAGGGTCTTTTCCAACGGTCCAGAGAGCGGCAGCGGTGACCCGGGCGTCGGGCGGGGCAGTTATGGTGAAGGTTGTGTCGTAGTTCACCGCAAGAACGGTCGCATTCACCGCTGCTAATATTAGGAGCATCGCAGCTACTGAAGGAGCCAGCCACCTTTTGTTGATCTGCATCCCGTGTGATACCAAGATCAAACCTACAGTGGCGATTATGCCATAGATAAAAGCAACCCAAACGATCAGACGGCTGCCAAGATCTAGAGACCCAAGCGCTTCGATTGAGCTGAGGTAAGCAGGAAGCGTGATTCTTGCGGTGTAGAACTGCAAAAAAAATCCGAGCGCTGTCACAGCCGCGAACAAAATAAGACTTAGAAAGAGGTAGCGTATATAGGCAACATCCACCTGATCCGCTTCATAGCTGTGGGGGGATACTGAATGAGCACCGGCATAAACAACCAGGGGGGCCAAAGGCAGAAAGAAAGGCAGGTAACCTGACTGTAATCGCGTTGCGAGAGCGTACACAATCACACCAGCTCCAAGCACAATCGTCAACGCTGCGGCAGATCGTCGGTAATCAGTTAATCCTGCGAGCGTGTTCCGCAGACGCGCTAGCAATTGCGTGGTGGCGGCACGCGACGCTTCTTTACGCCAAAAAACAGCGTAGCACAGCACAGAGACTGCGTAAAGCGCTGCCAGACCTAGCGCCGTGTAAAAGAAGAGACCGACATACACGCCGTTGTAGCCGTTAAGCACGTGGTAATAGCCCCACCAGGGCACAAACATAGCAGCGATGTAGACAGGAGCCGCGTACTTGACCGAGGATACGAGGAACGGCATAGTGAGTATCCCGACGGCTAGAAAGCTCAGATGGTGGGTGAAGATGGTCGCGAGCAGTATCGCTGTGAGCATCGAAAACGTATACTCGCGCGAGGTGCGTCCGATGTAGTACAGGTAGAGGAACAGCAGCGCGCCACAAAAGAGGATGAAGCCCACGTTCTCTTCGATCATGCGCGACTGTTGGTGCGTGATGCCCTCGAACATGCCGATGAGAAGAATCATCACTGGGATCGCCCAGCTCGTCAATCGGCCCGAACGCGACGTTATCAGGTAGGCAACTACAACCATGACGATAGGCGCCGCTATTTGCAGGAAGTACTGCGCGAGGACGATGAGATTAATGCCGGTAAAAACTGTGAGCGACGCAAGCAGCGCTTCGAGGCCGACTGAATAGGCGCCGTAGTACATCGACTGCGTCGCAGATGGAGAATAATGCCCGGTTACAACGTACTTGTTGGTATCGCCGATGAGCATCCACGGATCGGGGTCGATCGAATGGCCCCACACGGACAGCGAGTATCCGACTCTAAAAACGACGAGCACAATAGTGATTGCGACCAGCGCAGCGAGGTACTTCTTGTTCAAGCGCTCACCTCCGTACCTCGGCGCGCGTTTTCAGCAGACACCTCAACATCGCCAGCGTATCGCGCGGAAGGCTGACCTTGCTGCTCGCCTTATTGCTCCACGTTATGGGCACTTCGACGATGTTGAACCCCTCTCGGTGCGCTTTTGCGATTAACTCGGCGTCAAACGCAAATCCATCGCAGGTGATAGTGATGGCCTCCCACACCTCGCGCCGAAACGCTTTGCAGCCGCACTGAAAATCGCGTATGGTAGTGTCGAGCAGTAGGCGGGCGAGCATGCGGTAAATGGATCCTGAGAGCCGTCTCGAGAGAGGTTGCGGGCAGGCAATGATCGACCCGCGTAGCTTTCGCGACCCGACGGCGAGATCGGCCCCCTGCTCGATCGTTGCTGCGACGCGCATGAAGTCGCTGGGATGAATCGATGCGTCGCCGTCGACGAACCCGAGCAGCTCTCCTGTTGCCAAAGCAAGCCCGCGTCGCACCGCTGCACCCTTGCCGGCCAAGACTGGGCTGCTTGAGAGTATGACGTTGCTGTTGTGCGTCGCGAATTCTTGCACGATGTCATGCGTGTGGTCAATGGACGCGTCTTCGGCGATGATGAGCTCCAGGCCTTCAAAGGCACTGAACTCCTCGAGCAATCTGCCGATCTCGTCGGCCTCATTATGTGCTGGAATCACGACAGAAATCATTCTCTTTTCCTACACCGCGCCAGGGGCATAAAGATTGTTCTATTTCAAAGCGTGAACACGCACAGGTCTAACCGTTCGCTGAGCTTCAATCAGCAACAGCGCACCAAAAAAAGCTGTATTTCAGAGTGCAACAAGGATAAATAATAGCTATCGCTATACGATCACTGTTCACGCGGCGCAGTGACTATTTTGGAGGAGCGGTGCCAAAAAGCTTAGAGGAGATCAACGAGCGCATTCGTGATGGAAGCGTTCATGTCGTGACAGCTGACGAAATGACTGCGCTCGTGGGCGAGCTGGGGTCAGAGAACGCGGCAAGAGAGGTCGACGTCGTGACCACGGGAACGTTTGGCGCGATGTGCTCGTCCGGCGTGTGGATGAATTTCGGTCACTCAGATCCGCCTATCAAGATGAGTCAAGTGTGGCTTAACGATGTCGAGGCGTACACCGGTGTCGCCGCGGTGGATGCGTTCATTGGTGCGACCCAGCTTTCGGAGACGCGTGGTCTCGAGTACGGCGGAGCGCACGTCATCGAAGATCTTGTGGCCCACAAAGAAGTCTATTTGAAGGCTGTGGGCTATGCTACTGACTGCTATCCGCGCCGCAGCGTAGAGGCGTCTATTTCGATCGGGGACCTTAACGAAGCCACCATGTTAAATCCGCGTAACGCTTACCAGCGGTACAATGCGGCGACCAACTCCACCGACAGAGTGCTTTACACGTATATGGGGACGCTGCTTCCCCGGTTCGGGAACGCGACTTACTCTGGTTCAGGCACGCTCTCGCCCATCTATAACGATCCG
>PMIN01000187.1 GCA_003158275.1 Methanobacteriota archaeon
CTCTGGCCAAGCTTTTCTCATAAGACCTCAAGTATTTGGGTCCTTATCTCTGCCCTCCCGCCGCGCGGCTCAACAAGAGTTCTCCCACAGACGATGCAGTTTACCACCGAAGACGCACTGCCGAAGACAATCTGGATATTCTCACAATCCGCACATCTTACGCGCAGAAATTTGCTCACCACTTACACCTCCACTAACTCGAACTTCGATACTCTAAATCCTTTCCTTGTGTGCGCTTTGTTACATTCGGTACAGCGGTAGCGAACGTTGATGCGCTTGGTTGGTTTGTCTCCGCCCGGAACCTTGGAAAACTTGCCGAGATTACCAATGCCGCTGCGCCGCTTTTTTTGACGCGAGATCCACGTTAAAGATGATGCGCGCCCTTTTCGCACCTTCTCAACTTCGTGAGTTGTGTGCTTTCGACACACCGGGCATATTGACCTAATCTTCTTTGGCATCTTCAAGTTTATCACCGACTATGATACCCATACGGCGATCGCACAATGCCCGAGCATTCCCTTCAGGCAACATAACCGAGTCGCCTTCCCCAAGCTTGTAGTTTTCGCCGTCCAGTCCTATGAACGTGGGAATATCTGCCAACACTCGCACTCGGAGGTATCTCATATTCCCGCGTTCTCGTATTAAAGTGCTTTCGTCTGCACTGTCCTCATCTTCTTCATTGGACTCAATTAAGGACTGAAGTGCCGCTCCTTTCTTCAGAGGCTGTTCGATACTCGTAACGTCAAGCTCAACGCGATCTGATTCCTGTTTCGGCAGTGCAACAGCGGTCGGACGGTTTTCATTTGATAGCACTGGCTCGCTTGACGGAGCAGCGGCCTCGAATTCCATTTGTCCGAGTACGCGGTCCCGATAATGCGTGAATACCTTGTAAACCAAATCGTAGACTTCAGCTTCGGCGTCAGCTAGCGATACGTCTTCCCTGTGCCCTCTTGCCGCAAGCGCCGCCAACTTGATTATTTTCGCAGCGCGTTTATCATAAATTGCGTCTGCGACTTGCAGAGCATTCTCGAGTTCGTCTTTTTTTTGCGGATCATCGCTTGTTTTGAGTGAGTCCATATATTCTTTGAACTCGAAATAGAAGCTATTCTTTAATTGCGTCAATCGTCGCGAGCGGCGTTCCTCGTTTCTAATCACTTTTAAGTCGTCGAGATTCATATTCGGCAAGCCCTCGCGCCATGAGATAAACGGCCGTGTGCTCCGGTAGCTCTGTTGTACTTTGATCAACCTTAATAGTTTCACCCATAATTTCAGTCGTAGCCGGCGCGAGAATGCTGACCGAAACCGAATTGTCACCGAAGACGACCGCGTCATTGAGCGGTGTAAAGCGACGGAAGCCATCGAGAGTCAAAGGCGTGACCCGAAGGCCAGAGCCACCGTGCAATGACGTAGGCAGCCGAATCAGTCTCTTTATGTCCGCGGTAACCGGCACATCGATGCGGACCTTCAAATGCGAGATAGCTTCTCTTATGATGCTTTTCCATGCATTTAGCGGAATTAGCTTTGACTCTACCAAAGGTTGGATGGATGCGTCTTGCGACAGCACGTCGACAATTTCTTTGGCGCGCCGCTTGCCGATAGACTTGACGGGTGCAAGCTCATTTATCGCAATTTTTGCATCAAGTCCGCCAATCCGCTTGAAATACTCGTCAATCCACGCCCTTATTCTAATCTCCCAACAGCTGGTGTCCCCGGGCATCGCGGTTGTGCTCGAGCGTTTCAGTAGATATTCTGCCTCAAGACCGGTCCCTGTCAAGTAATTCACAACCTCTCGCCGTTCGTGACTGCCCAAGGTAGCTAGTTTATTTTCCCGTAGATGGACGTGGTAACCACGACCACCCGAAAACACGATACTGAAGTCGCTCTCGTCTAAACCGAAATCATTCATCAGGAAATCCAACAGTTTAGTGGTTTCATCTTTTACTTCTTGAAGGATGCCCGCATACGAAGGCATAGACTTCGTCAAGAGCTTATCTGCATCGAGATCGAAGATTATGTCCGCGCCTTCCCACTTCTTGTCTTGCATGCGTGTTGCGCTGGGATACGCATAGCACGCGGTTGAATGGTACACATGAGCCGGTGCGACTGCGCCCATATATGCGCGCACTTCCTTTTGCGAGCTAAAAGCTTTGTGTCGTCGCATTACAAGCTTTGGATAACTTGAGTCAAAAAGAACAAATGCCCATTCTCGTTTCTTGAACTGCGGTGGAAGTCCAACTGAAGCCTTACGATAGTAATCGCCAAATTTCCTCTGGAGGAATGCTTTCGTTTCCGAATTCACGCGCTTGCACCTGACCGCGAGGCGTTGCCGGGTACGGCCACCTCTCTTTTCAGTAACTCATGAACGGCCGCAATTCATTGCTCTTCTTGGTTCTAGGGTCATCGGTTGTCTTACTGATGCTTAAGTCGCGCTCGGTAATACGAGAGCGGATGAGAGATGCGTTTGCACAGGCCAATGGTCTCCGTGCAATTACCGTAGGTCTCCATCGTTGAACATCCGGGAGGCACGTAATCTTTCCCTGACGCTCCCTTTATGTGATCGACCTGATAACGCGTAAGTTCGTAGTCGAAATCTGGAGATGTTTCATAGATACGCACGATCTCCTCGGCTTTCATACCTATGTTCGCTAAAAAAGAGGTCAACGCGAATCGAGCTGGATGTGAGAGGTTCTGTCCCGCTTTTACTTGAGAAAGCAGCGCTTTCATGCATGGGGGGCACGCTTCCAAAATCACAGGACCAGAATCGGCAGCGCGCGATGAGGCTACAGAGATTGCTTTTTTCAGCGGCGAGGTGTAAGGCGCAAGTTCTTCGCACATTTTGCTGCTCAGTTTTAGTGGCAGCCCGCGTAGCACCTTGAGCCTCACGGCCTCGGCCAAAACTTGGATCATCTCATTTTTTGCAAGAGTTACGTGGCCTCTGTTCAATAAGTTAACGAGGCGCCACTGTGGCCCTCTTAATCTACCCGTATACTTGATCAAGTCCGTGAAATGCAACTCAAATATATTGTTGTCTACCGATACAGGTATCCCAAAGTCCTCCAGCAGCCTTGCAATGTACTCGTCCTGAAGTCGTTCGCTGGCGTTCCGCAACTTGCTAAATGCGTCGTGGGCTTCCATAGTTGCAAATCTCTGAACCAGAACCGCTGCACGAATGCACGAGACCAACGCCCTCCCCATGACGTAAGAGAAGAGCTCAATTTCACAATCGTCGCGCTCGACTGGCTTTGAATTGACGTCGCTATCGATCGCTCGTGCGACTCGGCGAACGCTTTTGTTGAGGACGCTCTCAGAGAACTCCCCAGCGGTCATGAGAGAGTCAAAGGTCCTTCCGGATGCTTCTACGTAACGTGCTGCTTCAGCCGTATATGGAAAAAGAGCTAAATATTCGTCCATGCTTCCCGCGTCGGCCCAGTGCGACGGCGTTTGAGTTTTATTCTTGTTCGATACGCGGCGCCAAGAGATACGAGACAGAACCGTTGCCGTCGGCAAACTCAAATCCAACCTTGAGTGGTATGTTCTTGCCCATGTCTAGGGAGACTTCGGAAGCCTTTCCGACTGCTTTGGACATTTCAAGCAAGAATTCTAGACTAAAAAGTGCTCTTACTTCATCTGTTTTGCCATCTGTGCGCGAGACGTCGATAAGCTGATCTTTTGACAGCTCGAGACGCATAGTATCAGAGTCACCAAGAGCTTCCATGAAAAAGTCAGTGTCAGTGCACCCAAAGGCGATATTGTCGCTAACTTTGCCCGCTGCTTTCACCGCCCACCTAAACTCTTTTCCCGTGATAACGATGTGTGCTGCAGATTCAATCTTTGGCACTTTAGGCTCCTTCTTTATCGAGTAGGGACTTAAGAGTGCGATACTGTACTTAAGATCGCCAAATGACAAGGCCATTCGGTTCTCGTCAACGGCCATTCGGATGACATCTGTACGATTAGCCAGCTCAAGAATGTCCTGCATTTTCTTGAGATCCAGTGTGACAACCTCGTCGTCAGTTTCATAGTTCTCAAAAGCTTTAGCCGACAATTCAAACTGCACCATAGCCACGTACGAAGGATCCGCATTTCTCGCGTACAGGCCATCTTTGCTTAAATGTACCCGCGCTTCATCAACGATGATGGTTAACGCTTCGATGCCGTCCTTTAGAGTCTCTCCGAGAATATCAGCTTTAAACATGATCCGCTCCCTTGTAACCGTCTAAACTCCGTATATGTCTGCTCATAACTTTATATCTTTGCTGTTCAGAATTGGCTCGCAAAAGATCTGCGCTCGGCAGAGCAAAAAAATGGAAAGCGGCGTTCAACTAGGCCCTGAGTCGCTTGTCTTGAGAGGGAAAGTACCGAACGCTGCCTGCGCCTTGCCCCAAACCCTCATCTAAACGGACGCTTACTTCTGTTATAGTGCTGAGGTCAAGCTTGTTACAAAGCTCATCGAGGAGGAAGGAACAAAGATCTTCAGCGCTCGCAGAACTGATGGGGAGCATAACCACGTCTTCTCTCGGGAAGCAGTAACGTTTCCCGCACTTTCCAACCGTGACCGCGATATCTCCAGCGCCCTTGTTCCGTATCTTGACATCTGCATCTCGAGATGCGAGCAGAATCTTATGATCGAGAGCTTCACAGATCTCTGCAACATGTTTTTTGATGTCTTCAAAGTCTATTACAAAATCATGAATCTGCGCGCCGACGATCTTCGCACTCATTGCATACGTATGCCCGTGCAAGCGCCCGCACTTCGGGTGATCCGGTATGAAATGGCACGCTGAAAATCGGAGCTTTGCCTGCCACCCGTCAAGCTCTATCCACATGGATCGGTCTGTGCTGGCCGCGACGTTTCTTGAGTTCTTCATCTTTCTTGTCGATGCACTTGTCTATTGATAGAGTAGTATATAAAAGCCGTCTGGCCACCCATAACGCTTTTTATTCGGTGCGCCAGCTATCATCTAGAATGAAAAGCCTCGAGAAACGGCGAAAGGACTATTACTACCAGCGGGCGAAGTCGGAAGGATATCGATCGCGAGCTTCTTTCAAACTGCTGGAAATTCAAGAACGGTACCACGTTATACGACGAGGAGATGTGGTCGTCGATTTGGGCGCCGCCCCTGGCGGATGGCTCCAAGTGATCCACCATTTAGAAGCGTCCGCCATAGCAGTTGATCTGCAGCAGATCGCTCCGCTGGAGGGGGTGACGCCTATTCGAGGCGACCTAACTTCCCCAGAAATTGTGAATAAAATACAGGAGATCGTTGATGCTGTGGATGTCGTCATATCGGATGCTGCCCCGAATCTAAGTGGCGCGTGGAGCCTAGATCACGCGCGATCAATCAACCTTTCAGCCTGCGCGTTAGAGATCGCCAAATATGTGCTGAAACCAGGCGGCAATTTCGTGGTAAAAGTTTTCCAAGGGGACCTCTTTGACACGTTCACACGCGACGTGAGCGCGTATTTTAGATTTGTCAAGGCGTTCAACCCGCGAGCATCACGAAAACAGAGCGCCGAAACATACATAATAGCTAAGCGTTATGTCCGAGCAGACCGTTTGACCAAGCTGAGTGGTTGAGGATTGGCCAACCTGTGCTAAAGCCGCTGCAGGTCCAGCCACAAATTGTCAACGTAAAACTATTTATTCACGTATCGGAAACTACTCGTTGTATTTGCAGCTACAGACCAAAAAAAGGTTCTTTTCCGAACGACGCATTGACGTTTGCGAGTAATGGCACAACAAAGTACGACTAGCGTGATGACGAGGCTCTTGCTCGTTTATTTGGTGATGACTGTAGCCTATGCTTTTCTGCGAAATCCCGTTGGTCAAGCCATGAACTATGTCCTCGGGGGTTTGATCACCACCCTGCACGTTCCCCTTTTCATCACCATCCTTTTGCTGTCGGTTATCACAGGCTCTTACTCTTCTCTGCTGCTGAACCGCTTCGTCGATCAAGACCAGGTAAAACAGTCTCAAGCAAAGATGAGGGAATTTCAGAAGGTCTACCGCGAGGCCCAACTGGCCGGAGACCAGGGCAAACTGAAAAAGCTCGAGAAGGAACGTGCCGAAGTGATGGAGCTCAGCATGGACGTTCAAGCACAGACCATGAGACCTATGCCATACATACTAATAATCTCGCTGCCACTGTTCGGCTGGCTAAGTTACACGATGGCGAACGTAGCTTCATGGCCGACAAGCGTGCCAACTACGATGACGTTCCCCCATTTTGGAACACTGGCGTACACTCAAGGCGTCATTTGGACTTTTCCTGTTTGGCTTGTTTGGTACCTCGTTTGCTCACTCGTTTTTACTCAAGTCATTCGCAAGACTTTGGGGATGTGACTGCTGGCATACTTCATGCTCAACAAAGACTTTTCAGTTCTCCCGTGCATTCTCACCGTTGTCTTCAAACAGACCGTTACGATTCCATCCTCAACCATGACTAAGTCGGGCTTTCTCGTTCTCGCAGCTCAAATCGAGCAGCACCCCCTTCAACGTGGCTGCGTCAGCGTCCGTCTTAATCGACGTGCCTGAAAAGTGAGTTCTCGATGCGCGACAACCGACGGTGCGCAGTCCGCTTACGAGCGTTTCAATAGGAACTGGTGGACACTTGAGTTCTCTCAGGAGCTTGTGATAATCAAAAAACGTTACCGTGTCAAGCTCATTTAGACACAGTGTTATGATTTTTGCGGCGCGCCTCTTGGTCCCAAAAACACCATTCTCAATGTTTTCAAGAACTTGCTGGCAAAATTTTTGATCACATAGAGTCCCAAGCCAGAGAGGCCCAGCCACAGCAAGTTTTGCACCGCAAAACGCACAATCAGGGCACAGCATAGAAAATAGCCCCGGGAGCACCCAGCGATGTCCGCAAGTAAAACAGTGGGCTATGAATCCCATCGACCTGACACACGCGTTGGCGAGCTCGGCGCCGCGATCGAGAAGCAAATAAACCCGATAGTAATGCTCGGTTGCGTGCGCGAGGACCGGAGTGGCAGATTTGTCGTATTTGACAAGCTCTCGAATGATTGTGCCGATCAGTATTCTTATCCCTGTCTCAGCATGATACTCCGTGTTCATAGGCAGTGCAGAATACCTCCTTACGCCAGCATTAAAATGAGCGCCACTTAGGGGGGCAGTGTCCGTCGCAGTCACACAAAGCATCTTGCTGGCTGACCTGCACGCTGCGTCAACAAAAGGGGTTGGGGATCCGAACGGATCGAGGTCGATTACGTTGAACCTCGCTTCAGACATCAAAGCGTTCGCATCACGGTGCTCCACGTGGACGTTCAGCTGCAATCTTTTCGCGTTCCTCTTGACCAACTCATATGCTGCGAGGTCATAATCGTTGACCGTGACCTCGACCTGCGCCTCGTTCGCAACTCTGAAACCCCGTATGCCACAACCCGCGAGCGCATCTAGATACGTGAGCCCCCTGTTGTCGCGTTGATTATTGTCAAGAACCTGTATACAAGCAACGTTTATGTCTCGACTTAACTCCATTCGTGGGTTGTAGAAGACCGGTGCCGATGATGGAGGGTACGACGCGTTTGGATCCAAACGCGGCACCAAAACAGGAGTGTGGCCTTCAAGAGCGAGCCTGGTTCGCACACGTAGAACTAAGTTTTGTGAATCATAAGGTTTTTCATAAGCTGCGCCATTTGCTCGTGCATTCGCGCGGTGCGTCTTGAAACACCGAGCGAAATCCGGACAAACGCTTGTTAATGGACCCTCTCAAACTTCCAGTGATCGACCAGCGGTGCGGTGGCATCGACGCCGACCTTCGTTGTCGTGCCGTCGCTTCTACTGCGCGGGTCGAGGGACGATCCGCGAACGTTTGGGATAACCATAACATCTAAATCGCCTTTGACGCGCGTGGCGATTGCAAATTCTATATCATCAGCGTCGTAGATATCAATGTCCTCATCGACCACTACAACGTGTTTCAAACTCGTGTGAGCCGCAAACGCTGCCATGATCACATTTTTTGCGTCCCCCTCGGTCTGTTTCTCTATCTGTATAACAGCGTGCAGATAGTGACGCCCTCCTGCAGTCAAGACTACATTCTTCACTTTTGTTACGTTTTTGCACGCGTTGTAGATCTGCGGTTCATATGGAATACCCATCAAAAGCGAGTGTTCGACACCGGCTGGCAATATGGAGTGGTAGATGGGGTCTTTAACCGACACCATTCTCGTTACTTCGATAACTGGTTCAGGTCGAACGACGTCATAAGTACCCGTAAGATCCACAAAAGGACCTTCATTTGTAGTTCTTGTTGGGCTTATTTGTCCCTCCAAGACTATTTCGCTTGGCGGGACAGGGATCCCATTTTCACATTCAATGAGGGTCTGAGCCTTTCCCTTCAGGGCGGCTGCATAGTTGAATTCGAGACCACANNCCATATTTTGCTACCACGACGCCTGCGGTGATGTAGGGTCCGCCATCTCGATCGAAAAACTTCATTACAGGTAACTTACTCAGATCAGGAGTGCGTTCTAAGTCCCACGCAAGGTCTTGTACCACCGTTTTTCCTGTTGCCGCAGTGCTTAAAAGCTTACGAATNNCGGGCTAGGCGCGGCGCTTGCAATATCGGCGAAACGGGCTTAGTTACGACTTCTAGTTGTCCTGAGTCCTTTAGATGCTGAATGAAGCGTCTCATTTAGTCACCCCAGCGTCGCGACACCGAATGGTCAAGCTGCAACAGGTCGAGCACCCGGGCAACCAGAACTTCAATGAGCTCTTCGATCGTAGTCGGACGTGTGTAAAACCCAGGACTGGCGGGGACTATGACAGCTCCAAATTGCGATANNGCGTCTTCATGCTGCACGGAATTACTACCATGCCGTTGCTAATGTGGGAACCGCTTGCAATAGGCGCGGCGAGGTCCATTTCGTCGTACGTGCGGTTGACTAACGACGTGACGTAGTTCAAGCTGTACTGAGTCTCAATGCCTATAAGCTCCTGGCCACTTTTGGTCACAACGAGCTGCGTGTCAACGCCGAGCTGATTCAGCACCTCTAGCAACCGAACACCGTACTGCACTCCGCTCGCGCCGGTAATGGCAACTATTATCGTCATTTGAGAGCCTCGATAAGTTCATCAACAAGCGAAAATGATGCATCAACAATTTCTGTGACTTGCCCTTCAGATGCGTCGTGAACATGAATCCCGACAACCACGACGCAGCTCTGCCGCAATTCCTTGGAAATTCGCAAAGCAGCTTCCTGGGCGATAATATCATCGCGGTGATTGGGAACAGTTAACACTGAAGCATAAGACCTCCTGTGAAATCCGCCCAGCGCAACGGCGCCCACGTGCGCTTTTCCCCCCACCAACGTGACGAGTAAGTCTTTTCCGACGCGAGTTGCGTCGACCCTCAAATCTGCTGAGCCCGCGTTTCTAGTCAACACAACGTGACCATGAGACAAATATCTACTCCCGTTCACAGTTTATGGCAAATCAAAGGCTTAAGCGAGGCGACCGTCAGGTAGCTACGGCCACAACGCCTCTAATTCTATCGTGCTCACAGTCTTAAGGCTTTTGGGTTTGGCGCCTGCGCGGCGCGACTGTTGAGGCCGCTATTAAGATGCCCAGCAATTGAAAGAATTTTGCTGCCAACCAGCCCACAGTGCAACAAGGGGCCCCATTCTTTGCGCGCTTATTCGAGTCGCGGACGAACGCAGTTCTAGTTGTGCGTGACATACCCATTTATTCTAGAAAAGCTCACTGGAACGTCGGGGAAGAACGTTGCTACTCTTATCTGGCGGAACCGGTAGCCCTAAACTGCTTGGCGGGCTGCTTCTCTATTGTTCTGGCGCTCAAGTGACCGTCATTGCCAATACCGGAGATGACATTTGGATCTCGGGCAATCTTGTTTGCCCGGACCTTGACACAGTCATCTACACCACGGCGGGAATTGTCAGTGAACGGTGGTGGGGTATCAACGGCGATACTTTCCGTACCCACGAAAGACTGGCAAGCTTAGGACAAAAAGAAGCGCTCATCATAGGCGAGCTTGATAGAGCTATTCATATTTTCCGAAGCGACCTTCTACGACGAGGGGCGACGCTAACTGATGCAACGCACACGATATGCGCTTCGTTGGAATTAGCTGCAAAGATCCTCCCGATGACGGACGACTTCGTGCCTACAACGATCGTAACGGACAAAGGCGAGATGCATATCCAAGATTTTCTGGTAAAATATCAACAAGCCCCGAGCGTTTCGCAGGTGAGATGCCGGCCCGGCAAAATGACCAAAGAAGTAGAAACAGCGCTCGAAGAATGTCGTTCCGTCGTGATTGGGCCCTCAAATCCGATATCAAGCATAGGGCCTATCCTTAACGTGAACGGAATGCGAAAAATCCTTAAAGACCGATTTGTCATTGCTGTTAGTCCAATAATACGCAGCGAGCCGATTAGCGGACCTGCGGGAAAGTTCATGGAATCGCGTGGACTTCCGATCAGCTCTTTAGGGGTCGCGGAGTTCTACAGCGACTTCTTGGATGCCTTAATCGTTGATCATCGCGACGACATTTCTCAAAGCGATTTGCCGGACGGTATAGAACTGTTCCGCGCGGATACGATTATGTACGGCATAGAGCAAAGCAAAAAGCTGGCGACAGAGATCGTGCGAATACTTGCGCACCAAAGTTAAGGATATGTGTTAACCGTAGAGTCGGCGTCTGCAAAATAAAATTAAATAGCAGCAAATTACAATATTGAGCGTCCGTATTACGACTTGCCCTTTTCAGGGTAGCAAGTGAGTCTTGATACGTAACGAGGTTTCATCGTGGCTCAAGAAATCTTTCAACTGACGATCGGCGATGTCCGCATCCCCAATCCTTTGGTTCTCGCTTCGATGGCTGGACTAACTAACAGCTCGTTTGCTCTCTCGCGGAGCGTTGGACTGGGAATTCTCGGTGGATACAACCTTGACGCGCCAACCATCGAAGCGGCAAAAGAGCTCGTCAAGAAGGGGCGAAGTGAATTTGCTTACGACGAACCGACACCTGTTATCAAAAACGAGCTCGGAGTCATGAACACGATCGACATGAAAGCCGGAATCAATGTTCGGTCAACTACGCTGGAGCCCCTGATCGCGATCGCCGAGTTGATTCATCAAAAAGGGGCAATTCTCGAACTAAACGCCCACTGCAGGCAGCCTGAAATGCAAGCTGTTGGCGCCGGCCAGCGTCTCACGCGCGATCTCAACAAGCTCAGCGAATGGATACGGGAGATCAAACAAACAGACGTGCCCGTGTCGGTGAAGGTACGCGCAGGCGTTGTTGGAGATATAGAGCTCGCAAAGGCCATAGACAAGGCCGGTGCTGACGCGATTCATATCGACACGATGGATTCTGGGCCCGCGTTGGTCAAGAAAATTCGGGATGCTACGGCACTCAAAATCATCGCAAACAATTCGATCGTGGAC
>PMIN01000225.1:0-3005 GCA_003158275.1 Methanobacteriota archaeon
TCCCTCTTCTCGCGAGCTCCTGGCTTTGCGTGGGGCGTTCGCTCAGTTGCGGCCATAATCTGGTAGGCCTTTTCTGCTGCTCGGACATTGAGTTCTCCGACTTTCCCAGGGAATCGGGCTAGGACGGATCTCTTGATCGACTCGATACTGATCTCGCCCGTAGCACCTGCAAACGCGCCCAGCAGAGTTGTATTAACGATAGGTCGACCTATGATTTCTAGGGCTATTCCCGTGGCGTCTATTGTCCTCACTTCTATTCCTGCGTCGAGTCCTGTCTCTTCAGCCGATTTTTCGGAATTCACAATCACCATGCCTTCAGGCTTCAGGCCAGCAGCAACATCAACTGCCGAAATTAGCGTTGCGTCTTGAACGATAACGTAATCAGGTTCGTAGATCTGACTTCTCAGACGAATTTTCTTATCACTCAGGCGCGTAAATGCAGTAACTGGTGCGCCGCGCCGCTCAACGCCAAAAAAGGGGAATGCCTGGCTGTATTTTCCGTCTTCGAACGCTGCGACAGCGAGTAGTTCGGCAGCGGTAACAGAGCCCTGCCCGCCCCTGCCGTGTATGCGTACCTCTTTCATTAATGGCCTCCGCTGTTGATCATTAATCGTTCAATCTGATTTAATTCTTTCGAACCCATTATTTGATTCTAAACGCTCGTTTGGTAGATTCTGTGCTCAAAATGGCTATCTAGTGAGTCGAAGTTGGGTCTGGTCATCATAGGTGGTTTGCAGTGTGGCTGCCCTATTGAGGCGTGTGCAACTTCCATCCTACTAGAAATCGACCGGGATGCCCATAATATCGAGAGCGCCGCCCCACACATCTTTAGCGATAGCCGCGCATCCCGTTGCCGCACTCCACGGGTCAAGAACGACAGAAGAGGCGCCCAAGTGCTCGTCTAATAACACTTTCACTTTAGCGGCTGCAGACCCTGCCAAAAATATCGATCCCTGTGCTGAATAGTCTCGCAATAGGACTTGTAGTGCGTTGATCTCCATCGCTGCATACAGCGCCAGCGTTGCGATCAGATCATGCTGGCTAAGGCCGCGTTTCAAGAGGCCGCCACGAGAAAAAGCCTCGTTGGCAGTCATGAGTCCACTATCTACGTCCCGTATTGCTTGAAGATCTAAGGGCCCCTGAGTCACTCCTGGTGCAAATATTGCCGCATCAATTGCTCCTAAGATATGCGATTCCGCGACTGCGAGAGACACAGTATTGGAGCTTACGTCGCATAATATGAAGTCTCGGTCTTTGTGATACTTAGAGACATAGTAGGCTAGTCCGACCTTTTCTGGTGAAGCTCCGTGGGAAAAGAACTTCATTCGAAAATCGACGTTTGATTCGTCGTGGATTCCTGGTAATACAATCGCAGGCGTATGTGACTCATGAATTGCATCATAGACGGCGGTGCCTCCTCCGATGTAACGTCCAGCTCCGCCAAAAGCCTTGAGCCCTCTGTTACGCACTTTTTTGACGTTCGTGATCTTCGTGATACCATCGCCCATGGAGTATGTGAGCCCGATGAGCTTGACGAACTCGAGTTTAAGGTTTAGCCCCTCTTCGATATCGCGCACGACAGAAGACTCACCAATATTTTCTCGTGGAAGCTCAAGCTTTCGTTTGTCCAAAGTAGCAAAGCGAACAGCTTGAGTTCCGTGGTCAACGCCTATGAACATGTTTTTGGCAGGGTCAGGCAAGAAAAGCCTCAGGCGGAATTTGAATCCGCGACCTCGTCCTCTCTGTGTTCAATTCAAGAAACTTACCAAGGACGCGCTATACCAGGCTTAGCCACTGAGGCATCAGAATTCATCTTTATATATCAGGTTACTCTATAAATAATTTAAGTCGTGGTATATCGTCGCTGAGCTGAGCTAAAGGCGAAAAAACAAACTCTTGGGCTCGGTCGTCTGCCACTTGGAAATAGCGTGCGAGTCAGCGGCACTAAACTGTTGGGGGCTTTGCGTGAGGGATGATAATACGCTCATCGATAAGATCTCAACGAAAAAGTTGGGGCTTCATCAAATAGATCTTCCTGCGTCAGAGGCAATTGAAATCAGGCGCAAAGCGGTCGAAAAATTGACAGGTGCAGCACTAGACGCACTCGGTGCGTATGCTATTGACGCCGAGTCCTCCTCGAAACGCAATATCGAAAACATGATCGGAGCCGTGCAAATACCAGTCGGCATTGCTGGCCCTCTGGCAGTTGAGGGTGAATATGCGAATGGAGCGTTTTACATTCCCTTGGCTACGACGGAAGGGGCTCTGGTAGCATCTGTGAATCGGGGGTGCAAGGCAATTACCTCTGCTGGGGGTGCCCTTGTTCGGATTTTCAATGACGAAATGACCCGCGCTCCAGTTTTCGCGGTGGCCGATGTTGTGGAAGCGAAGCGCGTAGTTGAATGGGTCAAGGAGCCAGAGAACTTTACTAAGCTTAAGAAAGCAACGAGGGAGACCACGAAACACGGGGAACTCGTCCGAGTAGACCCTTACGTTGTTGCGGACAACGTTTTCTTGCGATGTGCGTTTGACACTAAAGACGCTCTTGGCATGAACATGGTCACCATTGCTACTGACAGACTTGCCGACATAATTGTTGATGAGCTCGACATTCGGCTGGTCGCTCTTTCAGGCAATATGGACGTAGACAAGAAACCTGCTGCGATCAACTTAATTGAAGGCAGAGGCAAAAACGTAGTTGCCGAAACCTCTATCCCTAAAAGCATTATTCACGACGTACTGAAAACGACGCCTGACAGCATGGCAGATGTTCATTATCGAAAAAATATGATTGGATCTGCCAAAGCGGGATCGTTGGGCTTCAACGCACATGCGGCAAACGTCATAGCGGCTATGTTTATAGCAACTGGTCAGGACCCGGCTCATGTTGTCGACGCGTCGACGGCAATTACTAGCATTTCTGTTCGGGGAGACGAATTGTACGCATCTGTAAGCATGCCTTCTCTGCCAGTTGGCACGGTAGGCGGGGGAACCTCGATCAAAAC
>PMIN01000225.1:3084-6717 GCA_003158275.1 Methanobacteriota archaeon
GATTACGCAGGTCAAGTTATCTTCGTTGCGTGGTCCACGAGCTCGCGAATCACTGCGCGTTTGTTTGCGGCGCTATCTTCTGTGCATCTAAGCTCATTTTCAAAAAAGAGTCAAAATCAAACGACCGGCGATGGTGGAACACTTCATGCTGGAATAAATTTTGTTCCGTAGTAGATCACGCCGTCTGGTCCTTCTTCTCCGAGCTTTCTAAAAACCGACTTAACGCGCATTCCGATCTTGACTTCAGACGGATCGCAAACGATCTGCGCCGTAAGCTTTGGTCCCTCGGCGAGTTCTACAATTGCAAGAACGTACGGCGTCATCTTGCTGAAATTTTCAGGAGCTGAATATATAGTAGTGTGGGTTACAACTTTTCCGCTGCCTTCAAACTGATATTCGCGAATCACGCCCTTGCGTCTGCAAGTGATGCACACGCGACGTGGGGGGAAATAATAAGTATCACAGTTCTCACATTTTGTGCCGATGAGGTTATACCGGCTCGGTATTTCTCTACAAAAACGCGGTACGTTCATCGAGTCACCTCGCTAGGATATGCACAACGACGGTGCCACCCGTTCCGCCGACATTGTGGGTCAAGCCGATTTCAGCCCCCTCAACCTGCCTTTTTCCTGCATCGCCTCTCAACTGCTCGGCAATCTCCACTGCTTGCTTTATTCCCGTTGCCCCTACTGGATGCCCGCAAGCCTTCAGCCCTCCGCTCGTGTTTATCGGTATTTTACCACCGATTGCGGTATCGCCTGCAAGCGTTGCGGGACCTCCCCGGCCTTTTTCAAAAAACCGGAGATCTTCAATCGCCATTATCTCAGCGATTGTAAAGCAGTCATGCACCTCAGCCACATCGATATTTGACCGTTCTAGCCTCGCGGTCTTGAAGGCTCGATCTGCGGCAACTGTGGTCGCGTCGATGCTCGTTAGGCTCCGGCGATCGTGCAAAGAGATCGTATCGCTGGCTTGGCTAGCGGCTTTGACGTAGATCGGAGTATCTGTGAATTCTCGCGCCCTTTCGGCAGGGACCAAAACAACTGCAGCCGCTCCGTCTGTAATTGGACTGCAGTCAAAAAGTCGAAGAGGATCAGCGACGAGGGGTGAGCTGATAACCGAGTCAATTGTGATTCGATTCCGGAACTGTGCCCTGGGATTCATTGAACCGTGGTAATGATTCTTAACGGCGACCTGGGCGAGCTGCTCTCGCGTGGTACCAAATTCGTGCATATGTGCCCGCGCCATCATGGCGTAGAGTCCCGGAAACGTGGCGCCAACTGCAGCCTCCCATTCCCGGTCAGCGGCAGCAGCGAGCGCGTCCATCGCCTTCTCTGCGCCAATGTCAGTCATCTTTTCTATGCCTGCGGAGATAACAATGTCGTGGTACTCAGAAGCGACCGCAATGATGCCACTTCGCAGCGCGAGACCACCTGAGGCGCACGCGGCTTCCACTCGCGTGCTTGGCACGTTGTTGGAAATGAGGCCCGAGTAATCGGCGATAAGCGCTCCGACGTGCTCTTGCTGGATGAATATCCCTGAGCTCATGTTGCCTCCGTAAAGCGCCTCTACCTGTGCACCGCTCATGCCGGCATCCTCAAGAGCCATCAAGCCCGCTTCGATGAAAAGGTCGCGGAAACTTTTGTCCCACATCTCGCCGAATCTTGTGCATCCTAAGCCAACGATAGCTACTTCTCTCATTGTGAATCGCCGTCGTGCGGTGTTTGATCCTCGTTAGAGTACGATCTTGTTTTTATGTTTAGCGTAAATTGCATAATCTAGATAAATAGGTGCAGCAAGCAGTTCTGCGACGCTTGGGGCCTTATCTTGTATCTTGCCGATCTCTTCTGTCACGCGAAATGTGAACGAATCGCTGCCTGCGCCTGACCCAAAGGAGGTCATAAAGATGCGACTGCCAGGTTCCGCAACATCTAGCACAGATGCCAGTCCTATAAGTGATGACCCGGAGTAGGCATTCCCCAGTTTTTCGACCACAAGACCTTGTTTTACCTGTTGCGGTGAAAAACCAAGTGTGGAAGCAACTTTGCGAGGAAATTTGCCATTTGGTTGATGAAAGACAGCGAAGTCGAAGTCCTCAGGCTTGCTGCGCGTCTTATGAAGCAATCCTCGCGCCCCCGCCAAAACGTGTTTGAAATACCCGGGTTCTCCTGTGAACCTCCCCCCGTGTTTCGGGTATTGCTGGCCTTGCCGCCTCCAAAAGTCGAAGGTGTCAGTCGTGAATGAATATGTGTCCTCAATTTCAGCAATCACATGGCTTTTTCCAACGACGTAAGCCGCGCCGCCTGCTGCCGCTGTATATTCTAAAGCATCTGCGGGGGCTCCTTGTGCTGTGTCGGCACCTATAGCCATGCCATACTTGATATAGTCAGCAGCGACCAGTCCTAGGCACGTCTGTAAAGCAGCGGTCCCCGCTTTGCACGCAAACTCATAGTCAGCAGCCATTAGCTCCGGCGTTGCCCGGATCGCTTCAGCAACAATCGTCGCTGTCGGCTTGACCGCATAAGGATGAGATTCGCTGCCGACGTATATAGCTCCAATATCGACTCCAGCTAAGCCAGATCGCTGAAGTGCGGAGCGAGCAGCTTCGACTGCGATCGTAGCCGTGTCNNCTCGGTCTGGGACTGATTTTTCAAAAACGCCCAGTCCTTTTTTAATGTCGTTGGGGTCATCTCCCCAGACTCGTGCAATTTCTTCGACTCTGATCCTGTATCGGGGTATGTACACACCGTACGTTGTAATCCCAATAGACACTTTATTTGCTCCCAACAGATGATCCTTGATCCAATGAATTAGCAAAATATGTTGCGCGCAGAATGCTCAATCTAAATCGTAAGCACCTTCAACAGACATAAAAAGTCGTCAGCATTCTCTAAACTCATCTTACACTGTTATGTATTGCGCGCGCTATTTATTAGCTTTTGTAAGGGTTACTAAGTTGCGCGGGGTTTAACTAGTGGGGCCACCGAGATTTGAACTCGGGTCTGAGGACCCCCAGTCCCCAAGGATATCCAGGCTACCCTATGGCCCCTTCATATGGAGTATGCTCTAACCCTATATTACTTCTATTCAATCCGACTTGTCATCGCTTAGCTTTCTGTAACTGCAACGGCTCTGCTTTTCACAAAGCTCTCTGGATTTGTCAAGCTCTGTCGATCTTGGGCTCGGCGTCAATAGACATTCGAGGTGCAAAAAAGCAAACTCGCAGAATCCATATGCTACTGTAGCTTGATACTTTGCACTGGCGTGCTGAGCAAAAATTCACCTTGCTCGATCTTCTTTTTGAGCTCTCGCGTCAGTTTGTCTGCATTTGATCGATCTGATTGCCTCAGCGTGACTGGAATTTGTAGCCCATTTAGATCAATAGCACCCAGATCACCTTTTAGAGCGCCATGCGGACAAGATGATAAGCAAGCGCCGCACCGCACGCATTCTTTGCGATCAATTCCTTTGTTCGGTGTGAATGCGGCGGTTGGACAATTCTCAGCGACTTGACACTCTTCACAACTCACGCACTCGTTGTTCGAGAAACGTATTCGGCCATATTCGCGCTGCCAGACGTCACTGTATCGTGCATAACCAAGTGGCGTGCGCCCATTCACATCAACAATTGGC
>PMIN01000231.1 GCA_003158275.1 Methanobacteriota archaeon
GATTGTCCAAACAAAATTCGACCCCTCTTCAATCGCGCTGCGCAAACTTTTTTGTTAGCTCTGGATTTGTCGCACCAGACCAAACACATTAATGATACGCCCTCTCTCTACGACTTTGCCATTGGCGAACTTGTTGAAGGCCATCATAGTGCCTCTGACCTGTTTGCCTGTCGCTGGGACGCCCATAAACGAGCCAGAGTGTGTGCCACGCAACGTCGATCGCTCTGCGACCATGTCTCCTTCGGCAATCATCGTCTCGATCGTGAAGCTGAGGTCCGGAAAGCTCTTGCGAAGCCGGATAAGGCGCTCCTTAAATCCCTCAACGCCGTGCGCCTGCCCCTTAAGGGGGAGGAGGTCAACAACGTCGGCAGCGAGCGCTTCATCTATCGCCTTCAAATCGACAGTGTTGAAGGCGTCGTAAAGGCGCCGAATGACCGCTTTGTTGTCTTCAAGCGACATAGTGTGTTCGTTGTTTTTGCGCCATATTTAAAGTGGTTGCGTTAGCGAAGATGCACACACTTCGGTCTCGCGCGCTCAGCAGCCAAACGCAGAGCGTTATGCTCAAGAAGCGCAGTGGCGAGCNNGTCGAGCTTCGCCTCGTTGTTAAAGCCGAGCGTCATGTACCTCTCTTTGAACTTCTGCCCGCTGCGGAAGAAGCAGATGACCTTACCGTCCTTGGCATAGGCGGGCATCCCGTACCAGAGTTTCGGCGAGAGGGCTGGGGCGCTGGCTTTGATGATTGCATGGAGCCGCTCGCCCACGGCGCGATCCGGTCCCGGCATCGCTATGATCGCCGCGAGCACGGCGCTTTCCCCCGTCCGCCTTGTCCGCGCGCTGGTCGGGCTTTTGTTGATTGATCGTTGTTTCTTTCTTTGTGTTTTTCATTAGTTGCCTCTTAACTGTTGCAAGACGATTCACTTTGTTTTATCGCTAAAAAAACGGGGTACAGGGCGGATAAGTCTTGTCCACTTTTTCAACAAGCTTTGCGTACAGTAGCGACAGATTTGGCACTTTTGTACGACTTCGCAGGTGGCCGCCGAAAAACTTTTTCGGAAGTGCTCGACCAGCTCCGATGCGCATCATTCAGATTGCAACACCTTTTACTTCCGCCTGATATAGACGGAGGATTTCGCGTTTCTAGAGGCATTTTCTGACCGCATCTCGCTTTCTATCTTCGACGAAAGCATCTTGGCGAACCCGCTTATTTACGTGAGTGAGTGCCACTCATCGCTGTTACGGCTTTGAGAACCCACGCCATATTTCTGCCCGCATTCTTTGCTGCGGCGATACCTTCGTCGTCAGTGTCCACATCGCCGACCTCCCTCCCGACGCCGACCGTCGGACGACCAGGAATGATAATGTCCTGGCTGAACAGGAAGTGATACAGCGTATCGAGTGAGTGAGTTGCGCCCGTCCGCCGCTGCGCGACTACGGCAGACCCCACCTTGCGCGTGAAGAGCCCGTCGTTTGCGAAGGACACGAACCCTGCCCGATCGACGAGCGCCTTCATCTCCGCAGTCACGTCGGTGAAATAGACCGGGGAACCCAATATGATCCCGTCAGCCGCGGCCATCTTCTCGATGTATTCGTTGACTACATCGTCGTCGAAGACGCACCGCCGGTCTCTGTTTTCAAAGCATTTCATGCACGCTGTGCAGCCCCGGATCGTTTTGCCGGCAAGCTGGACCAGTTCGGTCTCAATGCCTTCGTTTTTGAGTTCCTCGAGCATGTGTCGAATTAGGATGGCGGTGTTGCCGTCCTTCCGTGCGCTTCCGTTGATAGCGATGACTTTTGTCATAGTGCAACTCCTAATGCTGTGCTTCCTGAGAGAAGAGAAAACCTCTTTGAAAAGTTAATTGTTCTACCTTAAAAAACCAGCTTGTTCTGTTGCTGGTAAGGAGGTCGTGCACCTCTCTCCACATCAGAAGGCATTGCTGGAAAGCGTTTGCCGTAAAGAAGGAAAGCAGTCGCCAACTGAGGTTTATCGAGAACCTAAATTACAGTTCCCTCAATTCGCGTCCGCCTTTTTCAATTAATGGCAAAAGGACTCGTAAGCCAAGAGAAAACGAGAGGTCATCAGGTTTGGTTTTTTATAAAGGAGGCGCCCTCAAATGAGAGCAAGCAAAAAGAGAACTGCGCGCGAGAAATCACGAAAGGGGGGCTGGGGCATGACTGACAGCAAAATGCTCGATGCAGCACTCAGCTATGCTGCGCGTGGTTTGCTTGTTTACCCATTACGACCCGACTCAAAGGAAACTCTCCCGAACCTCGTGCCTCACGGCTTCAAAGACGCCACGACTGACGAAGCGCAAACAAAGAAATGGGGGCCTAGAGTCACGTGAGGTATCCCACTCGAAGTGGAGCGGCCCGTGACTGAACCCTTACCAGGCGCTTGGGAAACTGCACGCAAAATGCGAGCTGCAGGCTGGAGCATTATTCCGCTCTGCGGCACTGAAACGGCCGTTGTGGGACGAATGGCCCAAGCGCGGCGCTTCGCTGCGAACCAATGCCGAAGGCGAACTGTCGTCACCCCCAACACCGCTAGCACATAAACTATATGACCCCGTGTGCGCGAGTAGGTTCGCAATATGCACGCTGCACTGCTGACCCTTCATCTACCCTTGGCATCCGCCTATTTCGGCGGATTTGACTACGACGTCACCCACTTCATAAGAGGACTCAACAACGGCGGACTTCTCAATACGCTGTTTTGGTGGGTCACGTTCACGGGGAGCATCACCTTCATGGTGCTCATCACGATCGCGCTCTATGTCGCCGGTCTCCGCAAAGAAGCGCTCGTCTTCGCTATCATCTTCATACTAACGACTGCATTCGCGACCGCAGTGAAGTACGCCGTTGCACGCCCACGGCCGAGCGATTTGGGCGTAGTACCAGAGGCTGAGCCGTCGTTTCCGAGCGCCCACACCGCGAACGCCTTTGCCTTCGCGACGACGCTCTCATCGTACCACCGAAAGTTCACCATTGTGCTGTTCGCGTGGGCCATTCTTGTGGGATTTAGCAGGCTCTACTTGGGGCTCCATTACTTTACCGACATCATCGGGGGGGCCATCCTCGGCATCGT
>PMIN01000016.1 GCA_003158275.1 Methanobacteriota archaeon
ACCGGTCGTCGTCAGGCTTCCGAGGGCAAGAAAAACAAGGCATATCAGCGAAAACACGACACAGTACGTTGCGACAAAGATCGCGCCTTTTTTAAGCCGGTGTTCAGCTGAGCTGAGTACCGTCATGACCGTTATGATCGCCAACGGGCTTATCATAGCCGCGATGGCGAGTGGTATCACGACCGCAAGAAGTTGAGGTAGGGTGGCCATTGTGCTTCCTTCGGTGCTTCAGAGCGTAGCCATTTAAGCGCCACGAGCTTAAGCGTTCCGATTTAGCACCGAAATCTGAGGGCGCGAAAGCAGAAGAGTATCTTAGCCCGATGCACGTGCCATTTTATCCCTGCAGACCTGAGAAAGTTCGCTGAGCAGTGGGGAGACGTAATCAGGGTGGAACGAGTCGAGTCGTGCGTATATCCTCATCCACGGCGTCAGGAGCGTTGTCTGTTTATGCAGTTGCAGCCGGTGTCTTCATCTTCTCAATAGCGGGAGTCCCGGGGCGCGCTCGAAACACGGAAGATACTCGGAGCAGCGCTCATGATTATCGGAGCGTGGAGTTGTGATATTCAGTCTTTTCGGAATTCTAACATTCATACTGTTCTTAGTCGGAGCCAGCTCATTTTGATGCGAACAAGGAGCAGGCGGTAGCGCCGCCGGTTGCAGGGAAAAACGCACCGTGAAGCAATGGAGCCATCCACATTGGTCATGTGGATGATCATCGGACCCACGCTAGTTATCGGCGGGGTGGTTGCGTGCCTTCCGCCGAATACGTCGGCATCTCATTATTGATCTCCCGTGGCTGACACTCGTGCCGGGGTCACCTGCCGCTGAAAGGTTTCAAGCGCTATTTTGACCGCTTTAATTGGGCGATCATGGATCGTCTCCGGGCGTCGTTTTCACGTTGACGCATGCGCGTAGCCGCTCTGTAGCTCCTTTCGGCGCCGCGTGAAGGAATTCGCCGGCTTCGCGACATCTGCAGCGCCAAAAGGCGGTTTTCCCGCCACAGATGTCCAAAAAACACGCGCATATGAAAACGATTAAGTGTCGTCGTGTCGTTTGTACCGTACTAGAACAAAATCTGGGGGAATAAATATGAAAAAGAATATAGCGGCGAGTTTGATCGTCGTAATCGCTCTCGCATTAGCGGTAGGGTGCGCTGGGTGTACCACGTCGACGTCGCCAAGCCCGAGTCCAAGTACGAATGCAACGGCCGTTAGTAACACCACGGCACTTGGCACGGCGTTCGGTAACACAACGGCGCTTGGTAACGCAACCCACTTAGACGTCATGCAAGGGCAGCACTTTACAATCCAGCTGCAATCGAACCCATCGACGGGCTACCAGTGGCAGCCGACGTACAACACCGCTGCCGTAACGTTGGTCAATCAGACGTACATGGCCGGCAGCACATCACTGCTTGGAGCGCCGGGTGCAGCCGTGTTCACCTTCCAGGGAACTCAGCCGATAACCAGTGTCATTACGTTCAACTACGTAAGCCCAGCAAATCAAACGACAAACAGCGTGAACTACACGATAAACTGTACGACACTGAAGATAGCATCAGTGAACGCGGTGTTCGTCTCAAATGGCACGAACTTTACGATTCCACAACCATCGAATCCATCGACAGGCTACCAGTGGCAGCTGCAATACACCAACGATACGTTCACGTTGGTCAACCAGACGTTTGCGAGCAACGTTAGTGCCTCGAGCACAGTTGTTGGGGCAAGCGGCAGCGAGCTGTGGACCTTCCAAACAACGGCGACGGGAAGCGGCGGCATCATCTTGAGCGAGGTAAGCCCCGCGAACCAAACGACAACCATCGTTCCTTATTTGGTGCTCGTCACGTCGTAAGGGCGGTGGCCCTTCTCTTTTTTTATTTTATCATTTTGGGGGCGTCAGCTTTTGTTACGTTGCTGTGTGATTGGCGAATCCACGCTGGCGGGGACGCGTTCTGGCTGAAGCGCAGCGTGACCGTCTAAGACGTGCAGCGAGCAAAAAAGAGGACGTGAAGCTTCTTGTAGCTGTGATGACGTGGGCGTTTGCGACCAGTCCTCTTAGTGGCGTGCGCCCCCACAAGTGCGTGACGAGCAAAAAAGCGCACAAAAAGCGCACAAAAAGTTAACCACTCTGTGCTTTGAGAAGGGCTCGCAATCACGTGTAATCGGTTCAGCGCGAGGCCGTAAACGCGATATGCTCGCCTTTTTGCACTCTACTCCCGCGCACCATCGTTTATTATTAATATATTTTTATAAATTAACAGAAATTTTAATACTAGTCGTTTGTCGGGGCTTTAAACAATGCGGCACGTGTGGCGAGTCTTGGCGCACGACAGCTGATGCGACGTAGCGTTGACGCTCTGTAGGATGGGCACGACGCAATACGGCGAATATGCAACACTTTCGCTCTGCTCCCGAAAGCTTCGTATGCGGCTGCAGACGACACGACATGAAAGACAATGAGCGGAGGTCAGAAAACTCGACGCCCGCATCGTGACGACCATGTGGCGCCCAATCCCTTCCGGCAGCAAGTCGTGTTATGAAAGACACGCAAGATCGTCGATCGTCGTGTGAGCGGACTATCGAGGCTGCGACCTCGAGACCTCAATCGACCGTCCAGAACTGTCGTGTGGACACTGAGACTCGATGGCAGCTCAGGAAAGCTGATCACGACGCCGGCCTGCAGGGGGGGCAATAAATGCTGGGCCACTGCACTAAGGAGCTTGAGAGGTATATGAACAACATTCGGACGGACGTTGAACGACGAGTATTCGTCGAAAGCGACGCTGCATCCCGCATCACCAAGCCCGGCGCTGGATATGACGCTACTGTAGCGTCGTGGCGCAAGGACGTGATGCAGTCTCATGCAGACATTGAATGGAGCGCAGTATGAAGGACACAGAGGCGAAATTTACGTGCTTCAAACTGCGTGCGCAGGGAAAATCACTTGTGACGATCGCAGACACGGTCGGCGTGCGGAGACAGACGGTGGCGAATTGGCTCAAGGAGCACCACGAGGAAGTCGAAAACCTGAAGGCGATGGAACTCGACGCCTTGCGCGAGGCCTGCTGGATGACGAAGCAGGCGCGCATCCAGCGCCTGAGCGCGAGGCTCGAGAAGATCACAGCCGAGCTGGATAAACGTGACTTTTCCGATTTCTCGACGGCGAAGCTCATGGAGCTCGAGCAGAAGACGCGCGCGGAGCTTGCCAGCGAGTTCGGTGAGCCCTACATCCGCAGTGAGGGGGAGCTCAGCGACGCGAAGGCTACGAGAACGTCGCCCAGTCCCTACTCCCAATTGGCGCAGCAGGGGGGCGACACCACGCTGTTGCTTGAGCCCGAAGAAAGCGGCAACGGGCGAAAACGATCACGCCACGCTGATTAAACGAGGGCCGTCATTACTGAGCTTATTGTCGAGACATCCGCGCTTCGCAAAAAAGGAGAGTCGAAGCGCGAGTCGATCGCCGAGGGGACGTCCACAGCACATTCTTCTGGCGGTCGTACTTCGCTGAAGGAGAAGCGTCCGACCGAGAGCCAGGGGCCATCACTTTCATAGTATTAACTTTGCGAGATCGGCTGGCCGTCAGGACCGCGATCGGGTACACCACCAGTCGCGAAAGGCCGCCGCCTCACCGAAGCACCGCCATTTTTTTTTTCGTTGGAGAACGGAACTATCCATATATCTCGGCATTATCCCATTTTCTCAAGCTACGGCCAACGTTACTCTTAATAACACCACTATCTTCAATGCGACTATCAGTAATTCTACCATCCACAACTCCTCGATCTTTAACTCGTCCATCGTTAACGCTACATCCGCTCCACCTTAGAACATTAAGACCCTGCCGCCACGTTAATTTGTAGCGTGGGGATCTGTCACGCTCGTTCGCTAGCTAAGCGAGTAGCCTCTTTATAATTGGACAGCGCAATTACCATCAGAGGAGATCGACATGGTGAAATCTTGCACATTTACTGGCGTCTTCGTTAAATCAGGCGACTGCTATACGGCCTACGCTGAAGAACTCCCAGGGGCAGTCACCCAGGGAAGGACACTTGAAGAGGCCCAGGAAAACCTCATTGAAGCTATTGAACTTGTTTTGGAAGCCAACCGTGAGTTAAGCGAGAAAGAGCTGGCTGAGAGCGGCCTCTCAGGTATAGAGGTTACTCGTAAAGAATTGGCCATCGCCAGATGAAACGACGGAAGTTCATTACGCACCTCGAGACGCACGGGTGTCACCTCTACCGGGAAGGCGGCAAACATACGCTTTATTACAACCCTGCAAACAAGCAGGTCGCATCAGTTCCACGACACAAGGAGATCAGTGAGTTCACGGCGTATGCTATTTGCCAAGCGTTGAGAGTACCGAGACCAAAATAGGCCATCATTCTTCTTATTCTTCTTTCTTTCCCCCGCCGCCAAAAAGCCGCGCCCAGAAGCCGACTTTAGGCGCAGGCAGCCGCAGGGTCACGAGTTCGAGCTGTTTTTGCAGCTTGTCTTTGTCGTGATGGAGCTCTGAGGTAAGCGCGCGAGCGAAAATAGATCCCTCCAAAGCAAAGCTTGCATTTTGAACGCCTTTTTCATCTCTTCTATCATTCTGAGCGTTCCGGTGCCGTACTCCTCAGCGTATCCCGCAATGCTCGTCACTCTCCTGATCAAAGGTCCGGTGAAAATAGAACAGCCAGAGGAGTTGTTGGCCGCAGAGGAATCGTGACCAGTAGACTTTGAAGAATAGCAGCGACGATAGGTAAGTGCAGGCCAGGCAGATGGACAAAAATGGTTCATCGACCTCTGTGCGATCGGTGTTCTAAGGCAAGATGGTCGGTCTATCTGGGTAACCGTTAGCTAAGAATAATACGAAAGTATGGTAACATTAACATTGAAAAACGTAGGAGGAGCGCAACACAATATGAAAGGCATAACGCTAGTCATTTTCATTAGCGTGATTGCCGCCCTCTTTGTCGCTGCTTCCCAGTGCATCTATACTACCGAGGGACAAAACGGAACCCAAAACGGAACCCAAAATGCGTCGCCCGTCCACATCGGTATACCTCTACTCGGGAACCATTTCGGAAACACAACGAACAGCCTCGTAGCGATAAGCAACCGGCTTAACCCCGCAGTCTGTGGTCTTCCAATCCTTCTCTAAGCACCGTGTTTCCGGAGCACGCTAAATAAAAAGCAAGGAGTGAACACTAACCACCAAGAGCAGCGCCCCAGGGCCTTGAAATCGAAAAAAGAAATAATGAGCTAAGAGCTACTGAGATGGCGAATAGAGCAGCTAGTGCTCGGCTAAGTATAAAAAAGAAAAAGAGAGCAGGAGAGACAACCTTTCACGACCCCTGCAACGCTTGCAACGCATGTAGCTCCTGTACAAGGGTATTCACGCCTGCATATTTCATGATTCACTTTCGTCGACATCCAGACTATTTCATCAATCGTAGTGCATAGCTAAGGTCACTGCGTCGTGGAATATTAGTGTGGGGTCCTGACTTCCATCCTCTGGTGGACCGTCTCTACTGTAGAACTTGATACTGATGTTTTTCTCAGCTATATCAGCAACGTAGGAGTACATAGTCCTCTCAGTAAATGGGAACGACCCACCGGACGCTTTAGAATCTTTGTAGTGACTGTACACGAGACTCATCGCTTCAAACATGTCTTCTTTGGTGAACGCGCCTTCGTGTTTCTGGACATAACCGTCCAAACGGTTCCAGCGGTTGAAGGTGTTGTACTCCTCCTGGGGATCGTATTTTGGGAACTTTGATGGGTCAGGGTACATGTGCACGGTGTGGTTGGTGACTATGAATGGTTGGTCTGGTTTTCCATCGGTGAAGTAGTACAATCCAGATTTTCCGTCAATTTCAAAGAGGGTCACGTTACCCCCCGTATCCCCAATAAGGAAGTGCTGCGCCCTGAAAGGAAAGTAAATCCTCTGCTGCAGGATCTCGAATTTGGCCTTCTCGACCGTGCTGCATTTGTTAAGAAGCATGCTGGTGAGCTGCGCGAACGATATTCCCGTGTCTATCGCCCCGCCAAAAGGCATAGGCGTTTTTAGTCCCTGCAAATCCGTGAGGATGGTTACAAAGAGCCCTTTTTCATTAATACCGTCCATTGGAGGATTCAAAAGGTCGTGCGAACCTAATTGAACGGCATTGCATCCCTTCTCAGGGTAGAACTCTACTGCCGATATTCTCGAAAGAGATTTTCTGGCAGGTTTTCCTTTTATCCCGACCCATGCGGCTTCCAGTTCAGGTACGCTGGCTTCATACCAGTCCAAGTTACGACAAACGCATGGATGTTTATTTTCAGTTATAGTGGGTGGAAAATAAATCGCAGAACAGGCTATATCCCCCAAATCGAAAGGCAAAACTGTGGTATCATAACTGGTTTCATGTGGGGCCAACTGGAATGCATCCGCCACTCCAAGGGCTCTTTCCGCAAGGGCAGGGAAATTCCTCTGCATGTACCCCTGTCGGGCTTTCCCATAAACTGGGTCGCTGTACTGGTCCAGTCGGACGTCGTACGTTTCAATGCCAATCTCGGCCAGATCTTTCCCAATTTTATAATCAGAGCCTTTAACAGCAATTTCACGCACTTCCAAATATTCATTTTTCCGTTTTGGAATCAATATCTCATTTCTTACTATCACAAAGATTACCCCTAATTAATTCTAGTCGTCCATTTTTTTGAACAAAAATTAAACCTGAGATCGGAACAGCGTAGCTGATGAGATAGAAGAAGAAAAGCGCCGCCTAGAACATATAAGGGTTCGATATTCCGTTTGTACCTACAAGGGGCGTGACGAACGCAGTGAGAATGAACGCGACGCCGGAGATCGGCGGAAAGAAACACCAATTGTTTGTCCTTTCTGAGAATCGAAAATGTGGCTTTTAGAAGGTTGATGCCTTCCGAAAATCTCCCCATTGCCTCATAAAACCGTCTCACGTGCTTATATATCTTGTTAATTCGCGCGGCTGGGAAGACAAAGCTCTGGTGTCATGGTAAGTGCGAGTACCGAAAATATCAACGCAGCTTCGGCTACCTGCGTATCTTGCAAAAAAAAGACCGTGTATATGAGAGCTGCGCGCGGAAAACGAAAAAAGAAATAATGATCTAAGAGCTACTGAGATGGCGAATAAAGCAGCTAGTGCTCAGTCTAAATGTAAAAAAGAAAAAGGGAGGAGGGGAGGTACCCCTTCACGACCCCTGCAACGCCTGTAGCTCCTGTATCAGATTCTGCACCTGTGGATAGAGCTGACCCTGCGCCGCACACGTCCGCACCCAGTCGTTGCTGTCCGGCTTTCCGGTCGCAGAACAGCCGCTGATATGTGGCAGCAAGGCGGTCTTGAGCTCGGTCGCTGCGGCACCGGGGTTGCCTACCCTGACGTTAATCTCAGCGGCGCTGATTAAAGCAAGCGTGGCTATTTTTGTGCCGGGTATGAACGCCGAGCTTGGGATGCCCATAACAGTTAGCCTGAGGGCGTTGAGGTCGGCGAGAACGCTGGCTTTGCTCACGACTTTCACACTGACGACAGGACTAGTCGCGCTAGCTACGGAGGCATTACCGGCATAGATGGTGCGGTACTGGTAGGTGCCGACAGCCGGCTCACTCGTGCTGATGCGATACGCGCCGGTCGATGTCGTGGTATTTGTCTTCCCCGTGACGTTCGCCCACGTGCCACTCACGTTCTTCTGGAGTTGGATGGTGGCGCCCGAGATGGCGGTGCCGCCGGTGGTGTTGAGCGTTCCGTTAATCGTGAAGGGCCTGTTGATGGCGGCGAAGGACGGGGCGCTGACCGTGAGCGTAGTCTGCTGGCTAACCGATTCGTTGCCGATAGCGTAGACGTTGCCGTCAGCGCTCCCGACGTAGACCACGCCGTTGACGACAGCGGGGGAGGACCACACGGCACCTCCGGTCGTGAAACTCCAGAGCTTCGCGCCGGTGGTGGCGTTG
>PMIN01000148.1 GCA_003158275.1 Methanobacteriota archaeon
GGGCAGCTCGTTGACTACAGCAGTGGCGAAGTCGCCCATTACCATCGTGAAGCCTCCGTCGCCGGTCGTACAGACGACTTGGCGCTCAGGATAAACTAGTTGTGCAGCCAGTGCTGCGGGCAGGCCAAAGCCCATAGAAGCGACATATCCGGATATCAAGATTTCTTGATCTGTTGCCACGAAGTTGCGGGCAAACCAGAGCGTATTATCACCGACGTCGTTTGCAATGATGGCATCGTGATCGATAACCTTTTGTAGAGCGTCCATTATTTGTGGCCCTCGCACAGGCGATGCGTCTGAAGCAATTTCTTGCTGCTTTTTTTGCTCCCAGCGTTTCTTGATGCGGGCCACCTGATCCAAGTAGCCATCCGCGTGCTTATCGCTCACTTTCTCGTGCAACGCAGGCAGTACCATCGCTGCGTCTCCGACGAGTCCCACGCTCACGGGGAACTTCCGCCCGATCATGATAGGTTCGAGGTCAACTTGGACTTGCGATATATATGACGGCACCGCCGTATTATCTGAATAGGAGCATCCAACGGTGACCAGCAAATCCGCTCCAAACACCACTCTCTTCGCGGGATCGGTCCCAATACCCCCCATTACCCCTAAGGCAAGAGCGTGATCCTCTGGAATAACGCCTTTCGCTTTGTATGTCGTGGCAACCGGGGCATCTATCTTTTCCGCTAGTCGCAAGACGGAGTCTCTTTGTCCTCGACCACCGTATCCAACGATCAAGACAGGCCTTTCCGCCGCATCAATAGCTTTCGCTGCCGCTGTAATCAGCTGAGGATGAGGCATCAGTCGCAAATCGGGCAATCGCCCTTCTTTTGGCTTAGTTTTGACGTTGGGAAGCACAGGGAGCGTCTGCACGTTCGTTGGTATGCCCAGATGAGAGACACCGCGTCCGACAATCGCTCGCTTCATGGCTAACGTGAGAAGCTCGGTTACTTGCTCTGGTGAGTCAATTATCTCGTTGAAATCGGCGACTGCCTCAAAGAGCGCGTGCTGATCGATCTCCTGGAACGATCCTAAGCCTAAGAACTGTAGTCCAACTTGTCCGGTGAGAGCCAACACCGGTGCGTGGTCCATTTTTGCATCATAGAGACCGGTGACTAAGTTCGTTGCTCCTGGTCCGGCTATGGAGAGACAGACTCCTAAGTCATTGGTGAGCTTCGCATACGCAGACGCCATAAAAGCGGCGACTTCCTCGTGCCGCACCAATATAAAGCGTATCTGGTCGCTTCTCCTCCTTATTGCGTCAACGATCTGAAGCGATGTCTCGCCGGGAATTCCGTAGACCTGTTTTACACCCCATTCAACGAGCTGCTCAACAACTATGTCGGCCACAAGCCGCTGGGTCTTGCCTTCTGTCATCTCGCCACTCACGTTTGCCATGCTTCCTCTCGTGTCGGACAAAGACTAACTACTCGCAAGCCCCGCACTGAACAAAAATAAGCGGTCGCGCGGGGCTCGATTCCAAGTTTATTCAAGCAGTTGAGACTACTTAAAGATTGCACGCAAAAAAGCCCGACAAGCAGCTGCTTTAGAACGCAGACGACAATTGCGGCACTACAGATGTCTATAAAATGTGTTCGGACGCTGCCTGTGGCTCACTCTCGATTGAACGCTTGCACTGAACACAATTTCGGCGCCAATAGCGACAGCTCTGAGGTCTGAGCCGAGTCACGTCACTGTTGGATAAGTCACCCCTGAAAGGTCGCTTGTATCAGGTGTTAGGGCGACCAAATCGTGCACGTCTAGCCTGTGCACGTCATCCTTGCCTACCGCCCTCGAAATATCGGCAAGTTCCAACGTCGAAACTCGGATGAAATTAGCCAGCTTCCGGGCGCCGCGATCGATGCTGAATCGCTTGACGAGGTCGGGGTCCTGCGTCGTTGTCCCGGTAGGACATTGGTTGGTTTCACATATGCGGTAGTATTCGCAGGACATTGCCCAGAGCGCAGCCGTTGCGATGTAGACCGCATCCGCCCCCAGCGCTAAGCACTTTGCAAAATCACCGGACGTGCGCAATCCTCCTGCTGCAATGAGCTCCGCGTGTTGTCGGTACCCAACCTCCCTAAGATACTGATGTGCCCGAGGAAGGAAGTTAATAAGGGGCAGCCCGAAATTGTCTCGGATGTGGTTAGGGGGGGCGCCGCTGCCCCCTCCAAACCCGTCAACGACTATGTAGTCGGGCTCCGCATAAATGATTGCGTCGAGGTCTTTCTGGACATGTCCGCCCGCAAACTTAATGCCCACTGGCTTGCCCTCTGTTGTGTCTCGGAGCGTGTCTATCTTCTGCTTAAGATCTTCGGCGCTACTGACATCTGGGTGCCGCGCGGGGCTTCGCGCGTCGGTGCCCACGGATATACCACGGGTCGTAGCGATAAGTTCGGTAACTTTGCTCGCCGGAACTAGGCTCCCGGTGGCAGGGTACGCTGATTGACTGATCCGAAATTCGATCATGTCTGCTTGTCTGAGCCGTTCATCCCAGACGCCAAAATGGCCGCTCGAGTATTGTAGCGTGAGGTACTTGGCGGATTCTCGCTCTTCGTCGAGCATACCGCCCTCCCCGGTATTTGCCGCCGTGCCCGCGAGCGTTGACGCTTTCGCAAGGGCGATCTTCTGTTCTTTGTTTAAGGCGCCGAAACTCATTCCCGAGATCAGTATTGGCGTTTCGAGCTGAATCGACTTCTTCGAGCGTTTACCAATCGTAGTGCTCGTGTTGACTGGCTCTTCTGCGTTTAAGGGGAAGAGGTACAGTTGTGCCGGAAGGAAATTGAGCATGTCAAGGCTTGCTCGGATCGGCTTCATCGACCCCATGCCTTCCCGAAGTGATTTGTTCAGCGTTGCGGTCTTTTTAACGTCAAGAATTTTTTTGTACTCCAAAGGATGCTCGTAATACATCATCTCTCGCATGATTACCCCTCGGCTTCTGCGCCGCTTATCACAGCGGCCGAGTTATATTTATTGGTTTCTAGCCTCTATAACAGAGCAGAACACCCAGGAACTGCGGCAGGAGCGTCACAATTCGTGAAATTTGCGCACGTTTTTTACCTAACACGCGGAGGAGGCACATGGCAACTAGTACGAGACGAAACAGGTTGGCTGAGAGCAGGCGTCAGTTAACGAAACTGCTGATCATTGCGGCTTTGATTAAATATGGACTTCAGATAGGCGACATTGACGTTGGGAAAGTTGTCCAAGACGACATTGACGAAGCAGCAGGTCTTGCCAAACACGGTTCCGTCCACGTTCCAACGGTCTTGATTAACGTCAAGCAATTCGACCGTTTCGAGCGCTACGTTCCGGCTTGGTTGCGTTTGTCTATCGAAACAGGTGTATTGGACGTTCTCGACACGCTCGATAGCGGGGAGATCGTTATCGGTTTGCCGCATGACACAGAAAAACGATGTATCGTGATCCCAAGCAGGATAGCGAAAGAATTTGAGGAGCTGAACGCGCCAACTGCGTGAGCGACGTGAATGAAGCGCAAGAAAAGTAAGCCGACTAA
This sequence comes from Methanobacteriota archaeon, assembly GCA_003158275.1. GTDB lineage: Archaea > Halobacteriota > Bog-38 > Methanoflorentales > Methanoflorentaceae > Methanoflorens > Methanoflorens stordalenmirensis. The sequence continues at coordinate 3,518 of PMIN01000148.1, forward strand.
GTTTTAGGCCAAGGCCCCACCGCTCTCTGCTCACTCAAGTGAAGGACCGCCAGAACGCGCGTCGGTCGTTACAGGAAACTTTATGTCAGCCGCGCTCTTCGTAGCAAGCGTGCGGAAGGAGATCGTGCTAACGCTGTGCATCTTATCGTGCTGCTGCCTAGTCAGCGGTTGCACGGGCAGTGCGCCGAATCAAACGGCAAGTAGCCAGGGATCGAACAGTCCCCAAGCATCGCAACTCTCGGTGAGTTCAGCTCTGACGGCGCTCGGCGAGCCGGTATCGATTCAAGCGACCTTGAAGGATGGAAACGGGCGGGCCTTGGATGGCAAGACCGTCGAATGGTTCATTGATGGCGTATCGGTCGGAAAAAGCCAAGTGAAGAGTGGCGTCACGATGATGAACCTAACAGCCGAGTACGTCGAAAACTTAGACATCAAAGCACACCAGGTGCAGGTGAGTTTCTACGGAGACGCAAGTTACGGGAGCAGCACCGCTACTTCATTTTTGCAGATTACCGCGAACGGTGCGCCAGAGGAAGTAGCTTCGTCCAATTCCACAGCGAGTGCTGTTTGAGCGTCCTGCAAAACGTCGAGTGCAAGCTGCTCTGATTTGCCCGTTGCAGCTCAGTTTCTAGTGCAACAAAATTGGAGCGAACACTCACGCAAGCTCGACGTACATACGACGGGGGTCGTTCCGCGCGTCGTTGACCGTCAGTCTATCTTCGTTTCGTTTACGTATCGAGAAAAGTTCGGGTTTTTGAGGTCAATCAGATCTAGAAAAGTCTCAAAATCTTCCTCAAATTCTAGCCCAAATAGCTCGGTCTCAAAGGTCGATGCTTGACAATTCATTTCTCGTAATTGGATTCTAGCTCCTACTTAAAGCTTTTCTTTTGCTTAGAAAGCAAAAAAACGGCGCGGTAGTCTCCATATCGGCAGATCCCGCATATAGAACGTGCGCGCGCTAAAGCCCCACTCCAATGGAAACATTGCTAGCGCGGAACTGGCTAAACGCGTTGCTGTAGCGGTCCATAGTGCATCCCAGTCGGTTCGATGGTGTGGAGAAGATTATATAGAACGTCTGCAGGTTCATGGTTGATGAACCCGGAAATAGACCTGAATCAGCTCGTCGACGAGTTTTTGCGATTTGAAAAATACGTGGAAGAGTCTAAACAGTACGAACGCGTGGTCGCAGCACCGTCGCTGTCAGATGATCAGTTATTTCTTGAACAAGACTGGCAACGGTTCGTGGCGTACAAGTACAATCAAGCGGGAGTACGCGATGGTCTCCAAGACGCGATACGCAACGGTTACGTTTTGCTGCTCGAAAAGCTCACTGAGTTGGCCCAGCAGGCCAGTTCGGAGCACAGCGGGCTCGACAAAGAGTAGCAACAACGCCTAAGGTCGGTGCTTCGCGTCTGGCAGCGAGGGTAACGTCACCTTTTTCGCGTGCGAAAGCTTCGTAGCTCGCGATATCCTTGATTTTGTCTCGGTTGTTTACGCTCAAATTGGCTCAAACCTAAATACGTGGCAGTGCTAGATTGCCAATAATATACCACCGAGGCAAAGAGAATGAAGGTAGAGAAACTGGGACAGCTCTTCAAGGAGGTCCTTTCGGAAATGAAGAAGGAGCTGAAGAGTTACACGTGGCTTTTTTGTGCTGAGCGCGGTTATTGCATCAATGACTCACTCCTGGTCGTGGACGATGCAGGACTCTTGCCGGCAATTCGCGTCGCTTTAACTCCTGCGTTACGGTACGAACTGCCGCAGCTTGCACACCTCGCCGCTGAACTCGAACATGACCTCACCAACATCGTCTTCGATTACGCGTATAATACGAGACACAAAATAGGCGCGGAAGATCTGAAGACGATCGGGCATATTCCCTACGTCAGTGAGCATATCTGGCGGCTGATGACCGTGCCACAAAACTAGTCTGGCCTATATTCGACGCGCGCGTCTGATCTGCTCAGTTCGTTATGAAACGATAGACCTTTTTTTAGCGCTCACGTCCTCCGGAGCTAGTAGGGATCCCTTCTCCGGCGCTAATA
>PMIN01000154.1:0-150 GCA_003158275.1 Methanobacteriota archaeon
GCTCGTAGACACGTCAATCTACCAAGGAGAAGCATTCGCGACTCACTCGAACTCTGTCAGCGCAGAGCTCGAGAAGGGCAAGATCAAATCAAGCCAAAGCGGCTTTGAAAGTGGCATCGGGATTCGGATCTTCAAGGATGGCAGCATGGG
>PMIN01000154.1:291-3772 GCA_003158275.1 Methanobacteriota archaeon
ACAGCGGAAACGGCTTCGAGTACGCTGCATCGCGGCGTTTCGATTTCGATGTTGATTCGGTTGGAAGTGCGGCCGGAGAGATGGCGCTGCGTAGTATGAACCCACAGCCGGTTCAATCAGGCAAGATGCCTGTCGTGCTCGATCCCCTTGCTGTTGGATCCATCATTGCGGCTGCGGTCACCGTGAGCGCCGAAGACGCGCAACGGGATCGGTCGTTTCTAACAGGGAAAATAGGGGAACACATCGCTGTAAGCGAGTTCACGATTGTGGATGACGGACTCCTTAGCGGCGGCTTAGAGACAAGCCCCTTTGATGCTGAAGGAGTCCCATCACAGCGAACCCCTCTCGTCGAAAGAGGCGTCCTGCGTTCTTACCTCTACGACAGCTACACGGCAAACAAAGAGGGGACATTGAGCACGGGCAACGCCTCTCGCGGGGACTTTCGGCAGCCGCCTTCAATATCGCCCACAAACCTCGTAATTGCAAGCGGAGCTGAGGCTAACGTAATCGAGGATGTGGGACACGGCATCTATATTAGGGCCACGGGCGATCGGCCGAATCCAAGCACCGGAGAGTTCTCCGGAATGGTCTACGCCGGCTACGCCATCGAAGACGGCGAACTCGAACACGCCCTAAAGCAGACCAACATCGGAATTGACGTCCTCGATTTGCTTCAGCAGATCGAGGGCATAAGTCGCGAGGTCAAGACGTACTTCAGCTTGACGACGCCAACCGTTCGGATAAGGGATGTCAGCGTCGCAAGCAGCGGCTGAGGGCCAACGCAAGCAGTAAATAGAGGAAGAATAAATTCTGCTTACTCGGGAGCGACGAGACATGGTGGCTTTTTTGCGAGACTTAGAAAAAACAGCGCGTCAGAACGATAGCTGGCTGTGCGTGGGGCTGGACCCTGATGGCACGGTGGATGATGTTTTCGATTTCAACCAGCGCATTATCAGCGCTACACTCGATTTGGTCTGTTGTTTCAAGGTTAATACGGCGTTCTACGAAGCGCGCGGCCCTTTAGGGTTGGACGCCCTTATGAAGACGGTGCAGTATATCAAAGAGTTCGTGCGCGTGCCAGTCATTGTCGATGCAAAGAGGGCCGATGTGGCACACTCGTCAAAAGCACATGCCAAGTACGTGTATGAGGTCGTGGGAGGGGACGCCGTGACGGTAAGTCCTTATATGGGACTCGACGCGATAGAGCCCTTCATCGAGCGACGAAACAAGGGCGTCTTTATCCTTTGCAAGACGTCGAACGCCGGGGCTTCAGAGATGCAAAACCTGTCATGTACAGAGCCGCTCTATCAGGTCGTTGCGAAAAAGGCCTTAGAATGGAACATACACGGCAATCTCGGCCTCGTTGTGGGCGCTACGCAAGGAAGTGAGCTTGAGGCAGTACGCGGTATTGTGGGCGAGGAGGTCCCACTCCTCATCCCGGGCGTCGGATCACAAGGCGGTGACCTTCAGAAAGCAGTCACGTCAGGGATGAACGCTCACGGGCGCATGGGCATCATCGCCGTGTCCAGGGATGTCATTTTCGCGCAATCACCCCACAAGATGGCAGCACAATTCCGAAATGATATCAACGCCTGTCGAGCCAATAGTGGTGGCAGGCAGGGCGTCTAGGTCACGCGGCGGACCTTCACTTGGCCAAGAATGGCATTCACGTTTTCTTGGGTTATGGAGACATCATCGATGAGAGTTGCTGCGGTTCCCGTCGCTGCTGCCCGCGAGGCCGCTTCCTTGAAGTTTTCTCCCAAGACTAAGCTCTGAACAAATCCGGCAACGGCTGAGTCTCCGGCACCGATGGTATTTGTCACAGTCACTCGCGGCGGATGTGCTATCCACCGTTCATCTTCAGTTACCAGCAGCACGCCTCTGGCGCCCATGGAGACAAGAACCACATCAATGCCCCCTTCGTGCACCTCTATGGCCGCATCGACGATCGCGCTCGTATCTTTGAGCTGCCTAGCCAAGAGTCGCTCGAGCTCGTGCACGTTCGGCTTGATAATGTGGGGCTTCGCCCTTAAACCGGCCCTGAACGGCTCATCGTCAGAATCGAGAACGACCGTCGCTCCTTTGCCTTTTGCGATCTCTACGATTTTTTGGTAGATGATTGGATTGACTCCGGCAGGAACACTACCACTGAGAATAACGTAGTTAGCATCCTCGAGCCCTTTGATCACATCGATCATCTCCATAAGCTCGAAGGACTGGATCAAAGGGCCGCGTAGATTGAACGAGATCTGCCGGTTCCTAGCCGTCTCGTGAATATACACGTTCGTGCGGGTTTCGGCGGAGATTCTGACAAACTCGCAGTTAACGCCAAGATTGAGCAGGCATCCTTCGAGTTCCTGCCCTATGAAACCGCCAGCAAACCCAATCGCTTTGTTGTCCACACCAAGCCGGGTGAGGGCTTTGGACACGTCGATGCCTTTGCCGCCTGCATATCGGTCATCGCCGTCCACTCGATTAGGGTTGTTATATTCGATGGACTCGACAGTGAGTATGCGGTCAAGCGCAGGATTCAGCGTGATCGTGTATATCATAGCTCTCTCTTCCAAGGCCACGCGGAGATTACGTAGGTGCTGGCAGCGCTAACTATGGCCGAGCTAACGATTCACGACATATTATAGTCTTTCACTTTAAACTCTTTTCTTCCCGTGCAGATCTGCAGCGCTTCTTCCACGCCTTCACCGTTCACGACGATGGCTGAAATTGCATTGCACATTTGAATGGCTTCCTTGAGCCGCTTTTGGTGTATGTTCCTGCCGGTCGCATTGCCACTTGCGCCGCTTACGAAGATTTGCTCCCAGAGGCGCTCGAGGAAGAGTTTGACATCTACAGTTGAGCCCCCTGCGCACAATACTTTGCATCGGCCCGCGGCCTGAACGGCCTCTTTAAAGGCTTCTTTGGAATCGACGCCGTCTTTCTTCGGGTAGTTTACTTTCACAAAATCCGCACCGAGGGCAGCACCCAGCCCGGCTGCACCGGCGATGAGATGCGGGTCGTGCTCATCTTTCACTGCCTTGCCGCGGGGATAGACCCAAATGATCGCGATCATGCCACGCTTGTGAGCGCCGTGAATGATCTGGGCGGCCTCGTGCAGCATGTGCGCTTCGTATTCGCTTCCAGCGTAGATCGTATATCCAACCGCGGGAATATTCAACGCCGAACTCTTCCGAAACCCATCGACTTGTTCCATCGAATAGAAGAGGCCACTGAACGGTTCTGCTTGCGCGGTCTTTACGAGGTTCGACTTGGAATTAAGCTTGATAAGATAATTGACGTTCGGATAGTCCTCGCCGTAGCGAGCGATCAGGCCCATCTGCGTCGCAAAACACCCGATTTCAGCGCCACTCGCGATTCGAAACAAGTGCTCAGGATCGTTGTCGTCAGGGGAAATGCCGGGGCCATGGAAATCATCGTTCAAGTGCTCAATCTTCTGATCTCCCGCGAAGAGCATAAGACGGCCGCT
>PMIN01000208.1 GCA_003158275.1 Methanobacteriota archaeon
GACGGAATTTCATTGTCTGAATTGTAAGATGGTCAAACTGCCAAAATGCCTTCCTTCTGTTTCGCTCCCCACTTATCGACGTTTTTGGGTTACAGAGGACGCCGAGCCATCCGAGCTAGCCCAGCTATCATGTAGCTATTCGTATCCATAAAATTATCGCTGAACTTGCTTGTAAAAGCCGCCGCGCCCCTGTTGTCAACTTGATCAGCTCAATGTTTGAGATCGCTGGCGCTAGCCCTTGATGACTCCCATGGGGGTGAGCCGCGCAACGGTTTCTGAGATGCCGAGCTTTGAAACGACGTCGATGACCTCGTCTATCGGCTTGTACGCTTCTGGTGCCTCTTCTGGCACTGACGAAAGATCATCAGTTTTTATCACGATGTGTTTTCGCTGCAGACCCTCTGTAACGCCTCTCCAAGTCAAAGAGCGTCTCGCAGCTTTCCGGCTGAGAACTCGACCTGCCCCGTGGCACGTCGATCCGAAGGTAGTGCTCATTGCTTTTTTGGTGCCGTGCAGAACGTAAGAGGCAGTTCCCATGCTGCCGGGGATGAGCACTGGCTGTTCGATTCCATAACTGTCATCCTTGTCGAATGCTCTTGTGGCGCCTTTACGATGCACGTACACCTCTTTGCGTCCTCCATCGATCGTGTGTTTTTCTAGCTTTGCAATATTGTGCGCCACATCGTATACGAGGGTTGCAGTCGTGTTGAACTGCTGCTCCAGAACGTCTCGTACCCAGTATGACATTACTTGCCTATTTGTCCACGCGTAGTTGGCAGCTGCTGCCATTGCGCTGAAGTAGTCTCGTGCTTCTTGTGAGTCTGCAGGAACGCACGCCAGTTGCTTATCGGGGAGTTCGATAGAATATTTGCGACTCGCTGCTTGAAACATTTTCAAGTAGTCAGTGCAGATTTGATGGCCAGCCCCCCGNNTTTTTTGCCAGCGGACTGACTTTTGTAGGATCTGCACCATCCAAACAGCCATTGCTCTCGCAGTGCTTCAGATCTGCAGGGTTTCCGTATCCCTGATTAACGGCCCACTTTGCCCCATCCAAGAACACGCCGTCAAGCTCTTTTTCGGAGAGCCGCAGCTGTCCCTTCGAGCCAAGTCCCGACGGAATGGCTTCAAATAGTGCTGTTGTCAGCTCATTAATCCTTGGCTCAATTTCTTCCTTGAACAAGGTCGTTACTAGGAGCCTCGTGCCGCAGTTGATATCGAACCCAACCCCTCCTGGCGAGAGGACGCCTTCGCTAACGTCGAACGCGGCAACGCCGCCGATGGGAAAACCATACCCCGTGTGCACATCAGGCATCGCGAGTGACCATTTCTGGATTCCGGGCAGCGTCGCGACGTTCGCTACTTGTTGTATCGCTCCTCTCTCGAGGTATTTCATAAGGACTTCTGACAAGAAGATTCGACCAGGGACACGCATCCGTAGCGCTGCGTCCTGCGGCACTTCCCAAACATACTCGCCTCGCTTGACCAATTCTTCGTACGCCATCGAACCTCCTATACGTCCAGCGTTACCTCTGCGTGATAGATGTCATTTTTCGTCACTGCTAGATTGTGATATGTCGCCGCTTTTACTTCTGTGTTTAGTCTATGCCCGTTTAGATCTAATATTTCGCCTAGACAGTCAGCAGTTAGCGACAAACCCGCAATCCTGACGAAGCATTTCTTAACAGCAAAGCGCTCGACTTCAAACGTGATCAGAAGCTCAGAAAGCCAGTCGTACAGCAAGTTTTCGTAAAAGTCGGAACCCATCTCTATGTTTAAACTTTCTCCTAGTGCCACTTCATCGAGAAGAACCATTGTGTCTTCGAGAGCTTCTGCCGCATTTTTGAGTAGCTCGTTTAAGTCTCTTCCGTACGCCTTAAAAGTTACATCGGCTGTGTGCTCTAGAAACTCATATTTTTGCATGCCGCTATCGCATAGGATGTGAACCAGATATTAATATAACATTGGTCAATTAAGGCTAGTCGATGAGACCATATGTCTTTATTAATTCAGCAATGAGCGCCGACGGCAAGATTTCCACGGTAGCGAGAAAACAGGTGCGCATTTCTGGAGAAGACGACCTCCGGCGAGTTGATGCGCTAAAAGCGAACGTTGATGCTGTCATGATTGGGGTCGGGACCGTTCTTGCGGACGATCCGAAGCTTACGATAAAGTCGGTGGTACTCAAGCGCAAGCGAGTAGACGAGGGGAGAAGTGAGAGTCCGCTGCGAGTAGTGGTCGATAGCAGCGCACGAACGCCAGCGACTGCGGCCGTTTTGGGGCCAAATGCACTTATTGCGACATCGCAACAGGCTCCACGTCATCGAGTAGAAGTGCTCAAAACTAAGGCTGAAATAGTCGCTGTCGGAGAGAGCAAAGTGGATCTTACTGCGCTGCTTGGGCGTTTGAAGGATCGTGGAGTGGAATCCCTCCTGGTGGAGGGTGGCGCAACGCTCAATTTCGCCCTTCTAAGTTTGGGCTTAGTCGATGAGATTTACACATACGTAGGCAACATTATTATTGGGGGCAGTGCAGCGCCAACGCTGGTCGATGGAGCGGGCCTGACTAATGACTTTGTTAAGCTCAATCTGCGAGAAATCCGTCAAATCGGCGACGGCGTGCTCATCAAGTGGAGAGTCGCCGGTTTTTGACCTCGACATTCATTGTGCCTCTTGAGCGGCCCCTTCAACTGCTCCTTCGACTACTGGTTGATCTTGTAGGATCTTTATGCTCACTAGCCCACCTACGACGATATTTAGATAATACGTAATCACTCTCCAGCCGAGGATGAAAATGCCGAGAATTGACGTACTCACAAAGGCTGAATAAATAGCTGCAGTGCTCAGTTCGGCTATGCCGCTGTTTCCCGGCGTGAGTGGAATCATCGCGATCATCATTAGAACTGTTTGGGCAGAAAATGACGCTAAAATAAACGGTTGTGCTCCGAGGCCGACGAGAATAAGCGAAGCAATGGAAAACTGCAGAAGCCAAAACGCCATCGTAAAAAGAAAACCTTTGGCCAAAGCTCGTCGTTCATGCTTCAAGAATCGCATAGAGCTATTGTGAAAAACATCGACCTCTCGCAAAGCCTTTTGCATAGCGCTGTCAGCCTTATCAACGCCTCTCACTTTGACGAACAGCCAGCGTACTCTTGTCACCACAGACTTCACTTTTCTTGGCTTTGCCATAACGTAGAGCAGGAAGAAAAAGAGTAAGCCGAAAACTATGGCCGCGACCCCGAAAAGGGCTATGATCCCGGGCGTCGTCTGCACGTACCGGGTAAACAGCAGAAATGCGATCGGGGCAGCTATGCCTAAGAAAAGCGCATCCAGCATTCTTTCTCCGAGGACGACCGCTGAGGCATCCCCCACGGACAGCTTGCAACCTCGCAACAGCTGAACTCTGGTAACTTCCCCCCCGGCGTGTCCCGGAGTGATTGCCGCAGCAAAAAGATTTGACAAGACGATCTCGACCGATTTTCTAAACGAGAGCTCGCCCCCTACCGCTTCTGCCATGGTCTTCATTCGGGCGCCCCAGACGAGCCACGAACCTAACTGAAAGATCAATGCGGCGGCCAAGAAGGCCGGGTGAATTTGTATAAGGCTTCGTAACTGGTCCGGCGTGATCGTGTAAAATAGGAGCGCTAAGATCGAGATTATGCTGAACGTCAGTGAAATCGCAAGCCACTTTCGCAAGCCGTTCAAGATCTACCCCCCGTCGATAGTTAGACTTCTGATCTTGCTACCCCTGTCCACTCACTCTTGCGGGAAGCTAGATGCTGTCCGACGGCCACGATCCCGCAGAGCGTCATCAAGCAGGCGTACCCAGCTAAGCCGAGCAGGATTTTGAATGATTCCGATATGCTATCACTTTCTGCCATAATTGCTCTGGAATATATGGGAACGAAAGGCGCGAATAAGTATGAGAAAAATGGGATGGTTAGCGCGCCCAGCCACGTCGCTTTTACCGAGATAGGAATGCGAGCGGTGAACATTGGACCAAGATACTTTCGAAACCCCTCGACGGCACCGCGGAACCATCGAACTCTTTGATTGTACAAATCCTGAATGGACGTAGGAGCCTGCTCCCCTATTTTCGTCTCGGCAAGTAGTGCGCGGTTCCCCGAGAGATATATCTTCTCGCTTATATCTAGATCCTCACACGAACAACGTTCATCAAAACCTGTCGTCCTTACAAAGGGTGCTTTTGACACCCCTATCATGCCGTTGAACTGAATGAAGCCCCTTGACCACCTGAAAAAACGATAGATGTCACAGAAAAACTTGTACTCGATTGAAATGATCTTGGTAAGGGTGTTTACCTTATTCGTCACGTAGCGGCAGCCACTGGCAAGCACCCCGTCGCTTGTCGCCGTGAGTTCACGCACACACTCCTCCAAAAAATCGGCGTTGGGCCGGCTATCGACATCGAATAGCGCAACGCAGTCTGCACCTTCTGTCATTTTCAGAATGTCGTTGATAGCGCCAGCCCGGCGTCCTCTGTTGCCATTTCTGATCACTATGTGGAAATGCGGCGGCAGCAATTCGAACAAAGAGCTATAATCTTTTCCGCTGCTGTCGATGACGTAGTACGCTTCAAAATCGAGACCAGTGCAGTCTAAAGCTCTCAGGCTCTTGATTGATTTTTCGACGAGTGCATTCGGTTCGGATGGCGCGACTGGGATGATGGCGCAAACTTTCATTTCATAAGAAAATTCGATTAACGTATATTAAGTCGTCGTTCTTGAAGCATCTTCTTTCGTTTCACGCGTCTACCACATTCGCATAAAGGTCAAGGATATCTTGCGCAATGATTTTCCAGTCATATTTCTGTTCAACGCGCGTGCGACCGTTTTTACCTATTGATCGTGCGTTTGTAGGGTTTTCGAGAATCTCTAGAATGGCATTTGCAAGGGAAGAAGGATCTCGCGGCGTGACAAGCAAACCGCCTTCGCCAACGACGTCGCGTACTCCCGGAATTCTGGAAGCAATCACTGGCGTTTCGCACGCCATCGCTTCTAAAAGAACCAACCCGAACGCCTCGAGGCGCGTAAAAGAGGGAAGGACTAGTGCGGAAGAGCTTGTGTAAAGCTTTAGAAGAACGCCTCTTGATACGTGCCCACAGAATTTGATTCGATGCTCATAGCCTTTGGCGAGTTTTTTTAGTCGTTCTCGATCTTCTCCATCACCGACGATTAAGAAAGTCGCGTCGCTTACTTGGCTTAGCACGATCTTGGCGGCTTTGACAAAATCATCAACGCCTTTCACGGAGCTCAGTCGACCAACGAAGAGTATCTGATGTGCCCTCTTTTCGCCGTTCAAGCCGGGTAAATGTCTGTCAAAGGTTTCTAGTCTAATGCCATTCGGCACGATTTCATAGCGATAACCTCGCAGTACAGGGGAGGTTCGCGCGTAAGATTCAGTTGTAGCGATTATCTGCGCGACGTTGTCGAGGATCGGCTTTGTATACATAGCCGTGTTGACTTCGCCCACAAGGCATCTACAGATGTTCGGAATTCTGAGATTTGCGATACGGTCGGGAATTTCGAGATCGCAGTGGTAAGTAAGCACGTGTGGAACGTGCGGCAGGCCTTTGACCACTCCGTAAGACATGAAAGGCGGAGGATAATGTGAATGCACGACATCGGCGCTGAACTGCGCAATCCGCCGCCGTAAAGCGTACATATACGGGATATATGGCAGATCCATAGCGGGAAATCTGTACACAGGGAGTCCGCGCAAGACCTCATTTGGTCTAGACTTGGGGACTTCGGCGCACAAAACAACGACCTCGTGCCCTAGATCCCGTAAGCTTTGCGAAAGCTCAAGACAGTGAGTTTCGACTCCACCGATGTGCGGATAGAAGTAAGAAGAGGCCTGAATTATTTTCACGTGGATTCACGTTGAATGTGCGCGCGGGTGTTGAATAACTTATCGTGGAATCTCCATCCGCGCTGAGTTCGAATGCGGATCTCACGTCTCTTGAAAGACGTTTAGCAACGCCGAAACTAACGGGTTGCAGCGCGTGCACGCGCTGGCGTGGGACAGTAACTCGCGCGCCGGATCAACAAAAGTTAAATAGCACATTTGTCCTGTAGCTCAATGTGCCATCGATGAGGCGTTTTATAGCCGTGATATCGGTGCTGGCTGTGTTTTTTGTTACAGCGAGCTCTTTTTTGACGATGGGCGTCAAAGCCCAAAATGAGGTGGCGCGGGTTTATGACTACCCAACAGGGATGAAAGCTGCAGCCGGGGGAAAACAAGCTCGTGATGATATACATTCACGAAGACTGGTGTCCTCGATGCAGAAACAGGGATCAAAACACCTGGACGGATAGTGAAGTTATTCAACTTTCGTCGAACTTCTGAACATAGACGTGGTCGGGACTAAACAGGGAACGCTAAATAATTATAGCAAACCTCCGCTGATTGTGTTCATGGACCCTCAAGGAAGGGTCATTGTCGAACAAAACGCAGAACTGTCGGCTAGTCAGGTGACTGCCCTGCAACGGCAGGTGCTCGCGCAAGAGCCGGTCTCGTCCCCTTCGGCGACAGGCAACCTCCAACCACAAGCGTTTCGACCAAAGCCGCGGGGGCGTCCGGTTTTGAAGCCATCCCCGCAGTCGTTGGCATCTCGATTGTGGCGCTTGTAGTATCGCGCATCCGCAAGAGCCCACGATAAGCACGCCAAGCCCGGCGGACGCTCGTCTCAGGTTAAAGAGCCCGATCAACTGCTGTCTGCCAAAGCCTCGCGTACCAACGCTGGTTCGATTTTTTCGGCCATTCTTATCCGGCCAGATGACACGCTTCGACCGCGCTTGCCTAGCTGCTGGGCGACCTGTCAGCGCCAATGTTTAACTATTAATGAGCCCTAGTACTTGCCATGCTTTATCGCGCTGAGATCACCATTAAGCTGAAGCACGGCATGCTTGATCCGGAAGCTACGACGATAAAAAATGCTCTCAAGCATCTTGGGTATGAGTGTCAATCGGTCAAACAAGCAGCCGTCTACGAACTCGAACTCACAGCAGACTCCCGTGAGAACGCAACCGACATCGTTAACGGAATGTGCCAAAGGCTGCTCGCGAATCCCATCATACACGATTATGACATACGGATAACGAAATAGTCGAGAAGAGAAAGATGAATATCGCCATTCTTCGGTTCGGTGGGAGTAACTGTGATTTGGACGTTCAAAAAGCTCTGAACAATTTGAACGTTGGCGCAGAACTTGTTTGGTACAAAGAGACCCTCGAGAGTTTTGACGGCGCAATCATCCCAGGCGGGTTTTCGTATGGGGACTACTTGCGCGCAGGCGCAATTGCGGCACGAACCAAGATTATGCAGTCAGTTGCAGAGATGGCAGCTGATGGGAAGCCTGTGCTAGGTATATGTAACGGCGCCCAAATCCTCAGCGAGTCGCACTTAGTGCCCGGCACCTTCACTCTCAATCAGTATCCAAAGTTCATTTGCAGGTGGGTGAAACTCAGAACATTCGGCGAATCTGCGTTCACGGTACTTTCGAACGCGTTGGTTGACCTTCCTATAGCCCACAAAGAGGGGCGATACGTTGCTGACCCACGGCTGCTCAAAGAGCTTTACGAAAATGATCAGGTCGTTTTTAAGTACGTTGATGATAAAGGACGTCCCACTTTAGCTGCAAACCCCAACGGCTCGCTTGATAATATCGCTGCAATAAGTAATTTAGAAAAAAACGTGCTTGCGATGATGCCGCATCCCGAACGAGCGTCACAGAAACTTCTCGGTTCTGCTGACGGGAATGCCATCTTTGAATCGATGGTTCGATATATCAAGGCTCTTTGAGACGCAGCTTCTCGCGAGCGTTATGTTTGCGCGCAGACAGGTCGTCTTCAGATTAGCGGGGACCACCACCATTCGTTCTCTTGATACCACCGAGCGACTTGCGCCAATCCGTCTTCAAATGAAATCTCGGGTTGCCATCCAAGGGCCTTAATCTTCGAACAGTCTAAGGAATACCTCTGGTCGTGTCCGAGCCGGTTCGCTGTGAAAGCAATGAGCGATGAAGGCTTTCCCACTAGCTGTAGTATAGCTTTCGTCATGTCTAAGTTACTCCTCTCGTTTCCAGCGCCAATGTTATACGTCTCGCCCGTTTTGCCTATTTGGCGAACGCAGTCTATCGCTGCACAGTTATCTGCAACGTGTATCCAGTCTCGGACGTTGTCTCCCCGGCCATAAACGGTCAGCTCGCGATTCCTCATAGCGCTTGTCAGAAAGCGAGGAATCAGTTTTTCGGGGTGCTGATACGGCCCGTAGTTGTTTGAGCTGCGGGTAATAACGCAGGGAAAATCGTACGTCGTGAAATAGGATGATGCCAACAAATCCGCTCCAGCCTTGCTCGCTGCATAGGGACTTGACGGATGCAAGCTATCCGTCTCCTTAAATGATCCGCGATCAATGCTTCCATACACTTCATCCGTCGATATCTGAACGAAACGCTCAATTGAGTAATCTTTAGCCGCTGCTAGCAAGACGTGAGTTCCGAGGACATCCGTTTGAACGAAGGCAGCTGAACTCGTAATCGATCTATCGACGTGCGTCTCGGCCGCAAAGTTAATAACACAGTCACAATCTTTTAGCGACTGCTTGACAATTGTCTCGTCGCAAATATCGCCTTTGACGAATTCAATATCAGTTAGCACGTCTTTGAGGCTGCTCATATTGCCTGCGTACGTCAGTTTGTCCAGGACTGTGATTTCTGCTTCATTGTGTTTACACAACATATAACGGACGAAATTGCTGCCTATGAAGCCCGCGCCTCCTGTGATTAATAGTCGCATGGTCCCTCGTTTTAATTTTCTGCGGTGCAAATGAGCTGCGATACGGCAAGCAGCTCGAGGATTCTTTGTGTGGAGGTTTCTTAATTCTTTTGATAGAAATCGCATTTGAGCACGCGAAGGATTTTGACTTGCTCTAAAAAATGAGCTCTTCCGGACTGTCAAAAAGTTCGGTTAGTTACGTTGGCGGCATCTGAGCTCATGACTGCGTTTTGCACAGATCAGAAACAAATATATTTTATAACGCGAATCGTAGTCAGCAAGCGTTGTGAAAATACGCCGTGCTTTGCGTTATTCAGCAACACCTTTGTATACTTAAGCTCCGGTAGTGTAGTCCGGCCAATCATGTTGGCCTTTCGAACTTTAGCAGTGAAGCAAGCCAACGACTCGGGTTCAAATCCCGACCGGAGCATACACTCGTCTGATGATCGTAAGCGCCTCACCGCAGCAGTGAACGTGTCACGCAATTCCAAAAAACTGACAGAACCATAGTCATCAATAGATACAAAAGGTCCACGGGCTACCTCGTAATCCGTTGTCTTTGTGTTTCGCAGGGGTCGAGCATTCTGGCATTTGGTTTGCAGAATGGTTTCGTATGGCGTTAACCGCAGACCATAGGGTTATGCTATGCACGAAGTTCGTTAGGGTCTACTCCACGTTTATCTAATTTGACTGCTTGTTGGAATTGTGGGACGAAATTTATACAAAAAGTGGAATTATCGAGTTTGGCGTGCAGTAGTTCAAGAGCTTCAGCGCAGCGCCGAACAACATCTAGTAATTAAGGTCGACGGCGTACTAGCTCTGGACAGAGAGCCTCTTGGGCGAGCGTACTAAAAACCTCCTTCGAGGCTCCCTGATGCATCAGCAAAAGTGCTATCTAGTCAAAAATAGGCTTTTATATGTCCGTACGGTATGTCAACATAGGGCGGAGGTAGCCAAGCCTGGTCAAAGGCGCAGGACTTAAGAACCGTTGTTTGAGATATCCTGTTGCGAAGGCATTCGTGGGTTCGAATCCCTCCCTCCGCACTTCTGTAAAATGAGGGGCTATTTTGGTGCCGCGAACCAATCAACGTATCGCGTTTGCGAGATCTCTGATAGCAGAGACGACCTCATATGGATTTGCACCCCAATGAACGACGTAACCCCTCTGTCCGAAAAGTTCGGTGGGTCCGACCCTCGCTGACTTGCAACATTTTGCAATGAATGGTTTGCTCGGTCTTATTGTTTTTGTCGGACAGATGTTGACGTGTTTGAATTCCAGCCCGTGGACTCGCGCTTCAAGTACTTGTTTCGAAATATCGCACCCTAGTAGAACGGCGTGCTCACCGACGTGAATGTCGCGGCTGTTGAGGCAGTTTGGCCCAATTCCTGACGCTGAGCACGGATAAATCGTGGCGGTGGAGCGTCTTAGATCTTGTATGACTGGCGTAAAACGCACGGATAGGTCTCCAAAAATGCCAGCTCTGTCGAGTTTCTTGATGAGCGAGATAAGGTATGGTGGATCTGGGGGGGATACGTCGAATACCTCAATCTCGGTTACGCTGGTGAGGTCGGGGTCATAAACGAACGTCCAATGAAGATCAAATCCTTGATAGACGACTGCTTTTACGGGGGGCTTACACAGTCGGGTTGCTACGGCAATTAGCCTGCTTCTGTTGAAGATGTCGATCTTGCGTCTATACACTAGAGTTTCGGCAAAGCCTGCAATCCTCTTGGCCTTCGATATCGTTCGGATTAAGCCGTTTCCCTCTAATTCGAGTTCGTAAACTGCGACTTTTCCTTGCCAAAACAGCAAGACATAGCGCGATGAGAAGTAGATGTGCTCACCGGCTGTTGGCGGAGAGGTTTCATCATCGCATTCTCTTACAGCGACGTCCTTACAATGATCGGGAAAAATCACGTTGTCACCTTATATTGCGTATTATTTCGCGCGCTACCTCGCTGGTCGAACTCGTACCGCCTAGGTCGCGCGTCGTAACGCCTTTGCTTATCGTCTGCTTGACTGAAACGTCTACTAAGGAGGCTTTTTCGCATTCGCCTGCCCATTCAAGCAGCATTCTGGCACTCAGAATAGCTCCTATTGGGTTCGCTATGCCGCGCCCAGCGATGTGGGGCGCCGACCCGTGCACAGGCTCAAAAATGGCGAATTTCGGTCCGATGTTCGCACTCGGACAAAGCCCGAGGCCTCCGATAAGCGCTGCAGCTTCATCGGACAGAATATCACCAAATAAGTTCGACGTCAAGACGTGATCGAACATTTCAGGGTGTCTTATGAGATTGTATGCAGCTGCGTCGACGTACATCTCGTTATAGGGCACATCATGCTCCTGCAGAACACGCAGACAGACATCTCGAAAGAAAATATCCGACTTGAGCACGTTTGCCTTATGCACTATCGTAATTGTTTTTACGTTGGGCAAGGTGCTCGCGTACGACGCAAGCCTTTCCACATTAGCACGAGTAACCACTCGCTGTGTGATGGCGACGTCGTCAGAAAGCTCTTCGATGCCGGAGTACAATCCTTCGAGGTTCTCTCGTATTATGGTGAGGTTCAATTCATAGGGGGTTAGAGAGTAAGATCGAAAAGGTCGCAGATTCACGAAGAGATCAAGTGTTTTTCTTAGTCTGACAAGCACGCTGCTCCCTTGAACGCTGGTTACAGCACCCAGGAGCATACAATCGGCTTGTGCAATTAAACCGATATCCGCATCGGTTATTGGTGCGCCTTCTCTAGTCCATTTGGCGTATCCTATGTCAACCTGGATGAATTCTGGATCATTCAATAATAAAGTGAGAATCTCAACACAAGGGGGTATGACCTCTTTGCCGACCCCATCTCCCTCGGCAACAGCGATTTTCATGTGCACGGAGTAGCAAACCGCTTGATGCATCCGCGTAGACCCGTTACGGATCACTCACTCGCGGACTCGCGTTGCGCGGATGCCTCTTTCTATATTCGACTAACCCACCATCTTGGAGGATCTCCTGCAGGAATTTTGGAAGCTCCTCACCTTGTACGACCCTGCTGCGGGTTCTCACAAGCCCTGAAGATAAGTCGACCTCAATCTCATCACCCGCTGTAACAGAATCAAGGGCGTCTGCTTCGATAATTGGCAAGCCTACATTGATTGCATTTCTGAAAAAGATCCGAGCGAAAGATTTCGCAACGACACATCCGATCTTGGTGTATTTGAGCGCGAGTGCTGCCTGCTCTCGCGATGATCCGCAACCAAAGTTCTTGCCGGCAACTATTATGTCTCCCGCATGCGGTAAAAATTCCGTACCAAACCCCTCCATTGCGTGTTGTGCGAAGACATTAACGTCAGTCGTTCTCAGATACTTGCCGGGTATGATCAAATCAGTGTTGACATTATCGTCGTATTTCCACACTTTTCCCCTGATGAGCATCATAGTCTACTTGAAGATGTAGCGATATAAAGCATACGGCGGATTGTTTAGCTTCGGCTGGGTGCGCAAAGCCTGAAAAAGTGTTTAATATGTTCCGAAACAACTTTGTTGCTATGTCATTGCCATTGTCCGCGCAAGAAGAGTACCTAATCAATCAAAAAAAAGCTTTTCTCACCCACAAGGTCACGCACAACGCGCAAGAGATTGAACAAGAGATTGACGAAAGAATGTGGAAGCTAGACGTCGAAAAAATCGACACCAGCGAGTTCATGGCGACNNTCGCTTGAATATCTCCTCGACGCCGTTGAAAAGATCCTGACGGAACAAATTGAGGAAATCAAGAGATACGCCGGCGTTTGAATCCCGTGATAGACAGAGAGATAGACAGAGTGACGGGCGATTTGTCTATGATTGCCGCGGATCAGCGATCTCGCCTTTGAGGGCCGTCGCCGCGGCTGTGGCGGGAGAGGCAAGATATACGAGCCCCTCAGCACCCATCCTCCCTTTGAAATTTCTATTGGAAGTTGAAAGACAAGCCTCTCCCCGTCCCAAAACCCCGTTATGCGCGCCGAGACATGGGCCGCACCCGGGACTGCAAACGGTAGCTCCGGCTTGAATTAATGTTTCCAGGATCCCGGTTCGTATAGAGTTTAATAGCACGAGCTTCGACGCTGGAACGATGATCGTCCTTACTGCAACTGTCTCACCGCGTAGAATGCTCGCTGCCATCTGAAGATCTTCAAAACGTCCATTGGTGCACGAACCTATGAACACTTGGTCAATAGCTGTGCCCACTACCTCCTCAACATCTTTCACGTTGTCCACGTAATGGGGACAAGCGACCTGAGGCCCCAACTCATCAACCTTGACGTTGAGCTCATCAGCGTACACGGCATCATCATCAGAATAACAAGGCTGGTACTCCGCTTGTGGTGTGAGGCGTTTGAGGTACGCAAAAGTCTTTTGGTCTGGTGGTACGATGCCTGCCTTTGCGCCTACTTCGACTGCCATGTTGCTCAGAGTAAGCCTGCTTTCCAAAGTCAGGTCGGCTGTCGTCGTGCCATAGAATTCCAGAGCTTTGTACGACGCGCCATCGGCCCCAATAGTCCCTGCTATGTTAAGAATCACGTCTTTCGCGCTTACGTGGTCTCTGAGTTTTCCGTTGAGCACAATCTTCAGCGTTTCAGGCACCTTTAGCCACAGCGTTCCCGTCGCAAACACCTCTGCTATGTCGGTCGCACCCACCCCCGTTGCGAAAGTTCCTAATGCTCCGTATGTGCACGAGTGCGAATCCGCTCCGACAACCAAGGTGCCTGGAAGGGCAAGCCCGTGCTCAACCATGAGTTGATGGCATATCCCATCACCGACGTCAAAGAAGTTCGTAATTCCCTGGCGTTTTGTCCACATGCGGATTGTTTGTTGAAGGGTTGCAGCTGCCTCAGTGCTGGCTGGGGCGATATGGTCAAAGATAATAGCGATCCTTTGCGGATCCCAAACAGAGGTAGCGCCCATGTCCTCAAATGCTTTTACGCCAAGGACACTCGTGCCATCGTGGGCCATTGCTGCGTCAACATGCCCCAGAATAAAATCCTTGGCGCTTGCCGCTTTTCCTGACGCCCTGGAGAGAATCTTCTCGCTAATGGTTCTTGGAGCATCCAAAGCGCTGTTCACCGCGTACTATGTGCTGCCCGTTGATTATCAACCTATGGATTTTTTGTCCGTCAACCAGCGACGACNNCTGAAGACCAGCAACATATTTAAGTTGCGGCTATGAATGTGTATAGCGAACTTCATCAGGATCGTTTATGGATCATTTTGGATCTTCTTCATTGCCTAAGGCAGTTATTGGCCAGATAGAGATTTGTGACGTCACGCTGCGTGACGGTGAGCAGGCTCCCGGCGTCGTTTTTGGTGTCGACGAAAAAGTTGAGATTGCGACCAAGCTGGATGAAATTGGCGTTGAGATCATAGAAGCAGGATTTCCCGCCGTTTCAGCGAAAGAGAAGGCTATGGTGAAAGAAATTGCTAATTTGGGCCTAAACACCAAGATTTGCTGCCTTTCGCGAGCGATTTTCCACGACATCGATGAAGCGTTAGATTGCGATGTAGATGTGGTGGGGCTGTTTATGGCTACCTCAGATCTGCATCTCAAGTACAAGTATCATCGCAGCTTTGAAGAAATGCTGGAGTGCGCTCTGTCAACGCTCGAATATGCAAAAGAACACGGGCTCATTGTCAGGTTTGCGGCAGAAGACGCGACTAGGACCGATCCAGAAGTGCTCAAGCGCTTTTTTAGACAAGGTGAGGACCACGGGGCCGATTACGTTAACATCGCAGATACGGTGGGCGCGCTGAGACCTTCTACGTGCTACGATCTGGTGTCTGCGATGAAAACGGTCGTTAACGTGCCGCTTTGCATTCATTGCCATA
>PMIN01000160.1:0-7157 GCA_003158275.1 Methanobacteriota archaeon
GCCAGCAAGCCACTCTTCATCGTATCTCCGGGAATGCCCATACTGTATGCTGCTAAGATGTTTCGAAATGGTGCGGTAAATCATCTGGCCGTCTTCAACGGACAAGAAATCCTTGGGATTATCTCGTGTAATGACGTCTTAAGAAGCCTTCCCAATTTGATGGAGCAAATCTACAGCGAGTTTGACTAGCCGGCAGGGGGGTGGCCGTTAGCCGAAGGTGCCCGCGCCTCGAGTGCGGTCCCTCTGAGTGGAAGGTTCGGCGAGGTGAGAAGTGCTTTAGGATTGATTTTGGACTTTGATCTAATCTTGGTTTGACTCGCCTTTTTTCCAAAACTATTAAGTAGGTATCGTGTAATCATATTACGAAATAGCTTGATTTATAAGCATCTTTGGAGTCTATTTGTTGTGTTGAGGCGATTATAATGGCGGAACAACCCCCTAAGAAACCTGTATTTGATGACTATGGTATCGATCCTGCGATCTCTGAGATTCAGAATTTCAAGGCTGAAATCGTACACGAATTGAGGAAAGCTGAGGTGCCATTCCCGATAACGAGTCGCGAACAGCTGATGACCGTGTTTCCCAAGGGCCTGAGCATGCAGTGCTCGATGAAAGGTCAAAAAATAGAGCTTCACCAGTACATTTCTAAAATGAAGGCCGACGAGTTTCCGATCAGGACTGCCGGCGACGTTGCTGACAAGTTGGCGTCGTTTTGTACGATGTAACTCAACGTCGTATCGATTTTTGCCGCAACGGACTGTACCCCGTTCAAAGAAGCCCACGGTTGTGAGCTTTTTTTGGACACTTACTTTTTTTTAAATATTCTTATATAATTGGGTGTGCATAAAAGACATATAAGGCCATACGTGGAAGCGCTGGTGGGCCTATGCATGCGACAATAATACCGGAAGAATGGCAGTTCGAAAAAGAAGTCGTTTGTTTTAACTGCCAGACAAAAGCAACGCAAGTTGTGCGGATTAAGGACAGACAAGGCAGCGTTATATGCTCGGCGTGTGGCGCACAGCGTCACTATGTCATACGAAGCGTGATTTATGGGACGGACACGCCGCCGATGGCCCCTGTGGGGATGAAATATGATGCGTGGGACTTCGCGAAGACCAGCGAATGTCTGAACTGTAAAGAACACGCACGGCACAGCGTCCATCTCGACGAGTACAAGATGAACGTGAT
The DNA here is from genome assembly GCA_003158275.1 of Methanobacteriota archaeon. GTDB lineage: Archaea > Halobacteriota > Bog-38 > Methanoflorentales > Methanoflorentaceae > Methanoflorens > Methanoflorens stordalenmirensis. The sequence goes on from PMIN01000160.1 coordinate 1,192, forward strand.
CTGTGACGAGTGCGGTTTTTCGCGAGTGTTGAAGCTCGATTATCTTGTCTTCCCGCATGTACTCTCGCACGAATAAGCCCCCTGAAGATGAGCACGCGGTTGTACGTCTTTCACGCAGGGCAGTGTGATCCGAAGAAGTGCACCGCCAAAAAACTTGCCAAATTTCATCTCGTAACTCTTTTCTCGACGCCGCGACCCTTGTGGGGCTCTCATACGGTGCTCCTTGATCCATCCGCACCCGCTCCGTTATGCCGCGCGGATGTTGTGACGGCGCTCGTTGCGGTTGACTGCTCCTGGAAACAACGTGAGCGCGTGTTCGAGTCGTTCCGGGCGCGGACGAGTCGACGACTTCCGTATCTTTTGGCAGCGAATCCTGTGAACTATGGGCGGCCGTTCGAGCTCACAACCGTAGAAGCGCTGGCGGCTGCGCTCTACGTCCTTGGGGAATCACGACGCGCAAGAGAACTCTTGAACAAGTTCAAGTGGGGTTCGACATTTTTGAACTTGAACGCGGCACCCCTCGATGAATACGCCGGCGCGAACACCGTCAGCGACGTGCTCGCACTTGAACGCGCCTATATAGAACGCTAAATGACTTCTTATCCGCGTTCTTGCGGTTAACGCAAACATAAAGATTAAATGCTGTTAGGCGTATGGTTCTACCGACGTGAGAGGTACATCTGATGGCACGTTTTCCAGAAGCTGAAAAAAGGTTGCTTAATATCAAAATCTGCATGCGGTGTAACGCCCGCAACCCGCCACGGGCGACGCGATGCAGGAAATGTGGTTACAAAAACCTGAGGGTCAAGTCGAAGGAACGAAGGGGTTAGTCGATTGAGCATCGAGCAGCATCTCGAAGAGGCGATCAGCAGAGAAGGAACGATACACCTAACGCTTATCGATCCCGACTCACAGCCGCCAGAGGAAGCCGCACGAATTGCACGGGGCGCCACGGCTGGAGGCACCACTGCGGTTCTTGTGGGAGGTTCTGTAGGCGTCGGCGGACGTGGCATAGAGTGCACCGTATCGGAAATCAAAGGTAGCACGGGTGTCCCTGCTATCATCTTCCCTTCAGACGTAGGGAGTGTGTGTACGACGGCCGACGCGATGTTTTTCTTGTGCCTTATGAACTCTAGGAGCACGGCGTATCTCAGTACGAACCAAGCACTCGGCGCCGTGTTTGTCAAGAGCTACGGAATAGAGCCCATTCCAGTAGCGTACATCATCGTCGAACCCGGGGGAACTGTTGGCTGGATAGGTGATGCGCGTTTGATTCCGCGCAACAAACCCGAGATCGCCGCCGCATACGCGCTCGCAGGAAAATATCTTGGGATGCGATGGGTCTACCTTGAGGCAGGTTCTGGTGTCCCCGATACCGTCCCCCCCGAAATGGTGAAGGCGGTAAAAGCATCCATAGACGATACAAGGCTCATCGTTGGCGGCGGGATACGCACCGACAAACAGGCCGAGTTGCTGGCGAAGGCGGGAGCGGATGTCATCGTAACGGGCACGGCAATCGAAGAGGACGTTGACATCGAAAACAAGATCGCAAGCTTTGTCCGCGTAATACAGCACTAATCGCCTGCGCAGGCCACATCCGGCATCCAGCGCCTGCTTTCTACGCGCTTTTGTTTTTCTCTACCCAGCTGCTGTAGTTGCATTGCGGGCAGCCAAGATCCCAAAATCGCTTGCCGCTTTGTACCTTGATAAGCCGCATGTCGTGTTCTTTGCACTTGCGGGCAGTTATGCGCAGCCTTCCTGATTTCGGCAGGGGGAGTCCAAACGTGCACTTCGGATACCCGCTGCACCCTACAAACCGTCCGCCGCGTTTTGAGCGACGCACGATGAGATCTGAGCTGCACTGAGGGCATGTCCCGACGGTCGCGTCTCCGCGTAGCCCTTCTTGCAGCGATTTGCTAATCTCTTCGAGTTGCTCATCGAGCGTGCTCAAGACCTTATCGAGAATATCCGTTGAGCTGACCACCACAAACTCCTTTGACAGCGTTCCCGTTTTGATTTTGTCCATCTCTTCTTCGAGGAGTCGGGTCATCTCAGGTTTCGTAATTGTGGGGGCGTAGCGTTCGAGCGATTGCGTGACGCTGCACGCGATACCGGTGGGACGAAGGGGATTCACGTCGACATAGCCCCGCTGAGCGAGCTTCTTGATGATCTCGTGGCGCGTGCTTTTCGTCCCCAAGCCGAGCTCATCCATCTTCTTTATTAACTGGCCTTGTCCCCATCGCTGTGGCGGCTGCGTCTCCTTCTCCACAAGCTGTTTGTTCGTGACAGTGACAACTTCGCCTTCGTGAAGGTCAGGGAGGTATCGCTCTTGCGTCTGTGCATACGGGTAGTGATAGCGCCAGCCTCGATATGAAAGTTCTAGCCCAGTCGCTCTGAGCTGCTCCCCTCGAGAGTCCAGCGTGACCTTTTTCGTGCACCATCGCGCCGGGTCGGAGAGCGTTGCAAAGAACCGTCGCACAACGAGCTCATACACCTTCCAGCTTTGTGGCTCGAGATCAGCTTGTGTGGCGCGCATCGTGGGATAGATCGGCGGATGGTCGGTCGTTTGCTTTTTACCGCGGGTGGCGACCAGCTGCTTCTTTTCTAGCAGCATGCGAGCATTCTCAGCGAATGGACCGCTTCTGAACATGCTCACTGAGAGGCGGAGATCGAGCTCATTTGGATAGACTGTGTTGTCGGTGCGCGGATAGCTTATCCACCCTGCCGTGTAGAGGCGCTCCGCCGTTTCCATAGCGCGGCTTGCTGAGATCCCAAGCGCGCTTGCTGCAGCGAGAAACTCGGTCGTATTGAAGGGTTTCGGGGGGGCGTCCACTCGTTCGGTTTTGGCAAACGTAACGACGGTGGCGGTGTCGCCGATGTTTTGTATCGCCGCCGTTGCGCTCGCTTTGTTTCGAAATCGGTCTGCTTGGTGCTTTGCGTGAAACGTTTCGCTGCTCGTGCTGAGATCAATGTATATTTCCCAGTATGGCTCTGACACGAATTGTGCAATTTTTCGCTCGCGATCAACGATCAGGGCGAGCGTTGGACTTTGAACGCGTCCCGCAGATAAGAAACGGTTGCCAAGTCGCTTCGCAGACGTCGATATGAAGCGCGTGAGCGCAGCACCCCAGATGAGGTCCACTGCCTGCCGTGCCTCTCCAGAACGAGCAAGGTTGAGGTCAATTCTGGTTGGCGATCGAAACGCGCGCTTGACTTCAATGGGGGTCATTGCACTAAACCGTACGCGATCCACCCCGACGTCCTTGACCGACTTGACGATCGTGCACGCTTCTAAACCGATGAGTTCGCCTTCCGTGTCAAAGTCAGTCGCAATGGTCACCCGGTCCGCGTCTTTGGCGGCCCGTTTGAGTCCTGACACGATGGTCTTGTGCGTTGGAACGGTGACGACATCAGCCCGTATTAGGTCGTGAAGGTTTGTCTTCCAGTCACGGTATTCATCTGGGAAGTCGAGCTTGACGATGTGCCCCCTTAGGCCTAGCACGACCGTACTGTTGAAGCGATACGCGTTAGCGCCGGCGACTTTGGTTGCAGATGCTGCGCCGCCGGAGAGAATCTCGGCGATCCGCTTCGCCGCGATATCCTTCTCAGTTACGATGAGGTGCATCAGAGTTGCTCCCGAATAAGACGATTGGTAAGGGTGGGATCAGCCCGTCCGCGTGTCTTCTTCATGACCTGACCGACGAGGAAGTTAAGCGCGCCTTTCTTGCCGCTGTGATAGTCGTCAACGGCCTGTGGGTTCTCCTCAACTGCTTGCTTAACGGCAGCGGTGATCTGTTCGACTGGGACAGCTTGAAGCGCCTGTGCGTCGATGATCTCGCAAGGGGTCGCTCCGGTGTCGAGGACAGTTCGTATGACCTCGACGGCTGCGTTTTCGGTAATGGTTCCTTGGTTCACGTTGGTGATGACGTCGATTAAGAAGTTGGGGCTGAANNGGGTCGACTCGTGCGGCGACCGTTTCGAAGTAGTCGGCCAATGGCTTCGACGCGGTGAGCACTTTGGCAAGGTAATCTGAAATTCTGTACTGCTCGATGAAGCGGTGACGTTTTGCATCCGGGAGTTCGACTTGCACTTGCTGCGGGAACTGTTCGGCCACCGGTTCGGGATCGACGCGCGGAAGATCAGGTTCGGGGAAATACCGATAATCGTGCTCTTGCTCTTTTGAACGGAGTGAAATTGTGATGCCGCGCGCTTCGTCGAAGTGCCGCGTTTCTTGCATGATATGGATGCCTCTTCGAAGCAAGTTTCGCTGGCGGGTGATTTCAAAAAGGAGCGCTTTTTCCACGCCTTTGTATGAGGAGATGTTTTTGACTTCGGCCCGTTGCCCGCCGGCGATCGAAATGTTAGCGTCGACGCGAAGCGATCCTTCGAGGTTGCCGTCGAAGACGTCGAGATATTCCAGGATGTTGCGCAACTTGTTCAGGAAGCGACGTGCTTCCTTAGGGGCGCGAAGGTCGGGTTCAGTAACCACTTCGAGCAGTGGCACGCCGGATCGATTGTAATCTATCAGGGAATACTGCGCATTTTCGATGGTTCCGCGGTACGTGAGCTTCCCCGGATCTTCTTCTAAGTGAACGCGTCTGATCCGAATCCTCCGTTCCTGCCCTTCGCTGTCGACCATCATGTAGCCGTTTGTGCCGAGGGGAAAGTCATACTGGCTGATTTGGAATCCTTTCGGCAGGTCGGGGTAGTAGTAGTTCTTCCGGTAGAACTGCGTCTGCTGCACCGAGCAGCTGAGCGCTTTCGCGACCCGTTCGGCGTAAACGATTGCCATTTCGTTGACGACCGGCAGACTCCCCGGAAGCCCAAGACAGATGGGACACGTGTGGGTGTTTGGCTCTGAGTCTTGATACCGCGTTGAACATCCGCAAAACAGCTTCGATTGCGTAGTTAGCTGTACGTGTGCCTCAAGCCCTATGATAACATCGGCTCTTTCCGTGGTCATCTGAAACACTTTTGAACCTGCTTCTCCCTGGCAGACGCTGCGCACCCGCGGCGCCTGTACAGTGTGTATAGAAGCGCGTTGATGCTTGGATATCTGGTCAAGAGGGTGGGGCGCCCCTAATGTTTTTGAGGCCTTCCGTTAGGATAGTTTCCAGCTACTAGTCGGAACGCTACCTATTATAATTAACTGTGCGAGCGCTGATGGGTTGCAGCACCTCGCACTGACTGGGAAGTCTGGAGGGTAGATCTATCAACCACGAGATCGGACGGCACTGCAGCGAACCAAGTGAAAAGGTTTATCTGATAATCAGCAGCTTGTATATGGGAGGAGTCAATATGAGCGCGTATAAATGGGCCCTTCCACTGCTGGTCACCGTCTTGTTGCTCGCTTCGGCCTGCACCGTGGCGAGCGCGCAAAGCACACAAGGAGGCGTAGTACAGATCAGCTCGCCTCCAAAGAACGGCAAGGCCGGACCTACGGAGCGCGTAAGCGGTAAAGCTCAGCTTTCAAAGGGGTATTCGCTTTGGATCGTGCCGTACGATCCTACCGCGGGCAAGTACTATCCTCAAGCGCTTTCGCTCACGGTGCGGAGTGATGCGACCTGGTCGTCTCGTCTCTCGGTAGGCACCATATTTGGCGTCGGCAAAACGTTCCAGATCGATGCGGTCGTCGCGGATGAAAGCGCCAGTACTGCGCTGAGCGGTTACGCCGCGCAGCGAATGGCAATAACGAAACTGCCGCCAGGTGCGCAGGCTGTCGATGCGGTCACCGTAAAGCGCGTGGCAGCAGACGTCACGGGCACGCCATCGGCAAGCCCCTCGCCCAGCGCCGTGCCACGCACGGCATCAACCGCTGGATCGAGCGCGACCGCAGGGGCGAGTCCTTCTATAGCGAACGTCGCTCAAGCGAGTGCAGCTGCAAGTAGCCAAAACCCGCTTCCCGGTTTTGAGGCGTTGTACGCACTTGGTGCCATTGCTGCCGTGTTTCTGGCATTACGTGTCAC
>PMIN01000160.1:7188-8435 GCA_003158275.1 Methanobacteriota archaeon
CACTTAACAAAGCGGTATCACTTCGTTGTCGCTGCGAGCCGCGGTTCATCAGACGGGACAACACAGTGCTTCTGGTTACCCGGTTGGAGCACTTGATAAACAGCGCACGTTAGGCGCTGAGACCACTCTAAGCATTCTAGGGCCTGCAGTTCGTTAAACGTCCAACAAGACGCCCATAATAGAGCGTCACACTTTCAGGCATCATAGTTTTTCCCTCCTTGCAGAACACCGTGCTCTAGATGTGTTTAAGCTTGCGTGACGACTTTTTCCTGTCACCTTCGCGGCAGCCGCTTGCTTCCGCTGAGAATCGCTGAGCGCAGAGAAACACGTGAATGCAGTTGTGCGGGCTCGGAAGACAGCGCTGGTGGGGATATTGGGCATTCAAGCTCTCTACAATCGAGCGCGTTAGGGGCCACGGCGGCCTGCGCCCGCTGTCGCAGACACGCAAACACGTATCGACACATCGAGCATTACTACCCCATTCTTAGGTGCGGCTCGTCGCTTGTCGCGTGCGATTGCCTCTCTCCATATGCCGAAACGAGAAGCAGGATTTGATGCGATCGCGCTGCGTATCCACGACTCGGCAGGCGTAAAGCTGCTTGAGGGTGCTGTGATGGGCGCTGGCTGGTCTCCGTTCACTATCGTTTCATCGCATGCTCGAATGCTACGAGCGCTGCTGACAACAGAACGATCCCGAAACCAAAGAGTATGACGATGTCCCTTGAAATTGCTGGTACGCCCACACCGAGCACTACTACTTGTCGCAGCGCGCTAATCGTGTAGGTGAGCGGAAGGAACTGCGCGATGACCTGCATAAACTGCGGCATCTGCGATATCGGGAAGAAGACGCCGCTGAGGAACATCATGGGAAACGTTAGCGTCATCATGATCATCGTAGCGGTCTCCTCGGTACTCGTGAATGAGGTGATGAGAACGCCCAAGCCGACGAGGCTGAACACGCCGAGGAGCAAGATTCCCAGGATGAGCGCGATACTCCCCTGTACGACCACGCCAAAGAGAACGATCGAAAGCGTAAGGACGATGATCCCCTGCATCATACCGCGTGTTGTCTGGGCGATGACCTTTCCGCCCAGTATCGACATCCGGTGCACCGGTGCGGCGAGCATGCCGTCGAGGGTACCTACCTCCCGCTCGAAAGAAATGGCGTGTGGGAGGCCGGTCATAAGTGACATCATGACGACCATCCCCATGATGCCGGGCGCGACGAACTCGAAGTAGTTGGTTTG
>PMIN01000040.1 GCA_003158275.1 Methanobacteriota archaeon
GGACCAGCTCCTTTGCTATAAAGGTCAAAGCGACCCGGTTTTGATACCGATCCAAACTCCCATAAAAGACGACATTGAAGAAATCGCCGCCGTAATCATAACGGGCGCCATCAGGACTGAATACGTGCGCATCGGGTTGTGGCGGTATATGAAAAACGCGGCAGGAGGCGTACTTGACCGCATAGTCACAATCTCGCGTACTAATCGTTATGACGGCGTCGACCCTGTTCAGAATCCAGTTTTCGAGTATATGAAGCGGGAGATGCAAGGGCGAACCTAAGCTGTTCACATATTGCCATGCAACGTCGTGCATGAAGAGAACGAGGGGCGCATCGTTGTTGCTGGCGACGTAGGCAGCTATGTGATATCCGAAAACCGAGGTAAACACACAATCTGCCTCGATATCGCGGATCTGTGCTTTGTCCCACAANNACTGATGTCCTTGGGCAAATAGCCCTCTTCTGAGCTTTTTTCAGACGTATAAAACATGTTAACGCTATTATTTCGTGCGAGATCTGTCAACAGCTGGAACGTCCACCAATCGCCGCCGCTACTAATCGGAAGCCTCTTATAGATGTCGATAAAGGCAATTTTCATATTCTCGCGCCTTGCTGCAATTCCGTCGAAAGCATCGCAAAGACGCCACCGACGCTGGCATAATCCCCTACTCGCGGGAAGTTGAAAAACATGTCGTTATTTGAGCAGAGCACTTACGGCCAATCAAATGGCCGACCGGCGCGAGGTACAATGGACACTAATCCCACGGAAGGGCCACATCGCTCACGCCGCGTGGCAAATCGGCGCTCGATTTCGCGTGACCTATGTTCAACGGCACGGGATCGCCGGCTGCCGCCGCAAGTCCCCGTTTTATAGCGGCGCCCGTCCCGTGAGGGTGCTGCTGCGTGTGAGTATGACGTTGCGGTTTCGCGAGGCAAATTCTTGCACAATTTCAGGGGTCCCGTCCGTGGAGGCGTCTTCTGCGACGACGAGTTCTAAGCCATCGAAGGAACTGAACTCTTCAAGTAGTTTGTCTAATTCACCAGCTTCATTATGCGCCGGAATCACGACAGAAATCATTCTCTTTTCCTAACGCCCGTCGTCTTTAGTGGAACTTTGATGCGCGCGCACGGCGATATCTTTTCCCCATGAGCGACCTCTCACAAGACATTTCTTGACGCCTAAGCACGTATGAACTCGCGATACTGGCTCCGGTCTGAAACCAGTAGCGAGAGGCAGCACCGGATGCGCTTTGGAGCCTTGACTCATCTGTTCATTGCTTAGCGACGGCACCACGAGTGCTCAAATATGTACGCCGCCCGGAACCAAGATCACGGAGAGCGTGGCGGTAGTGAGCTCCGCCCCAACTAAGGAAGACAATCTGAAGTGTGACATAAGCGCTTCATGCAGGATTCAGCGCGTTGCAAACCAAGAAGATGACGTATAGAAGTTGCGATTTAAACGCTTATCGTGTGTGTGCAGATCGAGAGCGTAGCCGTAGTAGCTAACAAAAAGTGCCGAAGTCCGATTGCATTTTAATGTTTGTTGTCTTTTTTGCCAGGCCATATGGCGGGCGCACCGAAACGCCTACTGCAATCAGTTGTTGACGGGCTTTTTGACAGACTCAGCCGACTCGCGTATCAAGTTTTATGCATTCGCGGGGATTTTTTTCGACACCTTCTGAATGAAGATGGCCGTCACACTGCTTTATATTTCAGGGTATCGATACCATCAGTGCGGACTTAAGCTCGAACCGCAATAATTCCTTCATATGTACAACCCTTCCCTCGTGCTTCCTTTTCGCCGCACGGGGTGCAGGACAGTCGTGCGTAGCTGATCCGTTTTACAAGGTGCGGGACATCCAAAGGTAGGAGATATCAATCGTGTCTGCGTCCCAAGGCCCATAAAACGACGCTGTCTTGTCTTTGCGAATGTTGCTGCATGCAGGAACTTGCCCCGACTGGCGTTTACCGTGAGAGTCACATCAAAAGTCTTATTAGCAGGGCTCTGCAAGACTGTTGTGCTTGCGGCCTTAGGTCCTATCAAGCAGGATCGCCATCGCGTTTGTCCGTCTTGTATCTGAGAATACTGTGCAGCCAAGGCTTACGACGCGGATGACGTGGCGCTACTCAAGAGCCTGAGTAGAGACCACAGATTGGGCTCACCTAGAGAGCCTCAAAAACGCAAGAAAATGAAAGCAATAATCTTAGCAGCAGGCACATCCACGAGATTACGACCTCTGACTGACGATCTGCCGAAATGCTTGTTGCCTCTTAACAAGGATGCCATCATCGATCATCAGATTAAGTGCTTAGCTCGATTTGCGGTCGACCACGTTTTTGTCGTAGCAGGTCACAAGCGAGTCTTGCTAGAAGAGCACATCGCGAACGTGGAGACGGGCCTTCCAATCTCTATCGTCAACAACGAGCGGTTCGAAGAAACCGACAATGCTTTCAGCCTGTCGCTTGCGTTAGATCACATAGATGCAGGCAATGATACAGTACTTGTTTTAGACGGAGACATACTATTCGAGCTGGCACTTTTGAAAGAACTTATTGAATCGCCATACGACAACGCCTGCATCATTGATAACAGCAAAGACATTCAACCCGAGGATTGTAAAGTCGTAGTGACAAACAATACCGCCGCACGTATCGGCAAGCGAGTACCGGGCAACGTTGTTTATACGAGCATGATCAAACTCAGTGCCGACTTCCTGAAAGCGTTCACTCGTGCACTCAAAGAGCCGAGTACTCAACCTGAATGGTATTCGGAACCGCTCGACAGAGTCCTGATAAAACATCCATCGATGCTACACGTTATTTATACCAATGGGCTACTCTGCTGTGAGATTGATACCTATGAAGATCTGCTCAACGCAAGAACGCTCTATCAGCAAATCAAAAAGCGCGAGCCGTGACCTGTGCGATACGAGGTAGTAATCTTTGGGGGCGGCGCAACCGGCACCGCAACGTTTCGCGATCTGGCGTTGAGAGGTTTCTCAGTCGCCCTCTTGGAGCGACGCACTATAGCCAGTGGCACGACGTCTGCGTCCCACCAGAACCTGCTCGGTGGCATGCGATACGTTCTCAGCGACCCTATCGTGGCACAAGAGTGTGCAGAAGAGAACACTACTATCAGTGCGATAGCGCCGGAAGTCGTCGGCGAGCTGCGGAACTACTTCGTCGGATTTAGCACCGAGTACGCGTCGCGCGCCCTCCGGGCAGCGAAGAAGCTCCACGTCAAAGCGACCCAACTCGACCTGCGCGATGTATTTAGAGAGATTCCCTCGTTAAACACAGATCTCGCTGTCGCCGTGGAAACGACTGACAGAAACATAAATGCTCAACGGTTTTGCTGGCTCAATTGTTCGTCTGCAGAGCTCTGCGGAGGGAGTCTCTTCCAAGGAACCCAGGTGCGTGCGATCACCCAACTCGATGACGGATTCCGCATCGAGACCAACCACGGCGACTTGCGCACGGAGTACATAATTAACGCGACCGGGCCGTGGATCAACACGGTAGCTGCCAAACTCGACACGAGCATCCCAGTTACTTTTAGCCAAGGCACTATCATAGTTCAAAAAGCATTATCTCCGCGCGGGATACAGCATTTGCGCGAACCCGCCGACGCAGACGCGTATATCGTGCACGATGGATACGGGTGGCTTGGAACGACGTCAACAACGATTAACAACCCGGAAGAAGCGAGTCCACAGCCATGGGCTGACGCATATCTTAAGAAAGAATTTGCGCAGATTCTTCCGGGCGTCAAGGACCAACCCACGCTAAGCACGTTTGCCGGCATCCGGGCGCTCGCTGACGACAATCATCCAGAAAGTGCCAAAAATGATGTTCGTTTCGAGAGCGGACGCCGAAAATCCCGCGATTTTCGAGTGATACAGGCTCCGAAGAACGCCTTCCACGTCATAGGCGGGAAACTGACGACAGCGAGATTAATGGCGGAAAAAATCGTTGACGTCATATGTGACAAAGAGGCGTGTAGCGCACGATGCCAAACAGCAAAAGAGCGTCTAGTCTCCGTCTAATGTCTGCTGCGACGGCTAACGCCTCACCGGTCCTGGTTGGCTGAGTGTACCGCAGGATTAATGCCAGAAAACGTGGCTGATTTGGCAGATGAGGCGGTGGATGTACGCTGGGGTGAGAACCGCGATTGAACCAAAGAAAGACGACTAGAATTAAGCTCCTTTTGCACACGTCGCTCTCGTCCTTAGGCGAGCTGCTAGTCGCTGCCGCGACTACTACGATTTATTCGATCTCCGGGGTCGTCCCGCGCAGAAGGGACATTTGGATCTTCGGCTCTTGGGATGGAACTAAATTTGCTGACAACCCGAAATATCTGTTCCTTTATGTGTACTACAAGCAGCCCGAAATTACTGGCGTTTGGCTCTCGCGCAACAAAACGATCCTGGCTGACTTGCGAGCGCGTGGATACAAAGCCTACTACATGCACAGCCTCCGGGGCATCCTTTGTTCAATGAGGGCTAGCTGTATCATCTTTTCAGTAGGCGTATCTGACGTTAATCTGTACACGACAAAAGGGACAAAATCAGTGCAGTTGTGGCACGGAACCCCACTAAAAAAGCTTGAACCTGCGCAAGGGCGTGAGATGCCAACACAGAGGAGCTCATATGCACGGCGGCTCATAGTGGAGGGCCTTCGCCCTAACATGAACCACGATGTCGTCATCGCGACGTCTAATGAAAGTAAACGGACCATGCAAGCCGTTTTTAGTGATGCCAGAGAGATAGCTGTCACCGGATATCCTAGAAACGACGTCTTGCTCGGCGCTCCTTGGTTAAGTAAGCTCGACGTCGAGTATGTCAGACGCATCAAACGAGAATTGGATTTTCAATTTCTTTTTTTATACCTTCCCACCTACCGACGTGAAGGACGGCGAGAACTTGACTTGTTTACGCGCTACGGCTTCGAAGGTACCACGGTGAACCAAACCCTTCGCGAGTTAAGGGCAATCCTGATCATCAAGGCACATCCCTATGACGTACAGTTTGATTCAGACAGGGCGCGGCTCGAAAGGATATTTACCCCGTCTGACGAAGATATACCAGACATTTATCCGCTTTTGAGGGGGACCGATATACTCATCACGGACTATTCCAGCGTCTTTTTCGACTACTTGCTTCTAGATCGTCCGATTGTATTTGCGCCTTTTGACATCCAGCAGTACACAACAGCTGACCGCGAGCTGTTCTACGATTATGACGAAGTCACGCCTGGGCCTAAAGCAAAGGACTGGCCTGACGTGCTCCGCCTGCTGCGCCAGGCGGTCCAGAACGACTCGTGGAAAGCTGAGCGAAGAAAAGTGTGTGTGCGCTTCAACCAATTTAGAGATGCCAACAACTCAGAGCGAGTATTTCAAGTGATACGCCGTCTGCTGGAGCGAACAAACCCCTGAACAGCTTTTGCATAAAAGCCGCTTAAGAAGGAAGATAACCCCAGAACGGAACTACATATCCCAAGATCAGCGCCGGCGGATCCATTGAGGGCTACCTGTCGCTGCTCGCCAGCGCTCGAAGTGCGGAACCTTTTTTTGCGGGCCGCGATGCCGAAGGCGCGTTCACACAGACGCCTTTTTATTCTTTGATTACTCAAACCAGTGCGTAGCGTGAGAGCCGTCTAATGTTTATAAGCCAGTTAAAGCGGTAATTGACCGCAAAAGGCTCAGCCAGAGATCCGTCGCTGAAACTGGTAGAGCAATCGTGGCACCTAGCAGCGTGGTTTTCGATCCATGAATGCGGAGATGCCCAATCCCACAGTTATCCGACCTGCAGCCACTGATGGTTCGCGTTAGCTCTTTCACGCTACTGTTGCGGATTGCGCCGGCAGCAAAAATCGCTTCTGCGCTTGTTTCGAAGTGGACCGGACGGCCAACATAGCATGCAAAACTGCGAACGGGGCTCGTGCGCTTGCGCAGCCCCGCACGTTTACCTTGTGCATTAGCGTAGCTTCCACGCACAAAAGCGTCAAACGCAGCGATCCAAGCTCTAACGCCTTAATTCAAGCGATTCAGTCAGCGAGGCCATAGAGTGCAAAATGATGCCGGTAAGCGTCATGAACGTTCCAACGATTATGACAAGGAGCATAAGGATCGCAGGCCCGTTAGGGACGCGCCCCCACTCGTAGAATCCTTGCACTGCGTACCCGGCCAATGCGACGCCAATGCCAATGAGCATGAGTCCTGGCACAGTAAAGACAAGCAGGGGCTTCTTAAACTCTATATTGCGTAAGATCCCGACGAGCACCTGCAAACCGTGCGTGACGGGATGTGCGGAGGAGTGTCCTACGTCGTACCTGACGTTGATGTCTACCTCCTTGATCCGCAGGCGGCCCTTCGCTGCGTCCATAAGCATCTCGCTGTCGATCGCCAGCTGGTCTGTGCCAAATTTAAAGGCGCGAGCGGATTTCATCGAGAATGCGCGGAAACCGCTCTGCGTATCCGTCACATTGACGTCACGACTGAACCCCAGACGCGTAAACTTGTCAAGAACGATCTGTCCGAACCGGCGATAGCGAGGGGTCCCCCTGCCGTTCCCATTCAGATAGCGGCTGCCATTAACGATATCGGCTTCATCGCGCATCAGCGGCCGTGTGAGCTTCGGAATGTCATCGGGGTCGTGCTGTCCATCTCCGTCGAGAATAACAAGAATATCAACGCCGCATTGTGTCGCGTACGTAAACAGGTCGCGTACGGCGGCTCCTTTACCCCAGTTGCCGCGGTGCACGATCACGTCAGCACCGGCGAGGCGTGCGACCTCCGCAGTCTTGTCAGTGGACCCGTCGTCAAGAACGACGACTCTGTCAGCGTACTGGGAGGCGCGTACGACGAGGCTGCCGATAGCTACCTCTTCGTTGTAGCAGGGAATACCGACCATGACTGTAAGCAGGCCGGAATCCCTCGATCCGTCGTTTGGTACCCCGCTTTTCAGCGAATTCTGCTCCAGTCCCGTCGATATCATTACTCGCACACGTGCTCTTTCGTATCTTATTCTCTCCCTGCTCGCGACATAAAGGTTCCTGTTTAGCCCTTAAGCGCATCAGGCGGTTCTGTGCGCGGTCTTGGGTGGCCTGGCTCGAGACGCGTCAAAGGTCGTCACCCAGACCAACAGCGCTGAACTCCAACCTCCAACGAGACTGTTCGCAGTCGTCTACGTCGCCGCTGCCACCTTCTGTTTCCTAACGCTTTGGACCATCGCACAGCATTTGCGTAGGCCGGCTGACAACCTCGCGATTGACTTCGTCTCCTTGTGACGAGGAGGTACATAATCTTCTGACACGCCGAATCATTGTGTTCGCACACTTGCCGGCTAGCTCTAGTGAAAGAGCTATGTAGGATCGTATTCTAAATCATACCGACTCAATAGCTCACGTCAGATGTGTTTAATTGCCTGGTCCCGCAAATAGACTGCCGTGGAGGATCTGGCCGCGTGAATTGAGCCGCGCAACGTTTGAACGGATGGCGTTTGTTCGCCGATGTTCGCGTGCCCCCTAACTGCACTCTGGGCTGCCAAAGTTCAGGCCTTCGAGCCGCGGTATATAACGCGTGCTTTGAAAACAAGTTCGAGACTCGAGCAAGTAATGATATCGATCGTTTGTGTCTACAACAATGAGCGTTTGCTTGCCGATTTCTTGTTGGACAGCCTTAGTCGTCAAACAGCCCATTACGAGTTAATTACGATCGACAATGCTGAAAATCAGTTCACGTCAGCAGCACAGGCTTTAAACTGCGGCGGACGAAAAGCACGCGGAAAGTACATCATGTTTGTTCACCAGGACATTCGTTTGTGCAGCATTGAGTGGCTACACGACGCGGAGAGGATGTTGGATTCCCTGCAAAACCTCGGAGTCGCTGGAATCGCAGGCAGGAGAGAGGGGGGCTGTATCTTAGCCAATCTGACAAACGGTACTCCTCCGACCGCCGCAGGGACAAAGATTGGGGCAGAACCAGCCGCCGTGCAAACTTTAGACGAGTGCCTTATAGTCGTTCCGCACGACCTATTCAACGTCCTACAGTTTGACGAGACAACGTGCGATGGTTGGCATTTATACGCAGTGGAGTATTGCATGAGCAGCAGGCTGCTCGGTTTTACCCTTCACGTTTTGCCTTTTCATACATATCACGCTTCGGGAGGCTTTTCGTCAACGCCAACGGAGCCCATCGACCGATTGATTTCCCGTTGTCCAATGACAGTGCAAGCATTCCTGCCGAAAGAATATTATGCGGCACTCAAAAAAGTCATGAAGAAGCATAAGAACAACGTATCGAAAATCCACACCGTTTTTGGAGACTGGAGCACCTCGTCGCCGATCGCTCTGCAACTAACGACTAAAGCGATGCGAAAAATGGCAAGCGACATTTTGTTATCACTGCAGTCAGATGTATAGGGCTGCTTAATAAACCGCAAAAACGCGGGCAAACATATCGTCAACCCACCGTGCCATCGACAAATGATAGGTCCCTTTATCTTCAATTCGTGACGGCATAAACTAGAGCTTAAAGATAACAAACGCAACCGAAAAGTTCCTCACCAACCCCCCATAGCGGCGACGCACTCACCGTGAATTATGGCGCCGAGGACTTTAAAGACGGCGGTGGCGTTCATCTCCGGTGCAGAGGGTAATGCGCGCGTGTTCGCATTCGGCATCTGGGTGGCCATCGGTTCGCTCGCGGCAACCGTTGGCCCGCTCTTATGCGGTTTCTTACGACGTTTCTGAGCTGTTCGGGCTCGAGGCGGTCATCGTCGTAGTGATATTCGCGTACTAAGACGACTCACCGAAGCATCTCCGACCATAGGCTAGCGCGACCTCGACTTCAGGGGGTTCGCGCTCGGGCAGGCTTCTTCTTGATCGTTGCCGGGACCTTGCTACTCGACAACCTGAGCATGTGGGGCATCATGCCAATCCTCGTTGGTGCGGGGCTCCTCTTGCTCACCTTCTTTGCGCTGTGACAGCGACGCCGGTGCACCTCTTCGCAGTTACTACGCAACTGACAGGAGTCGCTTAGCGCAAATTGTTGTAACTAGTTTTGCTTCGTCGCGTGTTCCCTAAACTGCTTCCTCAACACTAGTTTCAATTCGAAGAGAGCGTTTACTGAGAAACATGCGCTAGATAAGTCGCGTCGAAGCGACTCTACTGGGTACGCTGAGTGGTCATCAGAGGGGGCCCTTGCGGCGCTTAGTCTACCATTCACTTCGCAACAAAGATTTAGCACCGCCAATGTCCTCCGCCGTTCGCAAATGGAAGCCCATATAAGTTTAAAGCATGTCCTATGTTGCAAGCGACTTCATCGATGCGGATCTTATACGCGAATCACATTTACAAGATTATGAGGCCGTTTAAAGCTATTATCGCGTTACCTAAAAAGGTCATCTTTGAGTCTCTTAAAGCCATAGAGGACGTAATTGTATCAGCTTTTCCAGGAGTGGCAGGCTTACTCACGGGCGCTATAACGGCTGCGCTGATAGCTAGGGGCTTAGGACCATTTGGAATGGGACAATACGCTCTCATTGTAAGCGTTTCGTCTTTTGCTGTTGGGTTATCAGATATGGGTATTGGACAAACTGCAATACGCTACGCGTCGCGAGCTGCCTCGCAAGGCGATGCAGAGGGGCAGTTTGCAATTCTGCGCTGGACGTTTCGCCTGCGCATGCTGTTCGTCCTGGGCCTGTCCCTCATTATGTTTGTTTTGGCCCCTACGATAGCAGGCACAATATGGCACGATACCAGCCTGACCCCAATACTGCAGCTGAGCCTCCTGATAGGTATTTTCGCGACGCTTGCCCACGTCCCGGTTATCTACTCACAATCAATTAGGCGCTTCCGAATGAACAGCATTATT
>PMIN01000143.1 GCA_003158275.1 Methanobacteriota archaeon
GGCGGTGCACATCCATTCAGCATCTTAGACTACAGCATTGTGCATAACGGAGAGATTACTAGTTACGGAACTAACAAACGGTTCCTTGAGTCGTACGGGTATAAGTGCAGCTATTTTACAGATTCTGAAGTTTTGGCTTATTTGTGGGATCTGTTGGTCAGGAGACACAAGCTGCCCATCGAACTTGCATCCGAGGTCCTAGCTCCTCCGTTCTGGGAACAGATCGAGCGAATGCCGCCTGAGAAGAGGCGGATAATAGAGGCACTGAGAATGACTTACGGTCCTGCAATGGTCAACGGTCCGTTTGGCATTGTGATTGCAAATGGTTCAGGACTCACCGGAACGGCGGGCAATGGTACTATGGTGGGGCTCTCGGACCGAATCAAGTTGCGTCCGCTCATCTGTGCTCGAAAAAATGGCACGACGTTTATGGCGAGCGAGGAGAGTGCGATTAAGGCTGTTTGCAAGAATCCAGACAACGTGTGGGCGCCACACGCAGGAAAGCCGACAGTCGCGATGGTGAATGGAGATGTATAGTTCCGTTCCCGAGTTTAGGGTGGACATTGACAGGCAAGCGTGCAGGCTGTGCAAAAGGTGCATCGAGAATTGCTCATTCGGCGCACTAGAATGGCGGGATAACAAAGTCAAGGCGTTTAACGATCGGTGCGTTGCGTGCCAGAGATGCGTTAGTATGTGCCCTGAAGATGCCATAGCGCTTCGTCGAACGCCCTCAGTTATGAGTGCCCACCCAATTTGGACCGAGAACGCTCGGAGAGACGTATTCACGCAGTCGAGAACAGGCGCCATACTCCTAGCGAGCACTGGGAACGAACTTCACGAGCAAGTCATCTTCGACAATCTGCTTCTTGATGCCTGTCAGGTAACAAACCCAG
This sequence comes from Methanobacteriota archaeon, assembly GCA_003158275.1. GTDB lineage: Archaea > Halobacteriota > Bog-38 > Methanoflorentales > Methanoflorentaceae > Methanoflorens > Methanoflorens stordalenmirensis. The sequence goes on from PMIN01000143.1 coordinate 894, forward strand.
CAATCGACCCTTTGCGGGAGCCAATCGAACTTCGAACTTATATAGGTCGAAAGCCTCGATTCGTCGAGCTTGAAGAGCTAGGCGATAGTTTGAGGCTTAATACCAAGCTTTCGCCAGCGCTTAAGCTTGAGATTCCAATTATGATAGCTCAAATGTCCTACGGAGCTATTAGTGTTGAAGCACACGAGGCGCTAGCACGTGCTGCGGTAATGCGCGGCACAACTATGGGTTCGGGAGAGGGGGGCCTCCATAAGAAGCTATACCCATATGCAGACCACATCATTGTGCAAGTTGCAAGCGGAAGGTTTGGCGTTCACCCTGCCTATCTCGAAGCTGGGGCCGCTGTTGAAATAAAGATCGGTCAAGGCGCAAAACCGGGGATTGGTGGTCACTTACCGGGAACCAAGATAACGGATGAAATATCTGAAACGCGAATGATTCCGATAGGGGCCGATGCCATAAGTCCGGCCCCGCACCACGACATCTACTCGATCGAGGACCTCGCGCAACTCGTAAACGCACTAAAGGAAGCTACACGATACAAAAAACCCGTCTTAGTTAAGATAGCTGCTGTTCACAACGTTGCTGCAATCTGCAGTGGTATCTGTCGCGCAGGGGCCGATGCGATCGTAATCGACGGATTTCGAGCGGGCACGGGTGCCACTCCTAAGGTCATTCGAGATAACGTCGGCATTCCCGTCGAACTGGCGCTTGCGAGTGTGGATCAGCGATTACGCGAAGAGGGTATACGGAATGAAACAAGCATAATTGCCAGTGGCACTATTCGGAATAGCGGCGACGTCGCAAAGGCGATAGCCCTTGGCGCTGACGCTGTGAAGATAGGCACCGCTGCCCTCATCGCGCTCGGCTGCACCGTGTGCAAGCGATGCTATACAGGTAGATGTGCTTGGGGGATAGCTACGCAAGATCCGGAACTAAGGTCGAGACTCGATCCCGTTGAAGGTGCGCAGCGTGTCTCGAACTTGCTACTGGCTTGGTCGATTGAGCTAAAAGAGATCCTAGGCGCAGCAGGAATAAACTCAATCGAAAGTCTGAGAGGAAATCGTGACAGGCTCAGGGGCTATGGTCTGGATCACACCACGTTGGAAATACTCGGTGTCCAACCGGCAGGCAGCTAGGTAAGCTCATGCGCATAGTAGCTAATTATAAGCATTACAAGGAGCTCAATGAGGAGATCTTCCAGGCGGTTCAGGCCGGCGTAGCTGAGTTGACGCTTGAGGACGTGAACGGCCAAAGGTTTATTGCTGACTGCCTCAAAGGCAAGCTCAACATCGACATCTATGGCACCCCTGGAAACGATTTGGGAATGTTTATGGATGGTCCAACGGTAACCGTCTTTGGTAACGCTCAAGACGGCGTCGGAAACACCATGAGTTCCGGGAAGATTATTATACATGGGGACGGGCGAGACATTTTGGGTCACAGTATGAGGGGGGGAAAAATCTTTGTCCGCGGCGACGTCGGCTACAGAGTCGGCATACATATGAAGACTTACAAGTCCAACGTTCCGATAATCGTTGCCGGTGGACGCGCTGGTGACTTTCTCGGAGAGTACATGGCGGGCGGCATAATCATTGTTTTGGGAATCCATAACAGGGCTAAAAAAGCCGAGATTTTAGGCGATTGGGTAGCGACAGGACAACACGGCGGCGCTATTTACGTCAGGGGCGACGTCGACGAGAGCAAGCTCGGCAACGGCGCGTCGCAATTTCGGCTGACTGCAGACGACGAAATCACTATTAAAAAAGTTCTCAAGGAGTACTGCCAGGTTTTTGGCCTTGACCTCGAGGGCCTTCTTGACGCTGAATTCACAAAGATCGCCCCTCTTTCTCATAGGCCATATGCCGCATTATATACTTGTGAATAAGTTGCGGAGGCGAGATGGACCTTCTCTCATACAAAGACTTGAAACGGAAAGTCTGGGACACGGAAAAATGCTGCGGATGCGGAGCGTGTGTTGGCGTATGCCCGACAGAAGCCCTTTATTTTGACGACGATCCTGGCCATCCTAAGTCGAACGATTACTGCAAGGTGACGCGTGATGATGTTCCTTGCGCGGCTTGCTATTATGCTTGTCCGAGAGCTGATGAAACCTGCTCTGACGGGTTTGGTAATATCATATCGATATACGAATCAATATCCAAGATTCGCGTTGCTGACGCCCAATCAGGCGGAGTTGTCAGCTCTGTACTCGCAGCCGCTTTCGAATCGAACGCGATTGACGGCGCGATCGTGATGGGCGTGGATAAATGGAGCCAAGTATCTCAGCCCGCGTTCGTTCAAACGTCGCACGAAGTTCTTGGGGCGGCGGGATCAAGATATGTGTGGGCACCTATTTTGAAGGCACTCAGAGAAGCCATAGCAGACAGACAGCTGCACAAGATTGCTATAGTCGGGACGCCTTGCGTTACTAGTGCGGTCAGAAGGATTCGGCAATCGAACGTCGATGTCTTGTCAATATACAAAAACGCAATTCGAGTTTCGCTCGGGCTGTTTTGCACAGAAATATTTACGGATAGTCTTCTCGAAGAGTTGCGAATTAGCCACGGAATCAAGCCCTGGGAGATAAGCAGTTTCGATGTCAAAGGAAAGTTCATCGTAAAACTGAAAGATCAAACTACGCTCGAGTTGCCTCTAAAAGGCTTACGCACGTCAAAGAGACCTGGGTGCGAGCACTGTGTGGACTTTACGAGCGAAGACGCCGATTTGTCGTTTGGAAGCGTTGGCGCCTCGCCTGGACACACCGTTGTAATTGTGCGAACCGATGTTGGGGAAGGTTTTTTGAAACTAGCACAGCGTCTCGGATACATAGAACTTAGTTCGGGTGTCGATATTGCCCCCATAGCAAATATTGGGGCAAAAAAGAAGGGCCTACCAGTCGAAAAGGCAATGTCGCTCCTTAAAGAACACGCTAACAGCGCCTCATCATCTAGCAGAAAGACTGAATGATTGGTTCTAGATACTCTTTTCCGCGCTTTTGTCCTTCAATCGTTCGATGTTCGTCTATTAGGAGCCCGTCATATCCTATTTTGTTTAGTGCCTCAATGACAGCTCGCCACGGAACCGATCCTTGCCCAACAACCGCGTGCATTTCTCGAAACCCATCGTTATCGTGGATGTGCACGTGTTTGATTCGCGCGCCGAACTTATGAATCATTTGTGGTGTAGGAACATCAGTGGTGTTGCAGTGGCCTACATCTAAGGCCACCTGCAAGAACCTTGATCTCAGTTCGTCGACGATTTCTACAAGAGCATCGCCAGTCCAGGTTTCTTTAAAAGCGGGCGGGAACCGCGGCATATTTTCTATGCAGACGAGAATTTTTTCGGCCTCTGCTTTCTCACATATGCGTAAAAAAGAGTCGCGTTGATTTTCCTTTGAAATTCGCTCGAATTTTTGCAAGCTTCTTGGGTGGCTGACGATACCAGGGTGAACCACGACTAATTCGCAGCCGAGTTCGCGTGCGTACGTGATCGAGTTGAGTATTTCGTTGAGCGACGCCTTACGAAGCTTGGGATTAATGCTAGCAAGATTTACGCTGCAGAAAGGTGCGTGCATCGTATACGTGAGATCGTAGCTCCGCTTAAGCTCAGAGAGCAGGCTCACGTTGGGTGTGCTATAGTGGACGTGGGGAAACTCAGAAACTAGCTCGATAGCATTGAAGGTCGCAGCGGCGCTTACGATAAATTCTTTAACGTCAAGCTCAATCGCTGAAGAGACACCATATAGCATTGTTAGGCTCCGATTGGGGGCGCGATGACGTCGACTTCTGATCTATTCGACCGATTGTGCTCACGTCTCGTACTCTTTTTTAAGTGCTTCAAGAGCCTCGATGACGATTCCCACGTAAAGGCTTGTATCTGTTCCATAGTAATCGCGGACTTTTGCGGCGTCTTCGTTGTCGAGTTGCAACCGTTCGATCCGTTCAAGGGTTTTCTCGGCAGTTTCTAAAACCCATCTGTTTCGTGTTTCGGAATCGACAACGTTGATGAATTCAGGCCGTATGGATACCTTGACCGGACCGTCGTTAGTGCGAAATACGTTCAGTTTGCCTACGACAGCCACGAACGCAGGTACTTCTATTGCGCTCAACTGGGTGACTGCCTGTTGTTGGTACTGTCCGGCGTATATGGGAAAAACGCCTGTCGGATCGGCCAGTCGAGCGCGCCAGTAGTCAGAATCAACGCCAACGTTTTCCTTTTCTGTAAGTGCACCGACGACAAAAACCCGATTACATTTGGCGCCTGTTGGGGTCAAAAGATACTGTGGCGCGTAGGTATCTTCGTGTTCCTTGTAAACGAGCGTCGACTCATTGAGCTCTTTCGCATAGAGGCGCCGTGCTACCTCCCGTTGTCTCAATGACATTAAAGTCTCCCCTGCGCCCTCTTGAGGACAGCATCAATCTCATCCTCGTCCATCTTAGGCAGCTCTTCAAAATCTGTTATCAGCAGCCATCGCGGGGTTTTGTTGCCGCGGACCCTATAGTAGCGTCCGATGACGACGGCCTTCATCGCGTCTGCCGCGACGTTTTGATCGAGTGCTTCCATAGCCATTTCTTTAGCTGCCTCCAGCGTGATTCCGGTCAATCTTTCCGTCATCTCCCGATTAAAGAGCACGTCTGACACGATCTCGCCGTTATCGAGCACACCCTTGACGCGCAAATCGTAAACTCCACTTACTTCGCCGTGCTCTGCGCAGTGCCCCTTAACGACGACTCGATTGCACTCCGGACATCTTTTTACTAATCCCGAGCCGGACTGCACATCAATAATTGCACCAGAGATCTCCTCTTCTGCGCGACCGACTGCTACCTCTTCATCGAGCGGTGCAATTTCGGATGCTTTGTTCAAGCTAACGCTGAAACGTCCCTGCCACGATTTTGTGACCACGTTGCGTATCGAGTAGCTTTGTCCGTCCCTGAGAATAGGCAAGTTCGCATTTGACCAGCTTGTAAACTTGATGGTTCCCGTCTCGTCGCCGAGGAGGCCGACTTGTGCTATTGATGGTGAATTGGGCTCCCATAGCTGAACGACTCGCACGCGGAGGTTGATCCATATATCTTCGGTATTTATGTCTGCGATTTTTGCGTAGATTACCTCGGTTTCGGAAGCAACGCCTTCCTTGGGATGGAGTTTAGCAAAATAAGAAACCACGCTCCTTCTTGCTTCTTCGATTGGCACTTTAAAATCGTAAACGAGGCTGTTCAGTCGCTGTTCAATGTCGCTAGTGCGAACTGTGACACCTTGTTCCAAAAAACGAGCACGAATATCTTCTGCTAGCTCTCTCAAGTCCATTTCTTCCCCTCTAGCCTTTGGTTTTCTAGTTTGAAAGGCAGCAATATGTTGTGCGAGATTGATATAAAGCTTTCTCGCGTGCCAGAAAAGTGTTTAATAATAAGGCTGGAGTGGGGGTTGTAAGCCTC
>PMIN01000052.1 GCA_003158275.1 Methanobacteriota archaeon
GGTTCGAATCTCGCCCTCGGCCTTGTGATTTTGATTTTTGTGTTCGAGTGAGCTTTCTTTTGAAAAAATAAGTGGTTTCAGCTCTTCAATTTGAGCATTGACTGATTTAATTTCAGTTTATGCTGTGCGAAGAGCGCTTCATTTGATTTGAATGCGCTCATTAGGATGATACTGACGAACTCGGCTGTTGCTTCAAAGAAATGCAAAAGGTGTTNNCATTTTATCTCCTTAAATTGGGGTATATGTATTTATTTTTCCGTTAAATACGCATTAACAGCAGCGGCGAGAATCCGAAAGTTAACAGCCTCGTACTCTTGCAAGAGGTACTGCTCAAATGCGTTGTCTGATTCAATTCCGTGATCGAGATAAAACGAAAAAAGCTGGTCAGCAAGGTCTTCTGGATAATTTTTCAGTCCCGCCTCTATCATAGCGTTCGCTGCGGCCGTGGAAGCCGCCCTTTTCATGCTCATAAAATCGATGAGCGTATTGTCCAGATCAAAAGTGATTGCTTTGATCATCGAGAATATGTCACAACAAGTATACCTTCTGAAGAAGTTGATTACAACACGATCTCTCGTCCTTTCTCCGGAATGATCACGTTGTCGTGCAAACTCAGAAACAGTTCTGGGTTTTCGGTATGAATAGGGAATACCATTCTGGGGTTCACTTTTTTGATTAACTCTTTGATTTCTCCATACCCTAAGTGCCCAGAAGCGTGAATTTTTTTGTAAGGGCACAAGTTGAAGTGAGTTAGCCAGTTTCTCACTTTTTTTTCTTCTAATTCACTGTCCTCATCAAAAGGCTCACAGGCGCTGCGGATGTAAAGGCTCCCAGCTTCGGGTTTAATATCAATAAGTTGCGTTAGCTCGTAGAAGTCACATCTGTAAATATAGTCCGCTTGGTTTTTGTGGATGTCCTGCGTGGAAACTGCATTCGGATGGTCGAAAAAGTGCGCCTCCCATTTGTAAAAATCCTCTAGCTGAGTCTTTTTGTCATAGCGATCGTCCTCATAAATGCCCCATTTTTTTCGCGGAATATAGATTCCAATGTGGTCGTCATCAATTGTGGGAGCAGAAATGCCGGACTTTCTAAACAGCTCTAGCAGGTATGCTTGTTTCAAATTGATGACTAACGTCCTGTTGGTGTCTCTGGCGACTTGCAAGAAGCTGAGCATACGATCTGTATCTCGGATCGGAAAGTTTACGATAACGAGTTTATCTGTCTCTTCAACAGTTTGTTTGGCGTCATCCCTCACTTTCTCCTCACTGTCGCTAGAGGCACGTGAGATATATGTCCCCTCGCAGATGAGTGCAGCTGCATCTACTTCCGCAGCTCTTTCTACAAATCTGCGAGTAAGATCACCTTTGTACCCGTGAAACCTTAGGTCGCCAGTATATACAACTGAGCCTTCATCGCCGTGAAGAATGTAAGCGGCTGCCCCTTCAAGCGAATGGCTCACTGGCCAACGTTCTACATCAAGTTCCTCTATGCAGAAAGAATCGCTCGTATGATATATTCTCGGTTTTTCAGTAGCAGCTCCCTTAAGGCGAGAGATCTCGCCTTTTTTGTTCGTGTACGTCTTGAATTTCTCTTTAAGCGTGATGAATTCAGATGTCGCAGTTGTGCCCGTGTCATCCATCGATTGCAAGATGTCTTTTGTGGCTTCTGTACAATAAAGCGGGATGTCTTCTCTAAGATAGTGGATATACGCACTATGATCTGTGTGCGCGTGGCTGAGAAGGATTCCGGCGCCGCTTGGCTCTTCTTCAAAAGAGCAGCCACAGTGTTCCAAGAAATCACAACGATAAATTCCGTCAACGTTTGGAAGTAACCCAAATTCTGTTAAGTCTAAAACGCCGTTGCAGTTTCGGGGTTGCATAAACTCAGCGAAAAATTGCTTGGTGATGCCAAAGCTCTTGCCAAAATCGAGAAAGACACGTGTATCTTGATCCTCAAGGAGGATTTTGTTGCCGCCGATCTCGTTGACTCCCCCGTAGAACGTGACAGAAGTCATTTATCTCGTGAAGATTGTATGGAAGCAAAAGCGTTTTGGTCGTTGCACTGTTTGAACTGCATCAAAAAAAATCTAAACTGGGGTAGTCTCTTATTGAGAAAGATGCTATACCATTTACTCAGTTGATCTTCATGCGGTATTGGCTGTACATTACAAATTCTGATAATTGGCAGCCACTTACGACGACTCATCATCAATTTGTAGTAAAGACCTAGCCGCCGTCAGTACGAACCCCGGGTAAGACGCGGCCCTGTTTTAAAGAGGTTTGGTCAATTACAGCATAATTCGGGCCTCTCCCGTGATCAACGTTCGCCGAGAAATTGCCAGCGGCGCGGAGGCCTAATCTCCGTCGCCCAACAGTTTGTCCTCCTCATTACGGTAGGCATCCTCGTTGACTACGAGCGCATCGTAATCCGGCAATGCCTCAATCAGCCGCAAAAAATCATCATCGCATTGCGCTAAGATCTCTCGCATCTCTTGCCACGAGTCTGAGTCGACGTCATAAAGTACGCGCTGAGCTGAGCGAATGAGTTCGCGCAGTTCTCCTTCGATGCCGTCGAAGTACGCTTCATAAGCCATCAGGTGGAGCGCGCCCTCGTCCATGAAGCCCCGCGCGACCTCGATCTTCGTCTTAAGGTAAAGCGCCTGTTCTCGAATCGTGTCAATCTTCCTGAAGGCGACTTCCTTGCCCATATCGGACACGCGCACGCGGACAAATCCGTCCTCCTCGTCGGGAGCAATGTCCCCGAGCAGTAAGTGGTGGCTGTTCGACACGATGCGCTGCCGCAGCGCCGCTGCGCGCTTGCCCTTTCCCCACGATAGGTCGTTTAGGACGTCTTCCATAAGATGGTACTGCTTAAAAAGTAAGAAGATGCCCGTGAGAAACGCGAGGGATTCACGCAGTTGCAGGTAACGCGTCTGGACGTTCGAGAGGTACACCGACAGTCGTTTCTGCGCTTCTAGGGTCGTGTGAAACTGCCGTATATCGTCGGGAGCGCCGATGTCCTTCACGTCCTCCCGTAGCGTGCTCCACGTGAGCGAAGTCGTGCCGTAGACCTCACGCTCGGCCTCGTAGTTCGCAACAAGGAGGCCTTTCTCCCGGCCTGGGCTCGTGCGCACCGCCCTTCGCAAGTCACGTCGGTAACTGTCCCACATGACGATCACCCCCCACTCGATGCTTGGAGGAGATCTTTTATGTGCTGGAGTTCCTCTTGCACGCTCGTAAGCCCGATCCCTTTCAAAAGCGAGTTGACGAGCGCGATCTCGGTCATCGCCGCGTGTTCGTCGATCTCTCCCGCTCTGAAACGCTGCAGGGTTGTGAGCTGGAGCGTGACGAGGTCGTCAGCACGCACCGTGGTGTCGCCGTTGCCCGGCCGCCCGGCGTGCGCGGTTGTCTCCGACACTTTTCGGATCCTCCGCGAAGCGACTATCCCGCGCAGCGCCTTTTGGTCCGCGATCTCATCATCATCTCGCAAAGTTAGCGCCGGACACGCCCCTTCAACGCGGGCGTGCAGCTTGACCATTATGTCGTAGAGTTTGGGAGTCGGCACGTCGGCAAGGTCGCGCTTTTGCAGCTCCTCGGTCACCCGCTTGAGCTCGACGCCGTAGCGTTCGATTTGCGCCTGCGCTGTCAGTCGGTGCTGCTCCATTAGCGCATCGAGCTCCATCGCCTTCAGGTTCTCGATCTGTTCCTTGAGTTCACGTTCCCACCGCACGACCGTCTGAAGTCCGACTGCGAGTTCATCGGCGACGGTCCTCAGTGATTTGCCTTGAGCCCGCAGCTCAACGAATCGATGTTTCGTCTCTATGTCTTTCATCTGTTGTCCACCATCCTTGGTGTTTCACGTTCGAAGCGGCGACTACGAGGAAAGACGCAGAAAAAAAGCCAAAACTATATACGAAATAGTCCCAACTGTGTTACTGCTATACTGTGTGCGAAGGCAGACCACATTGATCCCAATCAAATGAGCGGCCTGCTTTCGCCTCTTTATCGCTTTTTTCGACGTTAATTCTTTTTCACTAATATCGCAGGAGCGAAACGCAGTCGATTCGTTTAGTGATAGCTATCAAATCTCATTTAGACGGATACTTGAACAAGTATATGTCGATGCATACGGGAAAAAACTCCCGGCGAATATGTCTCCTGCAAACGGTGTAATAGTTCGATGCTTATTACACTATTCCATACAACGAGATAGTAAATTAATGTTGGGATTTGTATCGCATTCACGGCCTAGGTTGAGAATATGAGCGTCATTTTGGAGTCAGTTTATAGTGTCAAATAGCGCGCTTACTCGAGAGCGCAAAAAGTACGTTTAACCATCTATTTTAACCGTTTCAGAAAAAAGAGATGCGATACGGCTCCATTTTCCAAAAATAGCGGCCCAAAATACCGCTAGAATCGCTGTTTAGATCTTCATATGTTTCGGCATTGGTCGCTGGGTCTGCGTGCAGGGCTTTAACTGACTGTCTTTGTGTTTTTAGAGTCGAATAGCGGCGGGGTTTGTCTCGCAACAGGAACGCACGCTAAATATATCTATATATTTATATAAAATTTAATTAATAATAAACAAGGGGGCTTTGTGTTTTACTACGACGAGGCAGCGCCGTTGGAAGCTTCAACTATCATACGCTGGTTTTTTTAAAGTGGCATGGTTTTGTTACCATTTTGTTACACTTTTATCACACTTTTTCCGTTTGGTGTGCCGTATCTCACCTACGTATAGATACGAGGGTTTCATGGAATCTGGACCCTAATCGCGCTTTTCGCACTGGCCTAGAGCAACAAACTGATCATATGCATGATACTACGCTCTCTGCGGGACACATAGATCAGGAGCGATGCTATCTTCGTCCTGGCCTCAACTGAGGCGCTCTCCGCAGCAACGTCAGAAAGGAGGGCCTAAGCCCCTTTTTCCTCAAGACTTGCCTGACTTGGCGCCCGTGAGGAAGAAGGAGATCACGATGCTGGTGATGGCCGGTTCGGCGACCGGATAGAACGCCGCGACATAACTTCCGATGAGATCTCACAACTGTCCAGCGAGAAGATTTCCTATAATGGCTCCGGCGCCATACGCGGTAAAGACGAGCCCGTAGTTCGGCCTGTAGTAAAGGTTGCCACAAGATGCGGCGGCGCGCGAGGGCGCGATTGCAAGCCAGCCTCCTGGACCCAGCCGTATTCCCGCAGAATAAGAAATCGGCCAGTAAACGTACCGGTTTTTTAGAAAATAAAAAGAGAATCCCTGCGAGTAATGCAGGGAGTTCTATTTACCCCAGCGGAGCAACGGTCCTCTTGTACATCTCGTTTAATACCTGCCCGAGGCCGGCGTAGATTGCTACGAAACCCGTGAGGATCCCTTCATAGCCGGCAATCGTGACTACGTTGGCATTCCCTGTTATCTCACCAATTGCCAGCATGAAGAACAGCACGGTAAGTAAGCCAAGTACAGCCTGCAATGCCCGGTTTGCCTTGAGCGACCCGATGAACATGACGAGCGTAAAAAGCCCCCACATCGCAAAGTATGCAGCCAACGCATTCGAGCTTGCGGCGTCCACCATTCACGTTTTTGAGGCTCTTAAATTCTCTGTTGATTTGTTTTATTGTGAAGGTGGGGGCTGCGTGCATGTCTAGTGACATCGTTTGCTCACCTCCACGGATAAGGGTGCACCGTCCGCTTTCAAAGTAATATCTTGGGAATAGATTCCTTTCCCTGATCGCAATGATTTCGATCCCTCGTCGACGACGTAGGCAAGTGATGAATCTGGCCCTGCAATGGCTTGACCGCTTAAACACGGTGTAGTAAGGCTCGCACTGACCGTAGTAGTTTGCAGAGTAAGCAACATAGTCCCGATCCGGCGCCTAGTTACATTTTTGCAACTTTTTCGCCAGCGTTCTTATCGACATCCGCCATAGCTGCCGCGAAATCCAAAAAATGATGGACGAGAAACGTTGGAAGACCGCACTTTCGCCCTTGCAAAGGCTAACTTTTTGATCTTTTAGTCTACGAGATCTGCTGTGGCACCTCGCGAACGGTGAAGAGCCAGGTCTCAACGCGCGAGGGGATACGCTTGTCGGTAAGCGAAAACCATGGAGCCGTCGAGAAACCCTTTCTGCCAGAAGTTTAGATCAAAAAAGCTAAGAGGGGGGCTCCGCATACGAAGAAAGAATGGTCAAAAAAATGCTATTGTTGCTCGTCGCTGCAGCAATGATCGTTTCAATTGTTGCTGCCGGCTGCACGTCC
>PMIN01000222.1:0-5440 GCA_003158275.1 Methanobacteriota archaeon
TTCATAACCCCGAAAACTCCTCGCGCTCACTTTGGTAGTAAGAGAATACTAACGGTGGGTGATATTTCACCTCGCAAAAACCAACTGCGATTGATTCAGGCGTTTGAACTCGTCCATAGAAATAACCCAAGCAGCGGCGTAGAATTGATGATCGTGGGTCATGTGCGAAAAGATATCCCCGGGTTTGAATCAACGCTGCGCGACATGCGAAGGCGCAATAAGGGCATAAAGATAACACTAGCCGGCTACTTGTCCGACTCTGAGATACTGTCGCTCTACGAAGAGGCCGATGTCTTCGTTTATCCCTCGCTGTACGAAGGATTTGGCCTCCCCGTGCTTGAAGCGATGGCGTGCGGGTGCCCAGTTATTGCATCGAACGTTTCTTCGCTGCCAGAAGTGGTCGGAGAAGCGGGCATGCTCGTCGATCCGTATGACGTCGACGCGCTCGCACAGGCTATCAGTACGGTGCTTCAGGATGATGGGTTGAAAAGGGAGATGAGCCGAAAAGGTATAGCGCAAGCACAGAAGTTTTCGTGGGAAAAGGCCGGTGCGGAACTATTGGCAGTCTGCCGAGAAGTTGCGGAAAAAGGCAAGCAAACTTAAGAGTCAAAAGTGAAAAATTCTACGCCCTTCCCGTACCGAGTGCAAAGAGTTTTATGCTCCGGAATCGAAAGGCGCCGTTTTCGATCTTTGTGGTTTTTCCCCACGCAAGCTACTTTTTTGGCAGTGCACGTTTCAGCTTGAACGCCGCTAGAATCCCTATGTGAGCGTTGCATTTGCTTTAAGCATCGAGAACTCTGCACTCTAACTGGTGAGTGCGCGTGAGGATATCTTGAGGCAAACTGAACTCCGCGACGGTTTCTGCTCGCGCCATCTCGTGTATATAAGGGCTGGCTTTAACCAAATGCCACTATAGCCGCAATGAGTTCGGTTGTCCTAACAGAGCCGTGTTTTAACGCTCTCGATTTGTTTGCACAAAAACAGTTCCGTCCTGCGATAGAGTGCGATAATGCTTATTACCGAAGCGGCAGCATTAAACACCACGAGCTTCTCTGACCCATAGCTAAACAACACGAATTCCGAAACATCTAATGAATTCTGATTTGCAATTGCTGATCTTTCACGACTCGCTCGACATTCTGGGTGGGGGAGAGAAAGTCGTTGCAACCGTAGCGAAGGCATTTGACGCACCAATTGCAGCAGCGAACGTCGATCCGGAGATCACTCGAGATTTGGGTATCGATGAAGACGCCATATACAACTTGGGCCGAATTGAGGACAGAGCCCCTTTAGGTCCAATCAAACTAAGTTTGTTATTTCGAAAAGCTCGTTTCGGCGGTTTTGACAAATATCTCATAAGTGGATTCTGGTCGCTGTACGCGTCCTACAACCACAAACCTAACTTATTTTACTGCTATACGCCGCGCCGAAACTTTTACGATTTAAAGCGCTTCAGTATTGCGCGTCAGTCGAACCTGGCAAAAAAGGCAGTGGCTTGGAGCTGGGCGACTATACACGGGAGTTTTGACAAAAAAGCGATAGACCAGGTCGACGAGATACTAACGCTCAGCAGCAACGTTCAAACGCGAATCACAAAGTACTATGAGCGAAAATCGACCGTAGTCTATCCACCTGTTCCAACGGCTCGGTACAGTACTAAGGAGTTCGGCGACTTTTGGCTATCAGTGAATCGATTATACCCTGAGAAACGAGTCGAGTTACAGATAGAAGCTTTCAAAAGCTTGCCAGACGAGCAGCTATTAATTGTCGGTGGATATGCGCGTCGCGACAAAGAACTCACTGCATATCACAAACTGTTTACGGATCTGCCTCCAAACGTGACGATCCTCGGCAGAATCCCAGAAGAGCACTTATTGGAATTGTATGCAACCTGCAAAGGAGTCGTGTATACACCCATTGACGAGGATTTTGGCTTAGTTCCGGTTGAAGCGCAAGCAAGCGGAAAAGCCGTCGTCGGGATCAATGAAGGTGGACTAAGAGAGACCGTCATCAACGGTCTCACAGGCTTCCTAGTGGATCCACACCCAGAATCCTTGAAAAAAGCGATACAGCGGGTTTCAGAAGAGCCGCAACGATATGAAAAAGCTTGCAAGAAGAATGCAAGCAGATTTGATGAGCACATATTCATCGAAAGTATGCGCCAGCATCTCTATGCCAAAGAATAACACGTTGCTCTTTTCGACGCGAGACATGCTCGGGGTTCTCCCCCAGACTGTTTTTAAACGGCCAAGGGAACTTGAGACTTTGTGCCAAGGGACGAGTTCCACGAATGACGTCCATTTTCAAATCTTGAATCAACCTTTCGAGGTTGCCCATATAACGTTCTAAAAACATCGTGGTAGTCGCAGGCGACAGCGTTCTAAGCGGTGAAATACGCGGCGGAGCACGTAGCACGTTTATCGTTCATATGATCAAGAAGTGCTTTGCTGGCGCCCCCACCATAGCGGACCTTAGTTCAAGAGGACGTTTAAACCTCGAACTCCCCTCTCGCCAGCAACCAAGACATCACGTAGAGGGGGGGCATTTGTGATCGCGACTTCAGATTCAGGCGCATGCACTGATGTTGAGCACGCATTACCATCATTGCCTAGTGAGCCGACGAGATACAAGACGCAGAAGGATCATCACGTGTTAGTCTCGGAGAATATTTAGTGTCACGATGGCGTCGAAACTTGCAGGATAGACCTTCAATAGACTCCGACTTCTCCGTTTTGCACTCTGTAACACCAAAAGGGTATCACGTGAGCTCAAATGAGGAGATCATCTGCTGCGCCGTCCCAATCTCTTGGTCGTATTGTGCCACACTTCCGGTAAACTCAATTTCATAGACTGAATTGCCTTTTACGGTCCATATCATTAGCCCTTTAAAGGGTTCTCCCCCGGGTGTTTTAAGCGTGAACACAATTTCGTATCCAGGCTGGCCAGCGAACGAAGCAGTATGATTCTCGAGCAAACTGACGCTGTCGTTACTTTCCAAAAGAGTGCTTATCAAGCTCGGCGCGAGGTTTTGAGGCGTTCTTCCGGATTGGGTGAGCCCAATAAGCTGAATCTGGAACAAAATGGTATCATTTCCGTGCTGGAACTCCGCGATAGTGACACCGCCGGGATTTCCGATTAATTGCCAATCGCTCGGGTAGCTCATCGCGACCCCGGCATTCGTGTTAGTATATGACAAGAAACCAGCGGGGACGCCAGGCGTCGGCGACTGCGTCGTTTGGCTGGTGCAACCAGCACTGCTCACTGCCACCGCAGTTACCGCTACGATTATGATTGTCCAGTACATTCGCGTGTTAGCGCCCATCATCTCACCTCCACAATGAAACGTTCCTCGATGATATATGTTGCTGTTATTCTTCGTCGATGTGCGCCAAACTACGAGCGCAATCGCACACAGACCTCCGCGAGCGTAAACCCAATGTGCCCTTAAAGCGGAGAGTTTAGCCGGAAGCGGCCTTTCTTGTAAGTTGTCAGATTCTTCGGACACGAAGGCGACGATCGAGGAACGCTAGATCTTTGCCATCACCGTGAAGATGCGATGCCTTTGGCGAATTACGTTGTCGTACTGCTTTTTAGTGACCTTGTCGTCGAGCGTCAGAACCGCAAATCCTGCTGATTGNNGAGCTCGTGCAGCTCAGACTGAGAAAAATAGTGGTGTGGGATCCCCCCTCGAACAAAGGTATCGGTAGCTATCCGCTCGCCGCGGCCATAGCGCATATCAAGCTGTCCGGCAACTTCGACAAACGCTAAACCTTGATGCCGCAAGACTCGAAACAGTTCACTGACGGCTTTCACTTGCCCAGCTAGCGTAAGATGCTGGAGCACCCCGTAGCACGTGACAGCATGGAAACTGCAATCTGAGAACGGAAGCTGCCGGACATCGGCGACAACGCGCACGTATTGGGGACCGAGCATTGCCAGCGCTTGCCGCGAAATGTCAGCCCCAACTGCTCTAAAGCCGCTTCTGGCAAGCGGCAAGAGATACCGCCCAGAACCGCAGCCAACGTCGAGCACGTTAGCGCCTGGGGCGAGTCGCTGTATTACGGGAGAGAGATCATACGGCCCTTTCCAAAGGACATGGTGCAAGGCATACTGCTCATTCCAAGTCTTCGTTAAAGTTTCAAAGGGTGAATCTATCTCGTCTTCGGGCACAAATACCATCGACCCCCTCATTTCCAGTGGAACGACTCCACACACATAAAAACGTTCGTCAGAGCGCTATTTTTGATTTCTACCGCAACAGGAGGGATTTAGATTACAAATATATAAGTGCTAATGCATTACCACTGTAGATGCTTGCAGTTATGACGATCGCAGGATCGGACTCAGGGGGCGGAGCTGGCATTCAAGCAGACGCGCGCACCTTTGCTGCTCTCGGGGTGTTCGGAACCTCAATTGTTACGGCGATTACCGCACAAAACACGCTCGGCGTCCTAGACGTGTACAATCTGCCCGCTGAGCTCGTCGTTGCGCAAATGAGTGCGGTGCTCTCCGATATTGATATTCGATGCGTCAAGACGGGAATGCTCGCGACCGTCGAGATCGCAGAAGCGGTAGCTGATGTGCTTTCGCAGCATAAGGTTCCGATCGTGGTCGATCCGGTTATAGACGCCGAAGCGGGTGGGCGGTTGGTAATAGGGGAGCTTAGAGAGCTCCTCGCGCGACTGCTGCCCGAAACGGCAGTCGTAACGCCAAACATATCAGAAGCAGAGGCCATTTCCAGGATTGCTATACGCAATCTCGATGATATGAAGCGTGCCGCCTGCGAAATCTACGCTCTCGGTCCTAAATCGGTTATTGTCACGGGAGGCCATTTGAGCGGGACCGACGTGCTGTATGATGGCAGTTTTCAGCTGCTTAGAGGCAAGCTGATTAAGGGGGGAACGCACGGGGCAGGATGCACCTTCTCGGCAGCTCTGACCGTTTTCCTTGCTAAAGGGTACCCCGTAAAACAGAGCGCCGTAATGGCAAAGACGTTCGTCACCGACGCCATAAGAAACAGCGAACGCGTTGGCTCTGGCCCCGGCGCTGTGAATCAGTTTGCGGCGACGCTACAGAGGGCCGAGCGTTACCTGACGCTACTCGACGTCGAGGCGGGGCTGCGCACCATTAAGGCTATAAACCCACACCTTATACCTGAGGTCGGAAGCAACTTAGCGATGGCAATTTCAGGCGCAAAGAACCTAGCAGACGTGGCTGCGGTCAGGGGACGAATCGTGAAAGTCGGGGACGCTATCACGCCTGTTGGCTGCGTGACCTTTGGCGCGAGTCGTCACGTAGGAGGGGCCATATTAGCCGCGTTGAACCACGATGCCGATATGAAGAGCGCAATGAACTTACGGTACTCAGACGAGGTGATTCGCGCGTGCCAAGAGCTCAACCTCGCAACAAAGTGCTTCGAGAGGCGGCAGGAGCCTGACGC
>PMIN01000222.1:5467-5750 GCA_003158275.1 Methanobacteriota archaeon
AAGTAACGCCTTTCTCAGCTAAAAAAGGAATACGGAGGTGATTTCACGGGAAGTATCAGACCCACGTATATTAAAAGCATATCAGCAGAGCTACTCCGAGGACATCGGGAGATATTCAGCTCTGATTATGAGAAGAATAAATTGCTCGTGTCGGAATACACGAACATCGAGAGCAAGAACATTAGGAACAGAGTTGCCGGATATATAACGCACAGGGTAGAGATCGGCAACAGGAGAAAGTCATGAGATTCGAGGGCGCGTACCCTGCGATGGTCACGCCATT
>PMIN01000205.1 GCA_003158275.1 Methanobacteriota archaeon
GTGGACACAAGATCTTGAGGAGGCAGCAACGCGCTTGAACGAGGTCGCCCCCTCCGTTGACGCACAGGAGCTTACGGCGTCCCGCACGCTACAGCTTTCGCGGCACTTCGGCATCCCGCTGCACCCCAAGTTTACCTATTTGTGGCACGACATAACGCTCATTGAACTCGCGCAGCTGGCCGAGGTCGTCAGCCAAACGGGTAGAATATCGGCGGGCACCCCATCCGGGGACGCCGCGGATGGATCTGACGCACCGGTCGAACTCATCGTGCCTGACGACCCCAAGACAAAGGAGCTGCTCGAAGCGCTCCTCGTCCCTCACGTCGTTGCTGAGGGCAACGTGGT
Source organism: Methanobacteriota archaeon (assembly GCA_003158275.1). Classification (GTDB taxonomy): domain Archaea; phylum Halobacteriota; class Bog-38; order Methanoflorentales; family Methanoflorentaceae; genus Methanoflorens; species Methanoflorens stordalenmirensis. The sequence continues at coordinate 346 of PMIN01000205.1, forward strand.
GATTGACGACGCAGCGGCATTCATCACGAGTCTCGGGCTCAGTGAGTCGCTTAGCAAGGACTGGTTTTCATTAAAAAGCCCGCGCATCAAATCTCCGATTGACGCGGTAACGCTCCTGAGCGGGATCGAAATCCGAAAACGGGCGCCTTCAAGGATCGGAGGACGGATGGGACGACCGGAGAAATCAAAAGCCCGGGAGATGAAGCCTCCCCCGCACGTACTCTTCCCTATCGGTAATGCGGGCGGGCGCGACCGATCCCTTCGAAGGGCGGCGGGTTCATCAAAAGCGGCCGCCGAACGCGCGTCGGAAATCGACGTGCAGTACCTCGGCATAATCGACGTCGACGTAGGCGTCCGGCGTTGTCCGACGTGCTTGAACGAAACCTACCAAACGCGCTGCGAATGCGGAGCGTTCGCGGAGCCTGTCACGTTCTGTCCGACGTGTTCGCGCGATCTGCGGAACGGAGCCACGTGTCCAAAGTGTCACAGACAGGGAGTGAGTCATCGGATCCAGTCCATCGACCTGCGAAAGGTCTACCAGCAGGCGCTCATTCGACTTGACGAAACGGCACGATTCGACAGATTTAAAGGTGTATTGGGCCTGATATCTAAGAACAAAACGCCTGAGCCCATAGAAAAAGGCGTGTTGCGCGCAAAACACGAAATCTTTGTGTTCAAGGATGGTACCTGTAGGTACGATTTGACCGACCTGCCCACGACACACTTCACGCCACGGGAGATCTCAGTTCCGACGAGCAAGCTTCGCGACTTAGGATACGACGTGACAGACGATGACGATGTCGTCGAACTTGCGCCACAAGACATCATCCTTTCCCAGGATTGTGGCGAGTGGCTTGTCCGTGTGTCTAACTTCATCGACGATCTGCTCGTGAAGTACTACCGACAGCCGGCTTACTATGAAGCAAAAACGAAAGAGGATCTTATCGGTTCGTTGGTGATCGGACTAGCGCCGCACACAAGCGCCGGCGTGCTAGGCCGCGTCATAGGTTTTACCCCCGCTTCGGCAGGCTTCGCTCATCCGTTCTTCCACGCGTCAAAGCGACGAAACTGCGACGGTGATGAAGACTGCGTCATGCTTCTTCTCGACGGGCTCTTGAACTTCTCGTTGTCGTATCTTCCTGATCGTCGCGGGGGCAAGATGGACGCCCCACTGGTATTGACCACGCGAATCGACCCGAAGGAGATCGATGCCGAGGCGCACAACCTCGACATAAGCGACCACTACCCGCTCGAGTTCTACCGCGCTACGCTGGGCTTTGAAGACCCGAAGCGCGTTCACATTGCGACCGTGGCGTCTCGGTTGGGCACAGACGCCGAGTACACCGGCTTTGACTTTACCCATCAATCCTCGTCGATCTCGCTCGGTCCCCTCAACAGCACCTACAAGGTGCTCGAATCGATGATGGATAAGATGGAGGCCCAGCTTGAGCTCGCTCGTCGTATACGGGCGGTAGACCAGCGCGACGTCGCGGAGCGCGTTATCAAGACGCATTTCCTTCCCGACCTGATTGGCAATCTCCGGGCGTTCTCACGTCAGAAGGTGCGATGCGTGAAATGCAATTACAAGGTGCGGCGGCCACCCATTAGCGGCAACTGTCCAAAATGCGGCGGGAAGATCGTGCTCACCGTTCACGAAGGCACGGTGACAAAGTATATGGCACGCTCGATCCAGATTGCCAACGACTATGGCATCTCAAAGTACACGCGTCAACGGCTTATGNNGGGGCCAGCTCCTGTCACGGGACCGTGCGTATCCTCATAACGCGACGGACTTTTGACGCACAATGCCGCCTCATAAACGGCTGTCCGTAACACGCCTCGGATCACAATGAGTAGATAAGTATGGTGGACATTCCCAAACTGGTACTAAACACTGGTCTCCAGTTCTTGCGCTCGCCTGAGGGCCCCATTGACTGGAGGCAAGTCGCACAAAATGCGGCAAACGTCGGCGACGCTGAAAGGCGGACCTACGAAGAGAAACGACGGCTTCTGCCGGCCTATGAAACCTTCGTGAGCGAACCAACGCCCCAGATCATTGAGTTAACAGGACTTCACGCGCCAAGCGTTCGCGAGGTACGGGTCTTCGACCGATATGACTGGATCGATATGAACATCACGGCGTTCGAAGACCAGCTCGCCCCGCTGGAAAAAGCGCTCGTGACGCAAAAAACGGGTTCGCTGATAAGCAAAGGCGTATACAAGTCGAATCAGGTCATCTCTACGGTCGGTCTCGGGTTTCTCCTCGGCTACCTCGCAAAGAAAGTACTCGGCCAGTATGACCCGAGCCTTTTCGGTCGCGAAATTGTAAGTGGGCAGATCTATTTTGTGGAGCCTAACATCGAAATGGTCGAGCGCCAACTCTCGTTTTCACGAGATGACTTTAGACGGTGGATCGCCATCCACGAAGTCACCCACGCCGTCGTCTTCGAGTCAGTGCCGTGGCTCAAGGGCCACCTAAACCAGCTTCTCAAACGGTACTTGGAGGCGACCAACGACGGGCTCACATCAGAGGGGCTCCAGTCGCGGGCCCGTGCGGTCGCGAGCCATTACGCACGGCGGAGACAGCTCTCGCTTATGCACGCGGCTCTCTCGAGCGAGCAGATAGGACTCATCAATCAGATTCAAGCTCTAATGAGCGTAATCGAGGGCTATTCGGATTTTGTCATGGACAGGATCGGCAAAGAGTTGCTCGCCACGTACAATTACATGAAGCGTGAGTTTGAACTCCGTAGAAGGCGCAAAAGCGGGAGAGAGATGCTCTTTGAGCGCGCAACGGGACTCGGCTTGAAGATGGAGCAGTATGTTCTAGGAGAGCGATTCGTTTCGCACATCGCAGCGAATCGAGGGATCGAATTCGTCAACAGGGTGTGGCGCTCTCCGCACGATGTGCCGACGCTTGATGAGGTAGCCCGGCCTGAGAAGTGGATCACTCGGGAAGAAAACGCGACATAAGAGATGAACGGCCTAAACCGAAATGCAGTGCTAGGGATGAACGAGTACGGGGCGTTCAGTCCCTTCCAGATCACTACGGCGTTCGTCACGTGAGCGGAACTTCTCCCGCTTTGCATAGAAATCCGCACGTTCGATAAGCCCGCGAAAAGTCTCACTTACCATGGATCTTCACCGAATAAGCCGACGTAGCTATGATGGATAAGCGCATGGCAAGAGCGCCGTGAAAGTAATGGCACTCACGTCCGCGATAGTCCGTGTCCTGACTTGATGAGGGCCCGGGGGGGCATTCTGCCGTTTTCGTCCGCCCACCCGTTCAGAAATCCCGTGAAAGGAATTTTTACGCCTTTGGAGCTTCTTAATTGGCGCCATTCGCCCGGAGCGGAGAATACCTCCACGTAGGACAGGATAACATTAAATAGCATGCAACGTGACCATTTAACGAGTGGCGTGCCTCAAAAACTACCGTCAAAGGATTTGCTGCAGTGGGATCAGACGCTCTTCAAGGATGAGCGCTATTTTGAATTAGACTACATTCCAGAGCACTTCTCTCATCGAGAGACGCAGATGCGCGCGCTCACGATCGCCGCCCGACCGGCACTGCGGGGTGCGCGGCCAATCAACTGTCTGTGTTCTGGGCCTCACGGCACCGGAAAGACCACGGCCGTACTGAAGGTATTCGAAGAGATCGAAAACTACACCGACAGCGTCGTGCCGGTATACGTAAACTGTCAGATCGATTCGACTCGGTTTGCGATATTCTCAGAGATTTATAAGAAACTCTTCAAGTATACGCCGCCGGACTCGGGGGTTTCATTCAAGCGCGTCTTCAAGAAGATTACCAAATATCTCATCGATCAGGAAAAGGTGCTCATTGTCGCGCTTGATGATATCAACTATCTGTTCTATGAGAACACGGTAAATAAAGTCTTGTATGCGCTCCTGCGGGCTCACGAGGTGTCAGCGGAGGTCAAGGTGGGGGTCATTGCAATATCAAGCGACCTGTCCGTTGAGATGTCAAAGGTGCTCGATCCACGCGTGATGTCGGTCTTTCTTCCCGAGGAGGTATACTTCCCGCTGTACAAGCGTGCCGAGGTGCGCGACATACTGGAAGACCGCGTGCGGCACGGATTCCATGCAAACGTGGTATCGGACGACGTGCTCGAGATGGTCGTTGATCTTGTGGAGGAGTCAAGTGACCTGCGGGTCGGTATCGACCTCCTAAGAAAAACGGGAGTGCGGGCGGAGATAAGCGCTCGAAAATATATCGCCGCAGACGACGTGGTGCACTCACACGAAAAATCGCGCCTCGTGCACCTCACGTACTCCATACACTCGTTGCGCGCAGAAGAGCGAGACCTCCTCAAACTGATCGCAGAGCAGGAGGCAAAGATAAAGGCCGGAGACCTCTACAAGAAGTTCAACGAAGAGACGCATCTCGGCTACACGCGATTTTACGACATTATCTCAAAGCTTGATTCAATTCGACTCATTAATACCGATTTTACAGGGAGAGGAACACGCGGGCGAACGCGAGAGATTCAACTCAGGTACGAGCCGGAGGATGTCTTCAGCGTGCTTGCCGGGATGGATACGTGATGCCCGCTGCAAAAGATGACAGAATTGACGCACTCATCCAAGAGGTTCGCGAGCTCAAGAGCGATGTTAAAGAGCTCCGTATGCTCATCACGTATGAACTCTTAAAAACAGAACAGCACCGATCACGCGGCAGGTTTAACGATACGCTCCTCTCGTTCGCCAAACAAGCTCTCAAAGCGGCCGTCGAACAGCTTGCTGACTTCGAGGGCAAAACTGACACCCGCGCCCCGGACAGGCCACGACCGACCAAAGTGCCGGTCAAATCGCGCAAAGATGTGCGAAAGCCTATGGTAGACGTCGACAAGGAGATCGCAATTCTGAAAAATGAGATGGCCACGAGCTTGCGGGACGCCGCGAAAGACATTGAAGACGAGCACGCAGAAGACGAGCACGCAGAAGACGAGAGAGAGGATACGGAGTAACCCATGTTGCTTGCGCTCTTCGGTGAGTACCAAACGGATGATGAAGCGGACAAGGAGCCTACCTGGCAGGAATTCGAGGAGCAAGTCCGCGACGTACTCGAGTGCGCCGGTTTCTCAACGAATTTCCGGAAGGTCTTCGTGGCAGCCGGAAGGCGCTACGAAATCGATGTAGTCGCTCACCGCTTCGATACCACAGTGCTCATCGATGCCAAGCGGTACGGCAAAGCTCGGCTCCGAAGCTCATCTATCAGGGCACAAGCGCGAAAACACCTCGCGCGTTGCAGCGAATTTGACCGGGCGTTTTCCGTCAGCAGTGTGCCCGTCATCGTGAGCTGGATAGACGACGCGCTTCTTAGTGAGGGTGGTTGCTTCATCGTTCCTTTCGACAAGCTTGAGGATTTTATCGTTCACCTCGAACGCTACGTCGATTCGATTGCCGAGCTCAACGCGCGTGATTCCATAATCGATAATATCAATGAAAACGGCATCTTTTAANNTATGAAACTGACGACGCCGAGGGTGGGTTCTCGAACTCGAGGTACGAAAGACGTTGAGGGACATCGATGAAAGCGTGCATTATGTGCGGTGGCGCCGGGACCAGGCTCAGACCGTTGACGTTCGAACGACCGAAGCCGAGCATCCCGCTGCTCAACAAACCGTCCGTCGGCCACCTCGTCGAACATCTTTCAGCAAACGGCTTCAATGACATCGTTATCACACTCGGGTACCTAGGCCGCAATATCGAGGAGTACCTCGAAGACGGTGCAAAATTTGGGGTGGAAATACGCTATATTCGCGAGAGGAAGAAGCTCGGCACGGCCGGGAGCGTCAGGAACGCTGAGAACGCCCTTGATGGTGGACCATTTCTCGTCGTCGGGGGGGATCACGTGATGGACTTCAACCTTCGCGAGTTCTATCAGTTCCACCGAAAGAACGACAGCGTGCTCACGGTAGGAGTAATGTCCATCGATGACCCACGGGAGTACGGTATCCTCGACATCGACGTCAACAAT